>JADGBX010000004.1 GCA_015231265.1 Magnetococcales bacterium | reverse complement strand
AATGTTTTTTTTTTACAATATCTCATCAATTGAGTCACGTTTTGAAGGAGGTCATTGATCGCATGATGTTTTGCATCTCATTTTCTTTCATGCGCTGGGCTGCGGTTTCAAGGTCGACCCACTCCCGGTCACGGAAATTCTCGAGCCACTGCTCCATCACCTCTTCGACGCGCATCACGTAGACCTGACAGGTACAGGTTCCTCCCCACTTGTCGTACGTGAAGGTTCCAAGAAGATCAGGATAGACATGACCACGGATACCCGCCTCCTCTTCGGCCTCTTTTGCTGCAGAGGCCGGGGGGGACATATCCGGTTCGATGATCCCCTTGGGAATGACCCAGCGTTTCTTCTTTCGCGATGTAATCAGCATGACCTCCAATGAACCATCGTCACTTATGCGAAAGGGAATGACAGCAGACTGCTGATACCAGTGGTCAGGATGATCGGCCATGATAACTGTTCCTTTGATCTGATTAACTGTGTAAAGAATCAGCTTACCTTTTCCAGAAAGCGTGTAAAGGGTGGGCACTCTTCATCGTGACGGGGAATTGCTATTAATATATTGATTTTAAAATAAAATTATGGTGTTATCTCAAGGCGTTTCAAAGGTGTGGCCATAGGCTGTATCATTCGTTTCATTGATCCGGACGAGCTTCATCAATAGAATGCCTGCATTTGCTGATTTTTTCGAATTTTCTCGTTGTTCTCTTTTTCGCAGCTTTGTGCTGTACGTCATTGAAGAGGGAGATGGAGAACGTCTCTTCAAAAAGAGTACTGAATTCGAAAAGAGTGTGACGGGGAAAACAGGATCCGGACGGGGTCGTTGCTTCAGGTATTATCGGTCTGGTTCAACGTATGGGAGTGTGAAAGCTAGTGACTCAAGAGTTATAAGTCACCCTCCCCTCAATCGCAGAGTCTCAGTGTTGGGAGAGCAGGATCATCCTGATTGCAGGGCGAATAACCCGCCTGGTTCTCAATGGAGTGCGAACAGTTATGAAACTGGAATTGATTGGATATAAAATCTGCCCCTTTGTTCAGCGTTGCATCATAGCTCTGAATCAAAAGCAGACCGAGTTTACGATGACCTACATCGATCCGATGAATAAACCGCCGTGGTTTAGGGATATTGCGCCCACAGGAAGCGTCCCGGTCATGAAGATCAACGAATCGGCAGTGCTGTTCGACTCGTCGGTTATTAATGAATTTATCAACGATGCAACTCCGGGCGATCTTCTGCCGCGAAATGCTTTGCGAAGAGCGCAATATCGGGCATGGATCGTATTTGCTTCAGAATGCCATAGTGATCTGAGCAACATGGTCGTTGGGCAGGATAACGATTTCCAATTTGGTCGCCAGGAGCTGCTTGCTAAATTCATGCGCTTGGAAGAGGCCGTCAGCCAAGGACCCTACTTCGGTGGGGCTGCCTTCTCCTTAGTGGATGCAGCTTTTGCTCCTCTGTTTATTCGGATCAATCTGCTCAACCAGTTGCACCAGACCCTCTCTTTGGCTGATATGCCAAGACTCTCGGCATGGTATCAACACCTTCTGGAAGATGATTACGTTCAAGAATCAACGGTGCCTGATCTGGAGAAACTCTATAAGGCTTTCCTGATCAAGAAGAAAGGCTATGTGGGCAAGCTGATCAAAAGCCAGCGTCAATCAGGATGATCTGAAGACGCGTCTGACCTCGGTAGGTGTTTTCTGAAAGCGTTCCAGCAACACGAACCGGGCGGTCGGGTGGCACGGTGAGGAGCGTTTCACCCAGAGGTCCGGGCAGGATATTGAATGCGATAGCCTCTAGAACACGATCATATTCAGGATCCACGAGATTCAAACGCAGATGCTTGCCGGATAGTACCTTTTGATCCTGAATACGGACATTTTTTATAACGATGACTGGTTCGGGGTTGCCCATACCATAGGGTTCGAACCGACTGAGATCGGAAATAATGCCAGGCTGGGTTGCCAAACTGAGCGGCAGAATAGTGTCAAACAGCATCACTGGTTGGAATTTCTCAGGCGGATTCGTCTGATGAAGCTCCTGTTCAAAAGCGGTTGAGAATGATTCCAACGCTTCCTCTTTGACCATGAATCCAGCAGCAGCGGCATGCCCACCATAGCGGATAAGGTGATCGCTTCCAGCGCGAATGGCTTCGAGAAGATTGATGCCTGGGATTGAACGACCGGACCCTGTTCCTTCACCACCCTGGTTCATTGAGATAACCAGCGTCGGACGGTGGTGGCGATCCATGAGTCGTGAAGCGACGATCCCAATAACTCCGGGATGCCAGCCTCGTCCCATAACGACCAATCCCCGTTTCTCTTCCAGGTTTTTAATAGCTTCGATCTGCTCTGTTGCTTCATTGAGAACAGTCTGCTCTATGGTACGCCGTTCCTGATTGAGCGTATTAAGTGTCTCAGCAAGCATCTTGGCCTGCTCAGGATCGTCGGTTGTCAGTAGTGTCACGCCGAGACCGGTTTTTCCCAGGCGACCCGCAGCATTGATGCGTGGACCAAGACGGAAACCAATGTGGTCCGATTTGATCGGGATGGTTGCTCCCACGGCCTGTGCCAAGGCGTTGAAACCGAGATTTCCCGTGCGCCCGCTCCAGCGTAAACCAGCAGATACCAGAGGTCGATTGGCGCCTGTCAGAGACACCATGTCGGCCACGGTGCCCAGCGCGACAAGATCCATGAGGTTTCGCGTGTCCGGTTCTGGACGAGACGAAGTGAACCAGCCCTGCGTGCGCAGTTCGCGATTGATCGCCAGAACCAAGTAGAAAGCTACCCCTACGCCGGCCAACATCGTATGGGAAGAGGTGTCGTCAGCGCGATTGGGATTGACGACGGCTACTGCCTTGGGCAGTCCACGAGGCGATTGTTGATGGTGATCGGTGACGATCACGTCCATGCCCAGTTCAGAGGCGAGTTCCAACTCATCAAAAGAGGTGATACCGCAATCTACGGTTAGCAGTAGATCGGTACCCTCTTCTTTGAGAAGTCTAATAGCGTCGGCATTAGGGCCATACCCCTCAGTCAGACGGTTGGGGATATAGATCCGGATGGTAACCCCGAGCGCGCGGAAATAGCGTGCCATTAGAGCAGATGAGGTTGTTCCATCCACATCATAGTCACCAAAGACTGCGATGGACTGCTTGTTCTCCAGTGCTTCAATTACACGCCGCACCGCCCGTTGCATGTCTTTAAGATCATGAGGGTCAGGAAGCTGCTTGAGAGTTGGGTGGAAGAACAGTCCAGCACTCTCTTGATCATCGATTCTGCGATGCGCCAACATGGGCGCCAGTCCAGGACTGAGACCAAGTTTATCGGCCAAGCGATTGTGTTCCTGACCGGGTAGTGCTCGCGCTTTCCAGACTCTTCCCTTCAAGGACAGAGTTGAGAAAAGTGTATCCATGCTCACCTCATTCACCTGTCAGCCAGCGTGAAACGAAATCCCGCAGGGACATCTGTTCTTTGGGCAGGCTGTTTCCCACTGGCCAGAACCGGCGTTTGGGGAGTAACTCTTTTCCCTGGGCTGCAACCCAAAGCAGCGGTTCAGTACGGGTCGTTCCATCCTTGTTAAGAGGAAGACCATCAGTAATCACAAGAGGTTGAGAGTGTTTATGTAGCATCTCAGCCAGTGGAGCAATCACAGTGCTATCCAAGAGTGATACGATTTCCAGTCTCTCATTGTGCAATCCATGGCGTGCGAGATGGGCTGGGGTTTGGAGATGAAGGAGGTGAATCTCCTTAGGGTTGTGCTCAATGCGCGACGAAAGCGTGTTAAGAAGGTTGCGCGTTTCATCCTGATTAGCAGAGGGAAACTCCGACGATAACGCTTGGGTCGCAAACCCTGCAAGCGCACCGGCTCCACGGACAACAGGAGATGAGGACCAAAGTGATCCATTGCGAGAGTCGGGAGCTTTGTTTCCCTCTTTTGTCTCTGCCAATGGAAAAGGAGATGCTGAAATCCCCCAAATCCACGGACTGTTCAGAGGAAGGCGACCGGATAGGGTGCGTGTGGTATTCAGAGGGTGGCGTGCCAGGAGAAGCTGTCCTATGGTCATCAATTGGTGCAACGTGGATGCATCTGGTCCCACTGGCATCCAGGGTCTGATCGATCGACCTTCCATTCTCTCTGGTGGTATGGTGCCAACACGAAATGGGGGTGAATTCGAGCCTGTTTTACCGATTGGGAGCGCAATGAGGCAGCGTGTGGCATCCAACGGTAATATGGACCACCCTTCTGTTGCAAACTCCTCCCGAAGTGCCTCAATAATCTCTACCATCTCTTCAGCATTGAGCCCGGTACGGTGGGGAGAGACAAAGAGAAGGCGATCCTTCTTCGGCATCAGGTGAGTGAAGGTCATCAGGCCCCAAACACGGGATCTATCCACCCCATCTGGACCAAAGTGATCCACTGCAGCGAAGTACCCCTCCGAAATCCCGGGGACAGGAATCAACGCAACGTTTGTTTCAGCGTTGTTAGGTGATGTCGAGGCAGAGGAGGGGAGGGGTGAAGCAGAGTGTTGTGCAGGACAGAACAGGGCTTCCTGATCCGAATGCAGGAGTCCTAGTAGAGATAAGAGAGGTAGATGTCGATCTGCAAGATCGAGACGAGTTAGGGAAGAGGAATCCTCTTCAGTAATAGAGCGCTCTTTCTCTCCACCCAAGTCAGTCACTGTTACGGGATGCTGAGTTTTAGGCCAGGGTGTGGAGACGAATCCCCCTGAGCCACGTGCCATGAGACCAAAAAGTGAAGGGGCACTCTGTTTCAGAGGGGGATCATCTTCTGAGATCAATCCGTCGATCCAAAGAGTGACTGGCACCTGTTCACCCCAGTAGTTGGTTCAGTTCAGCCAAAAAGCGGGAAGATCATGCCAGCTCGTTTTCTATCCTGATCAAATGCGGTTTCTCTTTTACGGCATCAAGGTTTGCCACTTTTCGCAGAGCACCCTGCACCTGATTCTCACGGGTGCGGTGCGTTACCATCACAAGAGGAACCGGGTCATTATACGGTGTGGAGCGCGCCTCCTGCTGTAGGCGTTTGATGGAGATGCCCTCCTCTTTGAAGATGGCAGTGATATCGGCAAGAACACCGGGACGATCATCAACGGTCAAGCGGATATAGTAGTCACCGGTAAGTTTGTCCATGCTACGGACTGTGCATGAACGCAGTTCATCAGGCAGGTAGGAGAAGGGGGCAACCCGGTGACCGTCAACATTGGCTTTCAGGTTGCGTGCGATATCGATGATATCAGCGACCACGGCACTGGCTGTGGGTTCTTCTCCAGCTCCTCGGCCGTAATACATGGTGGTGTCTGAGAAATCGCCTTTGATGAAAACAGCGTTAAAGACGTCCTCAACAGAGCCCACCATGCTGTCAGCGCTGACCATGGTAGGATGAACGCGTAACTCCAGACCATCCTTGCTCAACTGGGTGATACCCAGGAGCTTGATCTTGAAGCCCATGCGCGTCGCCCATTTGATGTCGGTATCGGAGATGGAGCGGATACCCTCAATAAACACTTTGTCGTAGACGATCGGCGTACCGAAAGCCAATGCTGAGAGAATGGCAAGTTTGTGGGCGGTATCGATGCCATCCACATCGAAGGTAGGGTCGGCCTCGGCGTACCCCTTTTCCTGTGCTGTTTTCAGGACTTCGTCGAAGGGGAGACCCTCCTCACGCATTTGGGTGAGAATGTAGTTGCAAGTCCCATTGAGAATGCCGTGAATCTCGACGACGGTGTTGGCGGCCAGACTCTCTCGAACGGCTTTGATGACCGGTACGGCTCCGGCGACCGACGCTTCAAATCCGAAGTCCACCTTGCGGCGAATCGCCTCCAGCAGTATATCGTTGCCATGGACGGCAACCAGCGCTTTGTTGGCAGTCACGACATGCTTACCACGTTTCATGGCGTCGATGACAAAGCTGCGTGCCGGTTCCAGACCGCCGATCAGTTCGATGACCACATCGATATCTTCTGCTTCGATGACGGCTGCGGCATCATCGACCAGTTGTACCCCTTTGAACGTCTTGCCATGATCGTCATTGGCAAAGATTCGATCGGCAATACGGACCAGTTTGATGTCAACCCCGGTCCGTCTGCGCAACACATTCTGCTGCGCCATGAGAAGCCTTGCGGTTCCGGTTCCAACGGTTCCACAGCCCAGAATGCCAACGCGCAATTGCTTCACAATTCCTCTCCCGAAACAGTTGAACCCATCGTAAACAGTGATTAGGTTCGGCTTGATTCATGCTGAAAAACGGTGTTTTTGTTGCTCCGAAATCACTCGGATGCCACATCACCACCTGCATTCAAGAATTTTTTCACCTGACGAATGGCTTGGCGAGTTCTGTGTTCATTCTCAATCAGAGCAATGCGAACGTACTCGTCGCCGTAGTGGCCGAATCCGATACCAGGGCTGACGGCCATTTTTGCTTCTTGTAACAGAAGTTTGGAGAACTCCAGAGAGCCCATTTTTCTAAACTCTTCAGGAATCTTTGCCCAGACAAACATGGATGCCAATGGTTTGTCTATCTCCCATCCTGCCCGTCCCAAACCATCTATCAGAACATCTCGGCGGTTCTGATAGAGTTCACGGATATCATCCACGCAGTCCCGTTTCCCTGCTTCTGCGTTGAGACGTGACTCTTTGAGGGCAACGGCTGCAGCGATCTGAATCGGTTGGAACATGCCGTAGTCAAGATAGGATTTAATGCGACTCAAGGCGTGGATAAGGCGTCTGTTCCCCACCATGAATCCGACACGCCAGCCCGGCATGTTATAGGTTTTCGAGAGTGAATAACACTCCACAGCCACATCCATGGCACCGGGAACCTGCATGATGCTGGGGCTTTTGTAGCCATCGAAGGAGATCTCGGCATAGGCGATATCCGAGAAGATTATCAGATCGTGCTCTTTGGCAAACTCCACAGCACGAACGTAGAAGTCCAGATCAACCACCTGCGCGGTGGGATTGGATGGGAAGTTGATCACCAGAACCTTGGGCCGTGGCCAGGTCGTCTGGATCGCCTTGGTCATTTCAGCAAAAAAATCACCATCCGGATGTAACGGGACGTGGCGGATATCGGCGCCGGCGATTACAAAGGCGTAGCCGTGAATAGGGTAGGTGGGGTTGGGAACCATGATGGTGTCGCCAGGCCGGGTGATGGCCAGCGCCAAATGGGACAACCCCTCTTTGGAACCGATCGTGACGATAGATTCGGTTTCCGGATCCAGCTCCACGTCGAATCGACGCTTGTAGTAGCGGCATAGCTCCTTGCGAAGGCCGGGGATGCCTTTTGAGAGCGAATAGCGATGGTTCTTCGCTTCCTGGGCCGCTTCACAGAGGCGATCGACAATGTGTTGCGGGGTCGCCTGATCCGGATTTCCCATGCCGAAGTCGATGATATCTTCGCCCTGTTGGCGAGCCGTGTGTTTCAGCGCGTTGACAACAGAGAAAACATAGGGGGGTAGACGTTGGATACGGGGAAACTCTTCCATGTGTTCTTCCAGCCTGAATCGTCGAAAGGGAGTGCATCTATGGAACGCCAGTTCCAAGTAGAAGCACTATCGGATTCCCGACCCCCTTCTGTCAAGCGCTAGGAGAGAGGAATTGTGCGCTCTCTCCATTCCATGCCAATTATTTTTTGAAGCGCTCGAGTGACGTGTTCACGAAGTAGAGTCAGAAATAGCGCGTCAGCTCCAGTTGAACCATCTGATCCCGGCGCCAGATGGTGAGGGGGTCCTTGTCGGAAATATCAATAAGCGCACGCCCTTCCAGAGAGAGTTTCCAGGAGTCACCGAGACGACGGGAGCCTTCCAGATTCATAAGGGTCGCATTGTGGTCCAGGTCAGTGATGACCCCGAACAGAGCCTCCGTGCTCTGTTCATCGTTCATGGCCAGTCGCATGCCCAGCATCAAGTCGTTCTGGAACGGGGTAGGAGCGCCTTCTCTACGGTCGTCATAGAGATACTCTGCGATGAATCCCAGATCAGCATCCGATTCAAAAATTCCGACCAGAGTGTACTCGAACCCGGCTGTGGCAGCGGCATAGCGTCGAGAACCCTGACCACTGCGACTGATCGCTTCCAGTTTGAGTAACCACGACTCCAGAGTGGCCTGGATATCAAGGCCAGTCTGATCGATACGTTCGTAATAGGGGATAAGAACCGTCTCCGAACCATGACGCGTACCCACAATGAATCGAGGGTCACGGCTCATCCCTGAGAAGTGGGAGAGGCCTACATCCCAATCACCGAAACTCTGCATCCAGCGTACAGCAACACCCGGCTGCCACTCTTCAAGCTCTGATTCGAAAATGGCTTGTTTGTCATCGACCCAGTAGGTTGTTCGAAACCGGGCATCCTTGCCGGGATAGGTGCGTAGCCTGTTGAAAGGTAGAACAAAAAGATCCAACATGCCCCACTCTTTATCAAAGGCGATATTGAACATGGGTTGCCCCAGTTTCTCCTCACCGTCGGTGCTCTCCACCAAATCGCTCTGATTGATGATGTCCACCAGATGTTGGGATTCGGTCACACCCCAGAACACTTTGCGAACACCCATCCGCAATTCATAGTTTTCTTCAACGTGAACCCAGGAGAGCTCCCGAATATCGGCGTGGGTGCGTCGGGAATCGTGATAATCTACTCTCATGAAGGGTGTGAAGGTGAACTGGTCGTATCCATCGTTCCACTCTCTAAGATACTCAGCTTGCAGAGAAAATGCGGGGTAGAGGTTCTCGTCCTGTCCTTGCAGACCATCTTCAGGGAACCACCGTAGTTCACCGCTTACATGGCCCGACCATTCACTGCGGATATCACTCTCCTCCTCATCCATGCCCGGTTCCCCAGTTGAGAGACCGTTGAGCGTTGGGAAGTGGCCCAATGATTCGGACATCATCAGTGAAGGGGGCGGTGTGGGGAGCGAATCGTCAAAGACAGCCTGATCTGTTGTCGAGGCTGTTTTGAGCGTTCGATCAAAAGAGAGCTTCAGATCTGAAGAGAAAGCAGGTTGTGGTGAAATAGTCGCTATCACTATCAGGCAAAATAGCAGAGGCCCACGCAAAGAGGCGTGCATGCTGTTTCTGCCTTGCCGTTGCAAAGGGTGAAGCACCGGGCAGGATTGGCGCTTATTGCTTGGTGTGGTTCTTCTCTTGATCTTTGTGTTCATCGCATTTCTTGATCGGTGTCATATCCACCGCTGACACAAAGCCATCAATGCTGAGACTCTCTTTGATAGCAGTGACTTCGGCCTGGGCTTCATCGCGGGTTTCATAGTGGCCTACATGGACCGTCTTCCACATCGCTTGGTTCAGATCCCACATGCGCAGAATGTAGGGTTTCCGTCCACTCTCTTCGAGCTTCTTGACAACGGTGTCTGTGCAGGCATCTGTTCGGCAGGAGGCAGCCTGGGCAGAGTAGCGTTTAAGAAGTCCCTCGGTTTCGGCGACCAGTGGTGTCGTCAACAGCCCCATAAGGCTGATTCCGAGCATCACAGGACGGAATAGAGAACAACTGGCGAATTTATTAACCTTTTTTTGGATCAGATTGGCAGACAAGATCCACCCCCATTGTGTGTGAAGTGATCAATCATTCCATGGCCCGACACATATTCGGAACATGGTCGTCAATTGATGCAATTTCAACAGATTCTGCCTGCAATGACAATGGTGCCTGCCATCTTGATCCCGAGTTGTCAGCGTGCCCGTTTGAGGCTGTTGCGTGTGAAGTCACGCTCTTTGAGGCCGGTCTGAAACTTCACCTTCGACCAGACGAGATTGGTCGATTTTCCTGTCTGGTGGTTGACGATATCCATGGTGTGGGCACGCCAGTACTTACCAATAAACTGGTGATACTCCGTAAACGTTTGGGTCTTGAGTAGAGAATTTTTGCGATCGTAATAGTCGATCTTCAGAGGGCGGTATTCGGCTGTGTCCATCCAGACCATCTGCCGGGTGTATCCGGAATATTTGTATGTGGGCTTTCGTTCAATGACGAAGCACTCCAAGTCGCCACACGCTTCATTATTAATCCAGGTGTAGGTGTATTTACCGATCTCCTGGGAGCCCAGATCTTCAAAGGCAAACTCACTGCCCATAAACGGTCCCGACTTGTTGCGGGAGGAGATGCGTTTGACCCGTTTCAGCGCAGGGAGATACATCCATTGATCGTCTGGCTTGGTTGCGTGACTGAAGGTGAGCATGGCGGTTCCTTTGACGTCCCGAGGGCGATCAAAGATCGACATGGACTTGTCCCCGTCGTTCTCCATCTCCAGCATTTTTATACGCATGTAGCGAACACTGGTTTCTCCATGACGGTTTTTGAGAGTCATCGTCATGTTGGCCGTCATGTCACCATACCCCATGTCGCGGCGATCTGCTTCGGTCGCAATGGCCAAGCCTTTCTCTGCTGGTGTTTCGGCCAGGAGCGAAGAGGGGGCCAGGGACATAAGGGTTGCCGTTGCATAGACGATGCCTTGGAACAACCAGCGGCTGGTGATGGGGGAGGGTGTGGTCTGTCTCATTGGTTTTTCTCCAGTTTCATCAGAAGCGGTGGAAGCAGGAGGAAGTCCGCTACCAGTGCGAGAGCAATGGTCATCGCAGTAAGCAGACCCATTCCGGAGTTGAACTTGAAGGTGGAAAAGGTGAGGACGAAGAAGCCAGCCACCAGGACGATTGAGGTGACCCAGAGGGCAGTGCCGACACTGTTGAATGCGTAGCGAACAGCTTCATGGCTTCCCAGCCCTTTTTCACGTCGAGCGCGTAGATATTTGCTGAGGAAGTGGACACTGTCATCCACCACGATACCCAGGGTCATGCCGGTCACGACCGACAGAGCGAGGCCCACCTGACCCACCATGATGCCCCAGATTCCGAACGCCATGGCCATGGGAGCGAGATTGGGGATGATGCTGATCAGCCCTACCTTGAGACTGCGCAGCGCGGCGATCATGAGGAAGGAGATGAGCACCAGGGCGATGGTCGTGCCGGTGAGCATTCCCATAATATTTCGCTTGCCGATATTGGCAAACATGATGGTCGGGCTGGCCCCGGGAGTCACCATCGTCTCAGGAAGGTTGGTGCGCATCCAGGCTTGGGCACGTTTCTCCACGTCGAGAACCTGATTGGTGGAGATCGAGTGCATGGTAACGGTGAAACGGGTGCTGGATTTGTCCACGTTGATCTGATTGTTCAGATCCAACCCATAGGGCAGGGACATCTCATAGAGCAGCAGGTACTGAGCCGAAAGATCCCGAGCATCCGGCAGTTTATAATAGGAGGGGTCATCTCCATGCATGCTTTTGTTGAGGCGTTTGAAGATGTCCGTGATGCTGTTGACGTGAATCACCTCGGGCTGAGAACGGTACCATTGGGCAAAGGCTTCCACATTGGCCAGAAACTCAGGGTCGGCAACACCGTTTGAACTGCCAGATTCCAAAGAGTACTCGATGGCGTAGATGCCTGTCAGATGGTCTGTCGTAAAGTCAGTCGCCCGGCGGAATTCAATCTCCTTGCTGAAGTATTTGACGAACTCATCATTCAGCTCATTGCTGGGAATAAAGGCGATCAATAGGAGTGTAATCCCACTCATCAACCAGAGCAGGGGAGAGCGCCGTTTGATTACGAATCCGGCAAACCTGTCCATCGCTCTTGCCATGGCACCTTCATCCCGACTTGTTTTCACCGAAATTGGGAGAATCATGATCAAACAGGGAAGAAAAGTCATGGAGAGGGCGTACGCCATGAGAACGCCCATGGTGACGATGTTTCCCAGATCGTGGAAGGGAGGGACCTCACCAAAGTTCATGCTCAGAAAGCCGATGGCCGTTGTGGCGCTGGTGAGGAATACCGGCTGCGCATTAATGCGCAGGCTCTCCAGAATGGCGGTCTCTTTATCCAAGCCGTCCCGACGCATCCCCTGAAAGAACGTCACGAGAATATGAACACAATCGGCAACTGCCATGGTGAGAATGATGGTTGGAGCTCCGGCTGAGGGTCCTGTCAGGGCGATGCCAAGCCAGCCGGTAATGCCCATGGCGGTAACAATGGAGAAGATAATGACCAGGAGTGATGCGAACATGGCCGATATGGAACGGACCATGAAGCCCAGCGTTACCAGAACCACCAGAAACATGATCGGAATCAGCGTTGCCATGTCTCTTTTCGATGCTTCCGGGAAAGCGTTGTTCATCATGCTCATACCGGTGAGGTGGATCTCAACCTCCGGATAAGCAGTGCGCATCTCTTGGGCCAGAGTTCTGGCGAAAGCGGCAACTTCCGGCACCTCAAGATCAGGGCGTTTGCCTGCGAGTTGGATAGTGACGTTGACCGCGGTCGTATCGGCTTTGGGAGAGATGAGGCGATGGAGCAAAAGGGGCTCATTAATAGCAATCGTTTTGATTCTCTCAAGGTCTGCATCGGAGAGATCCTGGGGTGATTCGACGAGATCGGCAACGATCAGGTCGTCCTCCTCCGCCTCGGTGTGCTGATAGTTGGTCAGAGAGTCTACGCGAATGGAGTAGGGGATCTGCCACGATTTTTCAGTCAGTTCCTGAATCATCGCCAATGTATCACGGCTGAAGACCTTGCCGCTTTTCGGAGCGATGGTAAAGAGAACATTATCGTTCTTAGTGTAGGTGTTTTGAATGGTTTCAAAGGCGACAAGTTGAGGGTTCTCATCACTGAAGAAAACCCGATAATCGGTGTCGAATCGAAGCAGGCGAGCCCCACTTCCAGCAGCACCGACCACGGCGATCCCGATCAGAACCACCAGCCAGCGCCAGCGCAACATGGTTTTCATCCATCCATTCATTGGTCTTCGTCCTTATGTGACTGCTATTGAATAATCGTGACTGGCTGAAACGGTCTTGAGGGTTACGAATGCGGTGTTCGCAGGCTTCTGAAGTAATCGGTCAATCCTGCTGCACAGGTAACCAGAAGATCCAGGCGTTGGGTGTTTCGGGCGAGTCCGGCACACCCTTCAAGAGTGGCAAGAATAAAGACTGATGTTCGGTGGGGATCAATTTCCTCGCGGACGATGCCTAGCTCCCGCCCTTTCTGTAGAGCAAGAGACATCTCACTGCGCCACCGCTCCAGAAGCTGATACATGCGAATTCTGAACCCTTCGTCAACCGGGGCCATCTCCTGGGCCAAAGCGTTGATAGGGCATCCCAGTTGGACCAGTGTTTCCCCATACCGTTCCACATTTTCTTGCAGTGTGACTTCAAGACCGAGCAAAGGGTCTTCTGCCTCACGGATTGGGCGTAACCAGTCCTCCTCCATCATCTTTCCCATAACCTCTTCAACAACGGCATAACCGAGGCTCTTTTTGTCGGGAAAGTGGTGATAGAGCGCACCTTTGGTCAGATTGGCCTGTTTGAGAATTTCTGTTAATCCTGCTCCTTGGAATCCTTTTCTCCAGAATGTTTCAAACGCGGATGTCATTAGGCGTTCTCTGGTTTTGTCGGGATTACGTTGTGATTCGGAACGCGGCATGGTTCTGGAATTACCCTGTGAATTGGAAACGAAGGTTACAAGAGAACAACATACATACCGGTCGGTATGTGCAACCAGTAGTAGCATACCGATCGGTATGTATGCAATCCAAATTATCAACTTATTCTGTTTTTTCCGTTCAAAAATCGGCAATCACAGCGTTGCAAGTTGGTGGTAGAGCCGCACCATGGCCTCAATGCCCAAGTGGTAGGTTGGAAGGTGTAGGTTCTCGTTAGGCGAGTGGGGGCGGGCATCGGGAAGGCCCAATCCTATCAGAAGTGTTTCGATACCAAGAACCTCTCGAAAATCGTTCACAACAGGGATCGAAACCCCTTCTCGACTGAAGTATGGACGTTTACCAAACGTTGCTTCCAAAGCGTGAGAAGCGGCAAGCATGGCGGGTGTATCGGTGGGAATGACTATACCAGGCCCACCGCCGCTGATACGTTTGGTTTCGACAGTAACCGAGGCTGGAGCAATAGAGTGGAAAAAGTGTGATACTGCATCAGCAATCTGTTGAGGGTTCTGATCGGGTACGAGGCGCATTGTGATTTTGGCATTGGCCTTGGCCGGAAGAACCGTTTTCACCCCTTCATCAATGAACCCACCCCAGAGGCCGTTGATCTCGAATGTAGGGCGTGCCCATAGTTTCTCCAAGATGGAGAAGTCCGGGTCACCCCACCCTTTCTCAACGGAGAGTCCCGAGAGGAATTCCTGCTCATCAAAGGGGATCTCTGCAATCTGGTTGCGTTCCATCTCGGTGAGGGGAGTAACAGAATCTAGAAAACCGGGGATCAGAATCCTGCCGTTATCGTCTTTGACCTGAGCCAACATGCGCGCCAGGATCTCAATAGGGTTGGCCACGGCTCCTCCGTAGAAACCGGAGTGGAGATCACGGTTGGGACCTGTAACGCTGATCTCCATCACCAGCAACCCGCGCAACCCACAAACAATGGCCGGTTGCCCTTCTGCCCACATGAAGGTATCTGAGACAACAGCCAGATCGGCATTCAGCGCATCACGATGCTCGTTCAGGAAGGGGACAAGATTGGGGCTGCCGATCTCTTCTTCCCCTTCAACCAGGACAACGACATTCAGAGGGAGTTCGCCTGTATGGGAGAAGATAGCCTCAAGAGCTTTGAGATGGGCATGAACCTGTCCTTTATCATCTGTGGAACCCCGGGCAAAAAGACGGTTGTTCCTGATATCCGGTTGAAATGGAGGCGTTTCCCATTCATCGAGAGGATCGACGGGCTGGACATCATAATGGCCATAGATCAAAAGGGTAGGAGCCTCTATCTTCTTTCTGTTGGATCCCATGACCACGGGATGACCGGGTGTTTCATAAACAGCAGCATCGTCGAGCCCGGATTTGACCATCATTGAGCGCGTCATCTCTGCTGTCTGCATCATCACCTCTTTCTGATCGCTCCGGCTTGAGATGGAAGGTAGTGTCAGATAGTCGGAGAGTTCGCGTTGGTGATTCGGTCTTTGCTTACGGATCAGTTCGAGTATCTTCTCCACGCTCATGGCTCCTGAAATCGATTTACAGCAAAAAAAATGGGGTAGGGAACCTGAGTTCCCCACCCCAACACGTGTTACACGCCATCAAGTGTCTTCTTCCACATCAGTCAAAAGCAAGAGATGAAGGAGAGTGCATTCGGAAAGAAGACAGATCTCAGTATTTGGGAATCTCCCTCCTTCTTTGGGAGAAGCCAAATAGAGTCAACACAGCCTCTTGGTTCAGCGATTCTGGAGGCGTTGACAATTGATATAGAACTCATTACTCCTATTCACTTCGATCAGATTGCTGCCATAATGCTAAGGAAGCTCTCTGGGGTGTTGTCTGAAGACAAACTTGGCACACCCACGTGATAGATTGGTCCAGTCATCAGGCATTTGAAGCAGAACGGACGTGGCTGTCTTGATAATGAAGGCGTCGTAGTGATCCTCGAAGGTCTCTGTTCCCACCAAATGGGCAAACAGAAACTCCAATCCGGGATTATGGCCGACGATCATTACACGTTCTGCAGTGGACGGCGTTTCGGCTAGGACAGAGAGAAAATCTTCTACACCAGCTCCGTAGATCCTCTCTTCCCATTGGATCGACTTCTTTGGATAACCGAGCTTCTTGCATGCCAACTTAACCGTCTGTTTGGCACGACGTGCGGGAGAACTCACCACATGATCGGGAACAATGCCCTGCTTTTTCAGCCAGGATCCCATTTTCGGCGCTGCTTTTTGACCACGAGGGGCAAGGGGGCGATCGAAATCTGTCGGGGCTCCAGTGTTCCAAGCCGATTTTGCATGGCGTAGAATCAAGAGTTGACGGGACATGTGACTCTCCACAACAGCACAGTTGGAGCACGGGCCGAAAAACGGCCTCCCAGTTCACGTTGTTGATCAGCTTGACGATTAAATCCGAGACGATAACGAAACGAACAATCAATTAAGAGTGCAAAAAACCGCGTGCAACAGACGAGTCCGTTGAGGCGTTTTCAGTACTCTCGCCACCCAACATGTCGATACTATACGTTTCGTTGAATAGGTTTGTAAACACGCCTCATTAATATAATTTATTTATGCATCATTAAGTGTCGTAATCTCTAGATTGATTCTCAGATTCAGACCGCTGTGATCGGGGTCGACGTATGGATTTGATCTCACGAAGCATCAACGGATTCTGTTTAGAGGTGCTTGCTTTCTCACTCCATAATTGAGTGCTAATTAACATATGAAACACTCAGATTGGTCTGTATTGAAGCTGTTGTTGTGGTGTGTTAACCAGAACGGAACCTTGTTACACCTGGATATGTCACCTATTGTTTCAGGAGTCGCTTATCAGCACATTTCTCGCAATAGCTTCATTGATTTCCGCGCAATCTGACTTTCGTATTCATGAACAGTAAGGTGTAGTGCGTATGTCGGATCACGTCACGGATGAGAATATCCATGAAGAGGTGAAACTCTCAGCTGCACGAATGGCCTTGATGCGTAAGGCTCTTCTGTATACTCCTCACGGCTTGGGTGATCATACCGATCGTTGTCGTATGGAGAATGGAGGTGCCGGACCTGGAAGGTTGAACGACTGTATCTGTCATGTTGCTCTAATCGACAAGGCATTGGATACGGATAAGTGTGTTGAACGGGCATTTCTTGAGCTCTATACCGCTGTTCGTCACCTTCTAGATAATGAAGAGTGTTGTGATTCTGACGCACACTCTGCGCTTCGAACCGCCTGTGAAGAGTTGGAACGGCATTTCTGAAATGTCGATTTGTGTGTATCCATCGTTAAGAAAATGGGTTTTTTCCCCTTGATAATCAGCATTTCTCTTCGCTGGTGTGACTGAGGGATAAAACGACTTGGCATCCAGTCACCTGCAACCCTACAATGTAGGTTCATCGATCATGTTTGACTCGGAGAGGGAATCATCCGTCATGAAAAAACAGTTCTTGGCCGAATCATCTAAAGGCCATCGCAGATATTTTGCTGGATTAATTGGATTGCTCTTCACCACTGCCGTTTCAGGCTGTTCGGTGCCCCCTGTTGATCCCGATCTGGCTGTGATGGATGGCTCGGACCGGGTGAATGCCATCAAAACGCAAGGAGAGAAGCGTAGATGTACGGGGTGTGACTTCAGTGGAGAGGATTTCAGCGGCGCTGAAATGCGTATGATTGATCTCTCCAAAGGACAGTTGAAAGGGGCGACATTTGATGGCGCTCAGATGCCCTACTCCATTCTTTCTGATTCCACTATTGATAATGCCAGCTTTGATGATGCGATGTTGGATCAGGCAGATTTTCAGAAATCCTCTTTGACGAAGAGCACGTTCACCAACGCCTCGATACGCAAGGGTAACTTCAAGCACTCCAATGCTAAGGCCGCTAATTTCAAAGGGGCAGTTCTGCGTGGAGCAAACTTTACCAATGCGCATCTTGATGGAGCAAATCTGGAAGATGTCGATGCCACGTGGGCGCTCGGTCTGGCAACTGGTAAATGGTATGACCTGACACCTGGAGACATTCCGGCAACGTTCAAGGCGTCGTCTATGCGCAATGTCAAAATGTCCGGTGCTGACATGAGCAGAGCGGTTTTGACCGGTGCGGATCTGCATGATGCCGATATGCAGAATGCGCGGATCTCTGGTGCTGAGATGATTCTGACCAATCTCACCGGTGCCAATATGAACATGATCAATGCCGATGATGCTCGGATGGTAAAAGCAAGTCTGGTAAAAGCGAGTCTGGTAAAAGCGAGTCTGCGTCGTGCAGATCTTTCCGGAGCCAAGTTAAGAGGCGCTAACCTCACACGGGCCGACCTTACATCTGCCAATCTCAAAGGAGCAGATCTTGAAGGTGCCATTCTGGACAGGGTTAAATTCGATGCTGCGATTTGGACAAATGGCAAGCGTTGTGGGAAGGGAACCGGTAGCTGCAATCAGGATCAGCCCTTCTTTTGCCCAGGATGTGTTCTGGAGAAGATCAACCTCAAGAATCGGGTGATGAAAAGTGCAACGCTGACTGAAACCTCAATGGAGGGGGCAAACTTCGAAGATGCCGATCTCACCGGTACCAATATGGAACGCTCTGATCTTCGCAATGCGTCCTTCTCAGGAGCCCGATTGGTAAACGTGAATTTCAAAAAAGCCAATCTGGAAGGAGCTAATCTGGTTGGGGCGGATATTACGGGAACCATGTTCGAGGGAGCATCTCTGATCGGTGCGCGCTGGACAAATGGTAAGCAGTGCCGAGAGACATCAATCGGACGATGTGTCCTCTATTGATACAGTCTGCTGTGCAGTAGGTCGTTATCAGCAGGAGTAATCGTACTCAGGGTGGTCCGACAGTTGCGTGAGAAGATTCACCACCACTGTCGGACCATACTGTGCCTGTATGGATCAAGCTGCACTAGAAGATTCACCACCACTGTCGGACCATGCTGTGCTTGTATGGATCAAGCTGCACTTTCACGCTATCTGGATGGTTGCTTTCGTGTGATGTGTTCGCTTGAGTCTCTATCCTGTTCGAATCAACTCTCTGAGTTTCGTAGAAAGAGAAGAGCAGGGTGTCTGCAACCGGATGAGATATTCTGGCTATTTCTCGTCGTTCTTAGGCAGCACTCAGCGCTTCCCCATCCTTTGTCCAGTTGGGAGAGTGATCATCATCATTGTTAGGTAATGGGGGGATATCAGAGAGGCGTAGTGTTCCCCGTTGCAAAGCTCACGGTCGGCTCTGCAACAGGGAAGGGAGCAGCATTTCAGAATCAAGCGTTGGATTGAGCTCCCTGCTTCTGCTTATTGATACCATCGATGATATTCAATACTGCACTGGCAATCTCGTCGGGGCGAAACTTCGGGACGAAATCATCAGCACCCACCTGTTCGGCTTTGATCCTGTTGGCGGGGTTGCTCATGGAGCTGTGGAGGATGATCGGAATATCTTTCAGTTTGGCTTTCCCCTTCATTTTGCGGGTAAAGGTAAAGCCATCCATTGCAGGCATTTCAATATCGGAAATAATCAGCGAGAAGGGCCGATCGTTCCCTTTCTGGACCTCTTTTTTGATGATATCAAGAGCACGTACGGCACTTTCGGCAAGAATGTAATTGACGTTCAATTGATCCATGGCGTTCTTGAGCAGTGCGCGGGCTGCTTTAGAGTCATCAACCATGAGAATCCGATGGCCGCTGGTATCGACGGCTGTGCTGGCTTCAATCACCTCTTCGGTGATGGTCTCTTCAACACCGATGATCTCTCCTAAGATTCTCTCCACGTCCAGAATCTGGATCGAGTCCCTGTTCTCATCATAGGTGAGAGCCGTAAGATAGCCGGCATTGTGCATCTGCCCGGGACTCTGGATCTCTTCCCAGCTTTTATTGATCAGCTTATTTGGGCTTTTGATTAACAAACCCTGTGTCGTTCCACTGTATTCACAGATGATGATGTAGCTGATGTCGTTGGCGACATCCACTGGCTCCATTCCCAGTCCGACGGAGAGATCAATTGCGGTCACCATGGAGTCTCTGAAGTCGATGGCTCCGGTAACGGCAGGGTGGGAATGGGGCATCTTCGTGATCGCCTTCGGTGTTTCAATCACCTCAATGATCTTGAAAACATTGACACCATACTGCTGATTATCCGTCAGGTAGAATGTCAACATCTCCATCTGGTTGCTAAAAGCCAGATTGGCCCGTTGTGCAATCTCCTCCATCATATTATCCATTACGAACGCCTCCCAAAGCGTTATTCCGTCTCTATCCGGACGGAGAAGAAACCATCATAAAAACAAACGTTCAACACCACACCAGTGGTTGAACACTGATTGAAATGAAGCTCTGCCCTGTTGCCTGTATCGTTACAACACTCTACACAATAATCCTCATCCGCTCTCTTGCAAAGAGGAGACCTCTTCTCTAATGGAGATGAGGGCATTCCAAGCGTTTTCTATTCGATTGGAGGACGACTCGAGATGAAGGGTGAGTGAACCCGCACAGTCATGCATGCCACCTGCAGCCACAACGGTTGCGTGGACTCCGAACAGTGATTGGAATGCTGTTATTTCCGTTACCACCGTCGCCATTCCGGCCGGGATAGGCATGGCACCGACAGGGGTGCCCATGATTCTCGTGTGTTTACCCTGGCCAAGGAGCCGACAGCAATCAATTGCTGAAGGAACCAGCTTCCCAATACTGATAGGAATGATCAGTTCACCGCCTCTTGCCGACAGGATCGTCCAGGCCGCTCCGATCGTTCCGCCAACCGGGGATCCCATGAGAATGGCTACATTGCCTTCCGGATCGATTGCGTTGCCGCCTTTGATGTAGAGATCACCGTACTCAAATCGGTCAAGCGCCGGACCAGGCCATCCTCTGGAATGTGTACCTTCTTCAAAGATATAGGGCCCTTCTCCGCGCGTCTCTTTGGGGGTTTCGTTAAGGAGACCGTCTTGGATGCAGCCCACAGCGAACGCTTCGTATCCAGGATCCTCTTGAAGCAAG
This sequence comes from Magnetococcales bacterium, assembly GCA_015231265.1. Taxonomy (GTDB): domain Bacteria; phylum Pseudomonadota; class Magnetococcia; order Magnetococcales; family JADGBX01; genus JADGBX01. The sequence continues at coordinate 46,407 of JADGBX010000004.1, read as the reverse complement.
TTGCGAACAACATGACGTGTGGTTGATCCACCGACAATGATCATTCGACCTGCAGAGAGGTGATCACGAACCTGTGGAAGGCGAGCGACGGCCATCCCGATCAATGCCCGACTCTCTTCAGGCCGTAAAACAGCTAGAGCATATTCAACATCATTGTTGGTTGAATGAGAAGGTAACTGTGACGACATGGCGCCTTGATCTAAAAGGAATGGTCAAGTGAATCTGCGGATCAGAAACACATTATAATCCAAAAGAATATCATGCTCCGTAAGATATCCAAAGATCTTTCCAACGTGTCCTGAAAGGGTGTAGTAGAGTTGAGATTGTTTGTAATTATTTGATTGTTTTTCTAAAAAAGAAGAATTCATGGGTAAGGCTATAGGCTTGAAAAGCGATTTCAGGTGTGATCAGTTTTCTTCAAAGACGCAGATTCTGTTTCGACCACTCTGTTTGGCATCGTAAACGGCTGTATCTGCCTGCTTCTGGGCTTCTTCCAGTGAAAGATTGGTTTGAAGCTGTGAGATGCCAACAGAACAGGTTACCTTCAGTACCTGATCATCCGTGCTGTTGATCGTCTGTTGAGAGAGTTGGCAGCGAATGCGTTCCAGGACATGAAAGGCTGTTTGCGTTGTCGTTTTTGGCAGACAGACGAGAAACTCTTCACCGCCATATCTGAAAATGAGGTCGGAAGGTCTAAGATTGCGAGCAATGAAGCCAGAAGCAAACTGTAGAACATCATCCCCGGTCTTGTGGCCATACGTATCGTTAATGGATTTGAAATGGTCAAGATCCACCATGGCAATGGAGCAGACGTGACCGGTCTCCTTCAACATCGTATGGTGGTGTTCAATCATGCTCTTCATCTGTGAGCGGTTGAAGACGCGGGTGAGTGGATCTGTGCTGGCAATGAGATCATTCAGAGTTTTTTCCAGAACACGAATCTCAGCTCGAAACTGAGTACGAATTTCGAGAAACGTATCGTATTCACCGGGCATGATCTCCAGACCTTTGCCGGATTTAATCAGAAGCTCTCGCCCCATTTCATGGAGGGTTCTGTGGATGGTGCGAATATTAAGAAAAGATTGATGGTTGCTCAGGATGGGGTGGTTTGAGTTGTAGTACCATATTCCGAAGTTGCATTTTCTGTGTGCTTTATGATCAAGATGCGCCTCTTCAACACTTTGGTTGCAGATGATGGCGCGATGCCAATTCATCATCCATGTATTATGGTCGCTGAGGGCCTTTTCAAGAACAAATAGCAGCTCCCTTACCTCTTCAGGGTCAGGGAGGTGAGCATTCATTGGTTGTGTTTTCATTTTAAGATTAGGAACAGGGTATGGCTGCCGACTCAACAAAAAGGCATGTCAAACACTATTGTGTGGTTCTGAGTCAGTTCCAGATTGCGTGTTCCAATTCCCCTTTTATTGTCATCACCCCTCAATGGAGGGTGGACAGCCTGAAAATGCTGGGTAATACCTCACAGAAAATCAGTCAGTTACTTCGAATAAAGTCTTGTTGTCATCCATGTCTCGACGCATGGTAGGAAACTCATGACCATCAGCAACAGTGAACCGAAAAGACAGGAGTTCGTATAGGATGGTTTTTAATTGTGAGGCCGACATTATGGCGATTCTATGAGGTGATGGCAATGGAATTGTTCTTCTTTTTTGATCATATGGAACAAACTGATAATGACTTGGAAGTGGGATTCACATCAGTAGATAACACCTCTGAGTTGGTGGTTGTGACTCTTGCCTATGGAAAAAATGAAACATGCAGAAAAGAGTGATAGAATTCGTTGGAGAAGTCGGCAATAGTGTTCATTTCCCTACATCGTGAGGAAAGCGCATGAAGAGGAGAGAGTTTCTCAAGTCAACCGCCATGGTCACAGCGGCAACAGCTGCTACGACGGCAACAACGATGGTATCGCCTGTGGAAGCGGCGACGCATCGCGCCAAGGTACGCAGCTACAACCGCCTCGGCTCCACGGATATCAAGATGAGTGACATCTCCTACGGGGCTGGGAGATTACCGTCTGCTTCAATGGTGTTACGCGCTATTCAGCGCGGTATCAATTATTTCGATACAGCTCCCGATTATGGTCCTAGTGAGGATCACATCGGTGAAGCTCTGAAGCGACATGGTCAACGTGATAAAATTGTTATCGCTTCAAAATATTGTCATCCCATTTCCTATCAATCCGGAAAGAGCCACCTCCAGGTAGGTAGCGGAGTGGACGAGTATATTTCTGCCGTTGAGAACAGCCTCAAACGGATGGGAACCGACTATCTGGATATTGTCTTTGTCCATGCAATCGGCGAGAAGCCCGACTATGAACATGAGCGGGATCGTCTTCTCGACCCAGATATGCTCGAAGCGACGGAGAGGCTAAAAGAAGCTGGTAAAATCAAATATCTGGCAGTGTCGTCTCATGGTCCCCACAACATGGAGACCCTGATGTTGGACGCTGTTCGTTCTGGCAAGTTTGATGTCATCATGCCGGCATTCAACTTCATGAAATTTCCCAGAGTTCCGGATGTTCTGAAGGAGGCCCATCAGCGCGGTGTTGGCGTGGTGGCGATGAAAACGCTGGCTGGTGCAAAAGATGGCGGCATCAGTGGCGAAGGCACGTTTGAACATGCTGCATTTAAATGGGTTTTGCAACATCAAGAAGTTGCGGGATTGGTGATCTCCATCAAGACTGTTAGAGATCTGGACCTCTACCTGGCCGCTTCGGGGGAGCGGTTTACTGCTTCCGACCAGCGTGTTCTGGATCACTATGCTGCCAGATTCGGTAATGAGTACTGCCGAACCGGCTGTGGTGACTGTGAATCATCCTGTCCCGAGGGCGTCTCTATCGCATCCATCCTGCGTTATCAGATGTATTTCCAGGATTATGGCGATGAGAAGCACGCCATGCGTTCCTATGCCGCACTGGATAGAAAGGGTCAGGCAGAGGTGTGTCTCTCCTGCCAGAGCGCCGTATGTTCGGGAAGCTGTGAACATGGTTTGCCTTTGGCGGCGAAGTTGCAAGCGGCGCATCGAGATCTCTCTTTCTCTGTTTGATGAGGATGCTCCATGCGGGCTGAGGCTCCTGTTTCGGTCAGAGTAGGTCTTATTTTTCTATTGCCAATCATTGGGTTGGCGATTTATCTTGATGGATTGCGTCAAGAGTCGGAACGGCTGCGTCTACCGGTTGAGATGCGCCGTTCCGATCCCATCTCCCAAACGTTGACACCGTCCAAGATCCCTCGCTTTTCCCGTCTTGGAAAAGTGCGTTATTACTCCACGGACACTCTCTACGAGTATATCAACGGTCATGCGGAACACTATATTTCTGCAGGGTTTAAAGCCCTTGCTGTGAGTGAATATCGCATTGAATCAAATGCTAACGGTGCTGATGGTGAAGTTGAACAGCCTGATTTGGTAGTTGATCTCTTCGACATGGGCAAGCCTCTCCATGCGTTCGGCATTCTTATGGATGAGGGTGGTGGGTCACTCAAGGCGGTTGATGTGGGGGATATGGGGTTTGGGGGAGAACGGAATTTGGCCTTCTTCCAATCACGTTTCTTTTTTAAAGTGACTGGTTTTCGAGATAATCTTGATCTTATTTCTATAGGAGAGTTTCTGGCTGACTTGGTTCCGAAAGGGAGTGATGACAAGGAGATATCTCTTCGTTTTCCAGATCTTGGAGTAGTTCAGTCAACTAAATACATTAAAGAAGACTTCCATGGCATTGATTTTATGGATTCTGTTCTTGAGCGATCCTACCATGTTGCAGATGGAGGTGTAGTGACCGCCTTCATCATGCTCTCCAGTGACCAGGAGATTGCTCGGGTTGTTGAGTCCTTAAGAGCGTTCCACGATGCTGAGCAGATCTCCTATGGTGAGAGACGTTTAGGATCTCTTGGTTTGACTCGGGTAGATGACCCCTTTGAAGGTGTGTGGCACTACCACCACGCCCAGGGTCGACTTTTCGGGTTGTTCGGAGTGCTTCCTGAAGCTCTGATTCCGAAACTCCAGCAGTTTCTGTCGTCGTCTGATGTGGCTGTTTCCTCCTCTCAACAGGCAAATAATGGTACACACGAACAAGACGAAAACAACAACCCAATCCAGCCGGAAGAGACGTCCCCGCAAGAAGAAAACGGTTCACAACCGTACTGAACCGGTTCTTAGTCGGCGGGCGTTTCTGAAGGAGACCAGCTTGACGGCTGCCCTTGCAGCAGGGTTCGCTGCGGGTGGCTATTGGTTCTATGATGAAACCCCCTATTACGAAAAAAAGGAAATTCTTAAGGATCTGAAAGAATTTCGAATGGATCCCACCGCGATCGGTTCCGAGATTGCCGTCGTTCGAGGGAGTGATCATACCCGAATGGTTCGCGCGCTTTTAACGCAACTAGGCGGGCTTGAAGCGTTCATTAAGCCAGGAGAGCGTGTCCTTCTCAAACCCAATATCGGTTGGGATAGGCAACCTGAACAGGCGGCAAACACCGGACCGGAACTGGTCGAAGCGATGGTTGTGGCCTGTAGGGAGGCCGGAGCTGGAAAGGTGTTGGTGACCGATGTTTCCCTCAATGACCCTAAGCGCTGTTTTCACCGCTCAGGCATTGGGCCTATCGCGCTCAAAGCCGGAGCTGAAGTGGTGATTCCAACGGAGAGGGATTTCGTGGCAACGGTTATGAAAGGGGATCGACTGAAGAGCTGGCCGGTGGCGGAGATTTTTCATCAAGTGGACAGAGTGATCAACCTCCCGATCGTCAAACACCATTCCCTATCCGGCGCCACTCTGGCCATGAAAAATTGGTTCGGGGCCATTGGTGGTGCACGCAATCGTCTGCATCAGGATATCCATGTCTCCATTGCTGATCTTGGAGCTACTTTCCGTCCGACACTCACCGTGATGGATGCCACTCGGGTGTTGTTACGGAATGGTCCCACCGGTGGCAGTCTAGATGATGTCGCTCGACGTGACACGTTGATTGCCGGTGTGGATGAGGTTGCCGTGGATGCCTGGAGTCTGCGCCTGTTGGATAAAACACCCGAGGAGATTCCATTTCTTGCCTATGCCCAGGCAAGGGGGCTCGGTATGGCCGATCTCTCGAAGGTGCGTATTCATGAACAACAGATCGGATAACACACCATGATTCCTGATCTGCGTGCCATTCGTCGTCTCTATGCGATCTTCTTCTTTGCTCTGTTTCTGTTTTTCCTCACTATGATGAATGGGGAGGATCTTCAAGGGTATGAGACCGATTGGCTTCTGGCGTTGGATCCTCTGACCGGTCTCTCGGTGATTTTGACCAGTGGCATGCTCTACAGTGCTTTGGCGTGGTCAGTTCTAATTGTTGTTTTAACACTGTTTTTTGGTCGATTCTTCTGTTCCTGGATCTGTCCACTGGGGATATTGAATCAGTTTACGGGCTACCTCTTCTCCTTTCTGCGACCGAAGGAAGATTACGCACGCAACCGTTATCGTTCATATTTCTCACTCAAGTATTACATTCTTCTGTCACTTCTGGTGTTATCACTGTTTGGTGCTTTGCAGATCGGGCTGTTCGATCCATTGGCGCTCATAACGCGCTCTTTCATTCTGGGGATATTTCCAGCCTTGCAACAGTGGAATCTACCCCTTGGAACGTCACAGATGTTGGTTCATGGCGGTGTTGGTTTGGCGTTGATCTTCATCGCTCTGATTCTAGCTAATCGATTCATTCCCAGGTTCTGGTGTCGCACGCTCTGTCCCTTGGGCGCTCTGTTGGGAGTGCTGTCCTGGCGGGCGCCGTTCCGGATTCGCCGCAATGTGGATCGCTGCACCGACTGTATGGCGTGCATGCGTCACTGCCAGGGAGCGTGTGATCCTCAGGGAGAGCTGCGCATCTCCGAGTGCCATGTTTGTCTCAACTGTATCCGAGAGTGTCCCCATGACGCTCTGCATTTCGGATTACCAGGGGAGAAAAGCTCCATTCACGCCCCTATCGATGTGAGTCGAAGACGTCTCGTTGAGACCACGGTCGCTGCAGCACTGTTTCATCCCATGTTGAGCAGTGCCGATAGTTCTCGAACAGAACCCCTGCCAGGTGTCATTCGCCCGCCGGGAAGTTTGCCTGAATCTGACTTTCTGGCGCGTTGCATCAAGTGTGGTGCCTGTATGAAGGTGTGTCCCACGCATGTGCTGCAACCGGCCCTGTTGGAGTCTGGAATAGAAGGGGTGTGGACACCGATTCTCATTCCTAAACTTGGCTATTGTGAGCACCACTGCGTGTTGTGTGGACAGGTGTGTCCCACAGCGGCGATCCGGCCCATTTCGGTGGCTGAAAAAGTGGGGGTTGGAGGCTTCAAAACGCCAGTGAAGCTGGGTACGGCCTTTTATGATCGTGGGCGCTGTCTGCCTTGGGCCATGCAGACGGAGTGTATCGTCTGTGAGGAGATGTGCCCAACGTCACCCAAGGCGATCTGGTATCAGAAGAAGAAGGTCGTTGATCGAGAAGGACAGGTGAAGGTGTTGAAGCAGCCATTTGTCGATCCGGAACTCTGCATCGGTTGCGGAATATGTGAAAATAAGTGTCCAGTTCAGGATCTTCCTGCAATCCGAGTCTCTTCCGTGGGTGAGAGTCGCTCAAAAGATAACCAGATGATTCTCCGATCCGGACGCTAAGCCTGGATTCTCTATGGGTCAGATACCGGATCCAGGGTGTAGCTCATTTGCAAAGTAGTAATAGGCTCTGTTTCCAACAGTGTGTTTTCACCCGGCTTTTTGGAGTGTGTGGGGACTTCCATCAGAGGTGTTGATGTAACCGAGGGGGCTTTGGAGATCGGTGCATCTTCCAGTGGTACCAGTCGCATCCAGGTGTTGCCATTGCCGATTCTGACCAAAGGGCGTTTGTTGGGATCGAGGAGTGCTTCAGGATCGACGATGGAAAGCTGATCCGGTTTCTCTGCGATGCGATCAATTCTGTGCTTGCCAATTCCGAAGAAGTAACCTAAAGCAAGAGCAAAAAAGACAAGGAGAATTGCACTGATCAACATCCGTTGATGTTTGCGTTCCAAAGCGATAAGTGCGATCTCTCTCTGTGGATTATGTTGCTCTGCTTGTCGTGTCCTCCTGTTGGAGAGCGTGGGTGATGAAAGAGGAAGCGAGGGTGTTGCGGTTTTGTCTGCTCTAGTGTTGGGGTCGGATTGGGTGGCTTGAGAGTCGGTTTGAGGTTCTATTGCTCTCTTATCAGTAGTTGGTGCTCCCGGTGTAGGGGGAGAGTGCTGTGCCTCGATACGATCGAGTTCTTTGAGAAGAGCATTGAGAGCTTCATTACGCGAGGAGTGACCATGTTTTTTCTGAAAGTGGTCAAGATGTTGTGAAGTGTCACTGGTTACCGTTAAATTGACGATTTTTGACTCTCTTGCGAACTTAGCCTGACGCAGAGACCCCAGCATTCTGCGCCTGTTGGCCTCCGGCATGTAATCGTCTATCCAGTTCTGAAGTTGCAACGCTGCCTGGGCGTGATCATCAAGAGAAATTGCGTGGAAAAGCTCTTCTGCATTCTTCTTTTTCAACTCCAACCTCTGACCGGAGAGTGCCCGTTCAATGTACTGATAGGCGTCTTGGACAGTATATTGAGTAATCCTTGATTTTGGTCGAGGCATGGAGAGTCTCTTCAAGGCAGAACGTTAGCGTCATCACCCAACCAATATACCATGTGTGACCACCAGACCATTGGGAAAAGAGCGTCATCATCCTGTATTTCCACCGTCATCCACCTCTATCACGGCTGTTGCCTGTTTCTCATGAAATGAAAAAAATGGCCTGGAGGGGTGGACTTCGTTTCCGTGCATGCCAATATACACGCGCAATGACCCGTGTTATTGCACGAAAAAGAGTTGAGCAATAAGAGAACTGATCCTCTTAAGGATACTGTGCGGCAAACTATTCGTGTACCACTCCATATGAGGAGTCGCTTCCCATGTTGAATTGCGGATGGATGCAGCTCACAGGTCGTTCGATATACCAATTCTGTCTACTTTTTGATACGTCAAGCTCATACGAGGCACTAGCAGATCATGACCACCACAACCGGCCAAGAGACACACGCTTTTCAGACTGAGGTTCGGCAGCTTCTGGATCTTATGATTCACTCGCTCTACAGCAACAAGGAGATCTTTCTTCGCGAGCTGATCTCAAATGCCTCCGATGCATCTGACAAGCTCCGTTTTGCCGCACTTTCCGATGATGGACTCTATGAAGGAGACTCCTCATTGGAGATCCGTCTCTCGTTCGACAAGGAGTCTCGGACCCTCACGATCTCTGATGCCGGCATCGGGATGGATCACGATGAGGTGATCGCGAACTTGGGCACAATCGCTCGCTCCGGGACCAAGGAGTTCCTCTCGTCTCTTTCGGGAGATCAGGCCAGCGACGCGCAGATGATTGGTCAGTTCGGCGTCGGTTTCTACTCGGCTTTCATCGTTGCCGACCGGGTCACTGTTCTGACCCGTCGTGCTGGTACCGAAGAGAGTGCCGCGATTCGCTGGTCCTCGAAGGGGGATGGTGAATTCACTATTGAGACCGTTTCTAAAGCCCAGCGTGGAACGGATGTCATTCTGCATCTGCGTGAAGATCAGGATGAGTTTATCGATGGCTGGCGCCTGAAGTCGATCATTCGGAAATTCTCCGATCATGTCGCCTGGCCGATCATGATGCCGATCCCCCCTGAAGAGACGATTCCTGATGAAGAGGAGGGTGAAAAGGAGGCTGAAAGCAAAGCGGATGGTGAAGGTGAGCAGAAGCCCGAGTGGGAGAAGATCAACCAGGCCTCCGCCCTCTGGACTCGTTCGAAGTCGGAAATCAGCGATGAGGAGTATACGGAGTTCTACAAACATGTCTCTCACGATTTCGACGAGCCACTGAGCCATATTCATGCCCGCCTCGAAGGCAACTACGAATACACGCTGCTTCTCTACATCCCGAAACGCCCCCCGTTCAACCTCTGGGATCGAGAGCAGAAGGATGGTGTCCGTCTCTATGTGCGCCGCGTCTTCATCACGGAGGGCTCAGAGGATCTCATGCCCCGATATCTGCGGTTTATTCGCGGTGTGGTGGACTCCTCCGATCTGCCGCTTAACGTCTCCCGTGAGATTCTGCAGCAGAACCGGGTGATGAGTGCCATTCGCAAGGGGGCAGTGAGTAAGGTTCTTGGGTTGATGGAGACGTTGGCTAAAGACGAAGACGAAAGCAAATACAACGATTTCTGGAAAACCTTCGGCATGGTGATCAAAGAGGGCATCATAGAAGATGCCGCCAATAAGGATCGCATTGCCAAGCTGTTGCGCTTCTCAACGACCCATGACGATGTTGCCGAGCAGAGAATTTCTCTACAGGCGTATATCGAGAGAATGAAAGAAGGGCAGGAGGCGATCTATTACGTCAATGCTGAGAATAGTGCAGCCGCTTCCAGCAGTCCCCATCTGGAGATCTTCCGTCGTAAGGGCATTGAAGTGCTACTGCTTACCGATCGGGTTGATGAGTGGCTGGTGACCCACCTCAATGAGTTCGATGGGAAGCCGTTGCAGTCTGTGACCAAGGGTGATCTTGATCTCTCCAAGCTGGGTGGAGAAGAGGTTTCCGACGATGAAGAGAAGGCATCTGAGAGTGAAGAGAAGGAAGCATCCAGCATCGATGGGGTTATCGAACGGGTGAAGGGAACGTTGGGCGATCGCATCAAGGATGTGCGTTCCTCGGCCCGGCTCACGGACTCCCCCTCCTGTCTGGTCAGTGATGACCACGATATGAGTGCCTCTCTGGAGAGGATTTTGAAAGAGGCTGGACAGGATGTGCCCGCCACAAAACGGATCTTGGAACTCAATCCCGACCACCCCCTGATGCAGGTGATGGAGAAGGAGAGCGATGAGGCTCGCTTTGGAGATTGGGCCAACGTACTGTTTGATCAGGCACTGCTCGGTGAAGGGGGACAGTTGGAGGATCCTGCGGGTTACGTCAAACGGCTAAATGGTCTGCTGTTGGCGCTGTCCAGCAAGTAAATAAGCCATTTATAGCCCTTAAAAAGAGAAAGCGCCGGAACCCAGTTGATGTGGTCTCCGGCGCTTTTTTTGGATTAAGCGATCTTGTTGGAGGTTCAGAACAGCTCTATGCCATCATCATCGTCCTCATCAGCATGCCCATCGCCTTGATCAAGCGCAGCGTTGTGAACCCGCCGTTCGCTCTCCATGGTGTACATGTTGGCGAGATCCTCAAACTCATTTGTCAATTCTGCCAACTCCTTGTCGCTCAGAGAGCCTGGGGAAATACCAAGATCTTCCAGAAGTCTATTGAGTAGGCGCGTTGCAGTTTCCACATGGTCATGAATCTCCTCGTGGAAATCCATCTCTGTGACCAGGAGCATGATCTGAATAGCCGTAGCCTGTGCATCACCAAGAGTCTCATTCATCTCCGAGATCAGATCTTCGTTGTTGCTATCCAGCTGTTTGGTGGTGAGTGGAACGCGTCGTAACAGGCTGTTGGTGCGCATCAGCTTGGGAGTTACCTTGTCCGAAAAAGTCATGCTGATGCTATGAAGTTTGACAGAAGCTTTGTTGAAAGCTGCCACCTGTTTTGGGCCTTCAATCTGTATTTTCTGCGCCAGAGCGATGATGTTGCGCGTCAGTACTTCCAGCCGTTCACTCCCTTGTGTTTTCAGGGAAGAGGCCAATTTTTCCAATCGGTTGCTGGTCATGGCCAGGACGTTCATCGCCCGTTTAGCCTGAAAAATTGCGTTCTCAGCCTTTGTCAGATCGCTGAGCACATCATTGGAGAAGCGTTCGTTAAATGCACTGAAATGGCCCATTGAGGTCAGATGATAGGTGACATCTGCCGTCTCTTGCCTGAAAGCAACACCGTGTTTCCGGATAGTGCTCACGTCACTGACCTGTTCACGGGCCAGTTCTGCAATCAGATCAAGCTGTTCCCGGCTGTCACTGATCGCTTTGACTGCATCGTCACGTGTGGCATGGAGTTGGTTGATGATAATGGTCGATGCGACGGTAAACCATTGGATGTCTCTGGTGCTCGGTTTCTCTGTAGTCAGTTTATCCCGACCTGTCTCCAGAGCTTGGAGCGCATGTTGTACACGCTGCGCCGTGATGTCGTCATACTGCATCGATTGCACCATCTGAAACACGATATCATTCACCTTGCGGGAACGGTCGTGCATTGCACTGCAAATAGAACCGACATCCTTGACGATACGGGTAAGAGTGCGTGTCCCCTGGGAGGTTTTTTTCTTGATTCCTGTGAGTCCATGACGTGATGACTCCAGGTCGGCAGTAACGCGGCGGGAAAGATGGTTCATCACATCCGTCGCCTCTTCACTCGCCATGATTACATCATGGATCAAGGGGCGGGTCTGTTGAATCAGGCTGTCGATGATCGCTCCGAGCGTCTGGATTTCCAGGCGTTCGCCGCTTTGAGCTTTGATCTGATCGACGATGGGTGGCAGAAAGGCGTCCTGCTCCAGAGTGAGTGCCCATTCCAGTGTCTTGTTGATGAGGGTAAGAAATCCTTGCTGCTGTTCGACAAGAGTATCCAGGGACTTGAAGGCGCCGCTGATCTCACGGTTTACCTTGCGGAGGTCATTACGCAGGGGCGTCAACCCCATATCGCCATCCGACTCGATCAGCTCCGTAATGGAGATCGATCGTGTGGCACCCGTTGCAAAACTGCTGGAGAAATTTCCCATATGATCCGTAATATTGGAGAAGCCGTCATGGCTGATCTCCGGGATCTCTTTCAGGAGCTGGAGAATCTCTCCAAGCGTGTCGTCGTTTTGAGCCGGATGGGGTGTTTTCGCTTCGGTAACCATGCAATCTATTCCTGAAATTCTTGCGTTAATCGTCAGATGCCAAGCAAAACAACTCAAGCATCGTGTTCAAGAAATTTGATTATGCACGTTTTTGGCAGCTCTTGCTGATATATTTACGATCCCTTCACGTTTTTTGTATGGTTGGGCGCTCTCCTGATGGGGTGGTGAGTTGCTTGACAGTTGTGCGTTGCAGAGGAATCATCGGCTGTGTCCAGTGCTGTTCTTGTAGGTATGAACGGTGCGTTCAGCGTGTATGAGAGCTATTACAGGAGAGAGAACAATGTCGGAGAGCAGCCCTGAGATCGAGCATGAAGAGCTTCGTATTTTTGTTGAAAGAATTGAACGTCTTGAAGAGGAAAAATCTGAGATTGGGGCCAGTATCCGCGAGATCTATGCCGAAGCGAAGAACGGTGGTTTCGAACCAAAAGTGATGCGTCAGATTATCCGGCTTCGAAAAATGGATCAGCATCAGGTTGATGAAGAAGAGGCACTGCTTCACCTCTACAAGCAGGCTCTCGGGATGCGCTGAAAAGAGTGTATGGGCGATCTGTGAAGTGATCCTGACTAATAGTTATTGTGACTATACGGAAGTAGGGATTAGCTTTAATAATCAGCACTATAAATATGTAATAACAGTTATAATTTGTAGATGGTTGTGAATCAATCAAGAATGATGCCATTTATTCAACATCTTGCCTGCTTTCCTGTGGAAAACAGAACGGGGACGGTTCCCGTTTGGGTCGAATTATGTATAATAGTTTGCTTTGATTCGTCGTGAATCCCAAATGATTTCCAGATCATGCTTTGATCCATGCGGTGTGGGCGGCACTGTCTCTTTTCGTGAGTTAAGAGAAGCATGATGCCATAGATGCGCTTGCAGATGAACGCATGGTTGTGGGGAATCGCTCAGGGATGAGGCAATGGAGAGTGGACTGTGAAAGAGTTTTTGCGCGAAAAGAAGTGGTTTTTTATTGCGCTTATCGTTGGTGCCATCATCCTAACGCTTCCTCTTCCCGAGGGGTTGAGTGAAGAGGGTATGATTGTTCTGGCCATGACTGTGGTGGCAACTATCCTTTTTGTGACCGAACCGGTTCCGCTTCCGACTGTGGCATTGTTGATCGTTGTTGGTCAGGTGCTGCTGCTTGGTATCGCATCATCGACTGTTGCGCGTAGCCTGATGAACGACTCCGTGCTCTTCATCATGGGCTCGCTGATGCTCGCGGTTGCTGTCGTGAAGCAGAAGCTCGACAAGCGTATTGCTCTGTTGATCATTAACGTTACCGGGACCAAAACGATCCGCATCGCCTTTGGTATCTCTGTAGTGTCGGGCATCCTCGCTTCATTCATCGGTGAGCACACTGTTGCCGCCATGATGTTGCCGGTGGGTATTACTCTGATCACCCTCACCTCCAAGGATCCCAAGGAGGTGCGCAATTTGGCAGCTGTTCTTCTCTTTTCCATCGCATATGGTTGTTCGGTCGCCGGAATCGGTACGCCTTCGGGTGGAGCGCGCAATGCGATCATGATTGGCTACTGGAAAGAGTTTTATGGTCTTACGATCAGCTATGTAGATTGGATGATCTACGCCTATCCGATGTTTCTATTGCAGTTGCCGTTTGTAACGCTTCTTCTTTTCTTTACGTTTAAACCGGAGTTCAGCGATCTCAGCCCTGCGGTTGAAAAGCTCAAGGAGCAAGTGAAAGAGCAGGGGCCTCTGAAACCACGGGATTGGACGTCAATCATCCTTTTCGCGCTCATCCTTTTCGGCTGGGTCTTCGTCTCCAGCGAAGTTGGTATGGGGACCATCGCAGTGTTGGGTGCCTCAGCGTTCCTGGTGGCAGGTCTCGTGCTTTGGGAAGATCTTAACAGTGGTGTGAACTGGGGCGTTGTTCTGCTCTATGCCGCTGCAATCTCCCTTGGTGTTCAAATGAAAAATACCGGAGCAGCCGAGTGGGTAGCGAATACGTTCCTCACCATGTTGACGCCTCTTGGGGCTGACGAGGGTGTCGGGTTGTGGCTGTCGGTGTCGGCACTGACAACCGGTGTGACGAATACCATGTCGAATGGTGCTGCTGTGGCAGTTCTTGGGCCGATTGTTCTCAATCTGGCAAAAGCAGCTGGTGAATCACCCATTGTCATTGGGTTCATCACAGCTATTTCGTCTGCCTTTGCTTACCTCACCGTCGTCGGAACGCCGGCGTGTACCATTGTGTATGCTTCGGGTTATCTTAAGACGACGGACTTTCTCGCGGTTGGATGGAAAATGGCTTTATTGTCCACCTTTCTTATGCTGGTTTTCGCTTCGGTCTATTGGCCGTTCTTCATCTGATCTCTTTGAGGGAACCTTGACGTCATGACTCAGGAAACGGACTCGGAAACGCGCTTTCGCATTCTGATCTGCACCGATGGATCAGATGAATCCTACCGTGGTGTGCGCTACGCAGCACGACTCGGTCAGGGGATGGATGCAGACATCACGCTTCTTTACGTGCGTAAGGTCGATCAAGGTATGATCGGCGGCATGCAGGTGAGAGTTGCTCGAGAGAATATCCTTGAGTGGGGGCTTGAGCTGCCCGGCATTCGCTACCTTAAGAAAGGTCGCGACATGCTGGTCGAACTTGGCCAGATGGAAGAGGATTGGGATGAGCGCACGACACATAGTGACGTTCGTGGTGATCCTCTCGGTGATCATATGATCGAATATCAGAACACGATGGGGAAGAAGATCCGCCTGCGCTTGAAGGTGGCCTCTGACATCCTTGCCGGTGTTCTGGAACAGCAGAAAGATGGCGACCACGATCTTATCATCGTCGGTGCTTCCGGTCGGACCAGAAATCGTTTCGACAAGATTTTCGGCGTCACTCCTCTTGCACTACAATTGGCTGTGAAAGCGCCCTGTTCCGTATTGGTCGCCAGAGAGATTGAAGAGGGCAAAGGCCACTTGATCTGTGTCGATGGTTCGAAAAGCAGTATTGAAGCCGTCAAACGAGATGCGATGATTTCCGACAGATGCGAGTGTCCCGTCTCTCTGCTTGCCGTTGCTGAGGATGAACAACGGGTGGATCACGCCAAAGACTCAATCCTCGAAGCAACGAATGCGTTGAAAGAGGTGGGTATCAAGCCGCATAAGAGTGAAATCCGAATCGGCAACATAGTCTCTGAGATCATCGGTGAAGGAAAGCACCACTCGGTGATCGTCCTTTCCGATAGTGGTCTTGGAGATCTTGAGCGTCTTCTTTCAGGTAGTACGGTGTTGCGGGTGCTGGAGCACTCGGAGACATCGGTGATGATTGCCCGTTAAGTGATCGAACACGTTACGGAGCATCCTCACAGTCACACGATATGTGCTGTTGAATGATTTAGACCTTCATTTGACAACGAGCGAGTGCAGACCATATGCAGGGAACCAAATAATAGTGGCTGCTCTCCAGAAACAATCGTTAAAGCAACAAGCCAGCAGAGCGTCCAGGCCACAGTGGTCTTCGTGACGCTCTTCGGCGGTGACAGATACCAGTTATTTTCTGTATGGGGGGTTTGGAATCCAGGACCATGTTTGAGAGAAAATCCAGAAGACGGAGTATAATGTGAAGGAGAACACAGTCTGTAGTATGGCCTGGGCCGAAGTGTTCCCATTTCGTCGCTGGATGCCTCGCGTCAACCGCAAAACCCTCCGTCAAGATCTCTTTGCTGGCCTGACAGGTGCGGTCATTGTTCTACCCCAGGGAGTCGCTTTTGCAGCAATTGCAGGGCTTCCTCCCCAGTTTGGTCTCTATACGGCAATGATCCCTGCGATCATTGCGGCGCTTTTTGGCTCCTCTCACCATCTGGTTTCCGGGCCGACGACTGCGATCTCCATCGTTGTCTACTCGACGCTCGCCCCAATGGCGACTCCTGGCAGTGACCCATTTATCGGTATGGCATTGACGTTGGCCATCATGGTTGGCCTGTTTCAGCTGGCGTTGGGTTTAGCCCGGATGGGAACGTTGGTGAATTTCGTCTCCCACTCGGTGGTGGTCGGTTTCACCAGTGGTGCGGCTATTCTGATTGCCTCAAGCCAGTTGAAGCATTTCCTGGGTATTGAGCTGCCTGGGGGGCTCAGTTTTGTTGCGACGCTCCACGAAGTGTTCATACGACTCCCTGATGCCAACCTCAGCGTGGTTTTGACGGGAAGTGTCACATTGGGTATTGCCGTTGTACTGCGTATAGTTGCGCCTCGATGGCCGGGTATGCTCATTGCCATGGTCGGTGGCAGCGTGACTGCTCTGGTGCTTGGTGGAGAGGACGCGGGGATACAACTCGTTGGGGCACTACCAGCCAGCCTGCCACCGCTCTCCTCACCGACATGGGATGCGAAAATCTGGAGTGATCTCGCCTCCGGTGCATTGGCGATTGCCCTGTTGGGACTGATAGAAGCGGTCTCCATCGCCCGTTCCGTTTCTCTGCAATCGAGACAGCGCATCAACGGTAATCAGGAGTTCATTGGTCAGGGTCTTTCCAATATTGTCGGTAGTTTCTTCTCCAGCTACCCCTCGTCGGGTTCTTTTACTCGCTCAGGCGTCAACTTCAGGGCAGGGGCACAGACGCCGATTTCTGCCGTGTTTGCAGCAGTTCCGTTGATGCTGATCGTTTTGCTCATCGCACCGCTTGCAGCGTATCTGCCGATTGCTGCCATGGCGGGTGTCATCCTTCTGGTCGCCTATAATCTCATCGAGTTTCACCACATACGCATGATCGTTCGTACCAGTGAATCGGAAGCGGCTGTGATGGTGGTAACATTTGGCGCCACGTTGCTGCTCCATCTGGAGTTGGCGATCTATGTTGGTGTGATGCTCTCTCTGGTGATCTACCTGAGTAAAGCGGCAGCCCCACGTATCGTCAGTCTGGTTCCCAATCCAAATCCGACGGGCGTGCGGCATCTGGTGCATGCAAAGACTCATAAAGAGTGTCCCCAATTGAAGATCGTCGCCATTGAAGGAGCGCTCTTTTTCGGGGCTGTCAATCATGTCGAGGAGATTCTTCACTGCATGACGGTAGGTAACGCTCAACAGAAACAGCTTCTGATCGTCTCCAGTGGGATCAACTTCATCGATGTGGCCGGTGTCGAGATGTTGCGGCATGAGGCGGAGAAACGCCACGACAAGGGGGGGAATCTCTTCCTGTGCGCCGTGCGTGATCAGGTGATGACCATGTTCAAGCGCAGTGGTCATATCAAGCATATCGGCTCAGACAAGGTGTTTCGGTCCAAGTCAGAAGCGATTCGCACCATCGTGACGCAGCACTTGGATCGCGAGAAGTGCAAGCGTTGTGATCATGGTGTCTTTTTTGAATTGGAGTGTGTTGGTAGCGGTGACTTCTGCCTGACACCGGAGTTTGAAGCTGCCAATGAAGTCAACGAAGAGCTGATCATCGTCCCCAAAGAGATTCGAAAAGTCTCCTGACTCTCCGTCTGCGTTTCCATCGTAGCCAGACGGCTCCTCTGTTTCCCGGATAAGTGTCCATGTCTCTTTCCCTGTTTGCCACCACTTCCTCAGGGTTGGAGTCCGTCCTGGCTCTTGAACTCTCCCATTTAGGTGCATCGAAGATCCGTCAACGACGGTTGGGGGTCCGTTTCGAGGCCGATGATGAAACGATCTATCGGGCTCTTCTCTGGCTGAGAACAGCGGAGCGGGTTCTGTTGGTGCTCGCCTCAGGAGCAGCAGAGAGTGCTGAAGCTCTCTATGAGACCGTCAAGGAGCTCCCGTGGGAAGAGCATCTGCCCCCGGATGCCACCTTTGCTGTGGAAGCGACCGGAACCAATGCCCAACTGAGGCATACGGGTTTCACAGCGCTCAAAGTGAAGGATGCGTTTGTTGATCGGCTGCGGGAGCTACGTGGAGAGCGTCCTTCCGTGAATCTCCGTTCTCCCGATATTCGGATCTTTGTCCACATACAAGGCGCCAGAGCCGATCTGGGAATCGATCTCTCAGGAGAGCGCCTACACAGGCGGGGGTATCGCAAAGAGACCGGTATTGCACCCATGCGTGAAACCTTGGCGGCGGGCATTCTACTCATGGCCGGATGGCCGGAGAGAGCCCGAGAGGGTTGGGCACTTGCCGATCCCATGTGTGGCTCCGGAACATTTCTCATCGAAGGGGCGATGATGGCGGCGGATATGGCTCCGGGACTGTTGAGGGATGCTTATGGTATTCAGCACTGGTCCGGCTACGATTCGCAGATCTGGAAGAGGATAAGGAGCGAGGCTGAGGAGAGAAGTGAAAAGGGCCTGGAAAAGATTCCACCGATTCTGGGAAGTGATCATGATCGTCGCGCCATTGCCGCGGCAACTCGGAATGTTACCCAGGCCGGGTTGGAGGATGTAATCTCGCTTGCATGTCGTTCCATGCCGGATGCCAAAGGCTGGGAGCGCCATTGGAGTCGATTCAAAAGTCGCGTTCTCGTTACCAATCCTCCCTATGGACAGCGACTCAGTGGTCAGGACGACCTTACTCAGCTCTATCGGCGTCTCGGAACCCTTTTTGCCAAGAGTGCGACCAGTTGTGGTGCCGTTTACACCACCAGGAACGAGGCTTATCAGGGGTGGCCCGTTTCTCCAAGACAGACTGTTGCCATGCGCAATGGTCCCATGGAAGGGGCGGTCTCCTTCATTGGTTTAACCCCGGTGACACAGTCTCAATCCTCTGGAAAGGGGCCGCAGAGCCGCTATCAAGAGCGTTCTCATCCCTCTTCTCAGAGGAGAACAGGGCAGGGGGCTACGAGGCACCAAGCCACACAGCCACCTTCCGTGGAGGAGCTCCTAGCCCGAGGTGATGCCGAGAATGCCCAAGCCCGCATGTTTGGAAACAGATTGGCAAAAAATGCAAAACAGCTAAAAAAATGGCTGCGTCGTGAAGAGGTGAGCTGCTATCGGCTCTATGATGCGGATATGCCTGAGTTCAATTTCGCTGTCGATTGTTATGGCGAGTGGGTTCATGTTCAGGAGTATCACGCTCCAAAAGGGATCGACCCCAAGGCCGCCCTGAAACGGCGGGCTGATGCTCTGGCCGTGATACGGAAGCAGCTTCAGGTTGCGTCCGGCAATCTGTTCTTCAAAATGCGTCAGCGCCAGAAGGGAGCCAAGCAGTATCGGAAACTTGACGAGGAGAGACGGGTTCACGAGGTGGAGGAGGGGGGCTTGCGGTTTCAACTCAATTTCACAGACTATCTCGACACCGGGCTCTTTCTTGATCATCGTCCCGTTCGGGCGATGATTCGTGAGAGAGCACACAATGCACGGTTCCTGAATCTCTTTGCTTACACCGGCAGTGCAACGGTCTATGCGGCAGATGGCGGTGCTCGAGAAACTACAACGGTAGATCTCTCTCCCGTCTATCTTGCCTGGGCGGAACGTAACATGCGCATCAACGGTTTCACCGGCGAGCAGCACCGTTTTGAACAGCAGGATTGTCTGACTTGGCTCGAGAGTTGTGATCACCGATATGATCTGATTTTTCTTGATCCTCCGACCTTTTCCAACTCCAAGCGGACAGAGACTGTTTTCGACATCAATCGTGATCACCCGCAACTGATCGACCGAGCCCTTGCACTTCTGGCCCCAGGAGGCACGCTTGTTTTTTCTACCAACAGCCGCTCATTCACGTTTCAGTGGCAGAGTCGTGGTGAAGAGAACAGTTCCGTCAAAGTTCAGCCCATGCATCGAGAGACGCTTCACCCGGATTTCAAACGGCGCCCCGATATCCATTACTGCTGGTTTCTCATCCGACCTTAATCCTGCCCGGCATATGGCATGATTCAAAAAAATCGGTTTCAAGATTGTCTCCGATTCGCTAGAGTGGATGCACTGAAAGCGACGAAGTAATAGAGGCTATAGCAAATAGGTTGGAACGATTTCCAGACGCATTGTCGAATATCCACGGAATACAATGGAGCAGAGCCATGGCGAAGGGTGAGAAGTATCGATTGGTGACCAGAAGTGATTTTGACGGCTTGGTCTGCGCCGTGTTAATGAAGGAGCTGGATCTCATAGACTCCATCAAGTTCGTGCATCCCAAGGATATGCAGGATGGAAAGATCGACATCACTGATCGTGATATCACCACCAATCTTCCTTATGTTGAGGGCGTTCATCTGGCGTTTGACCACCACGAGAGTGAGACAGTTCGCCGTGGCAGTGAAAAACCTGAGAACCACATCATTGATCCTGAGGCGCCTTCGGCGGCCCGAGTGGTCTACGACCACTATGACGGTGCCAAAGGATTCCCAAGAGTCTCAGTCGATATGATGGAGGCGGTGGACAAGGGGGACTCGGCTCAGTTCAATCGTGATGAGATTCTCAATCCGGGTGGTTGGGACTTGATGAATTTCTTGATGGATGCCAGAACCGGTCTGGGCCGTTTCCGTACATTCAGGATCTCTAACTATGAATTGATGATGCAGCTCATCGACTTCTGTCGCGAGCATGATATCGATGAGATCCTTGCCTTGCCGGATGTTAAGGAGCGCGTCGATCTCTATCTGGAGCATGGTGAGAAGTTCAAGGAGCAGTTAAAACGGTGCTCCACGGTTCATGATAATCTGGTGATACTGGATCTGCGTGAGGAGGAGACCATTTGGGCAGGTAACAGGTTCATGATCTATGCTCTGTTTCCTGATACCAACATCTCCATCCATGTGCTTTGGGGATTGAAGAAGATGAACACGGTGTTTGCCATCGGTAAATCGATACTCAATCGCACCTCCAAGACGAATATCGGTATGTTGGCCTTGAAATATGGAGGGGGTGGTCACGCCAATGCCGGCACTTGCCAGGTGGAAAACGATCGGGCTCCCGAAGCGCTTCAGGAGTTGATCGACCAGATCACACGTGATGGTTGAGGTTTTCCAGTAGGGGTCCTTGATTATTCAGCAGGCAACAAAAAAACCCGGATGGTGTCCGGGTTTTTTTGTTGCGGCTGTTTGGGCTAATTGAAGACACGCCCTAGAGCGTGTTCTCGGAAACTATTCAAGCAGTCGTGCTGTTTTGAAGACCAATGCATGCATAAGCTGCCTTGACTGTTTTGCAGAATGCCGCAGCTCAAAATCCAGAGATTGGCAGTGAAGGATCAACTGGGCCAGATCACGATTGTTCCAGCGTTTACACTGGCTGAAAAAGATGGATTCCTCTTTCCAGAATACACGCATCTTTCTGGCGATCACTTTAGGCTGTTTACCCTGTCTCAGATAGTCTCGTCCTTCGATCAGGCGGCGCAGATGGCGTAGATAGAGCCCCAGTAATGCCAGGGGTGCCTCTCCTGCATCCAGGAGTTGGTCAAGGTCGTGAATGGTTTCAGAAATCTTGCCATTGAAGCAGCTGGTTACCCAAGAGAACTTGTCTGTCTCCTGGAGTCCTTTGGAGAGGGCGTCAAGGTCGTTAAGGCGAATGGTTCGATCGTTGCCGACCCGTAGAATCACCTTCTCCAATTCACCTTCTGCAATAGCTGTATTGCCTTCAAGGTGGTGGGAGAGAAACTGAAGGGCATCGGGTTCTATGGCGACTCTTGCCTTGGACAATCGACTGCGTACCCACTGTACGAATGCTCCACCCTCAAGAGGGTAGAAAGGGATACACCACCCCTTTTTATTGCGCTCCATGGATCGTCGGAGAGGATTGTTCGCCTCCAAAGCATCCCCTGTCATCAGCAGTACAGTGCTCAGGACAGGATCCTTGAGATACTCGACAAGCCGTTTACGAGCGTGAACGTCCAGCGATTCTGTTGCCTTCAACCAGACGAGACGCCGTGGTGTGAGGAAGGGGATCTCCCGGCAGGTGGTGGCGAACTGCTCTTCATCAAGCTCTGTGGCATGAAAGATTGCCAGAGAGAAGGTTTCATCGCCATCACCCAAGACGATCCGCTTGATCGCCTCGGCCTCTTCCTGAATCTTCCCCTGTTCAGAACCGTAGAGCAGAATCGCTGCGGGTGGGGCGTCCGGTTTCATGCTCCGGATGGCATTGGGTTTCAATTTCACGAGGAGGGGAGCCGCTCTCTACGAATTGCCGGTCAATTGCACCAACAGCTTTTCGATGAGTGCCTCAACCGCTTCAATACCCGCCTGTTTTTTCAGTGTAAGGCTCGTTGTGCTTTCATGGGATTCAAAATAGGTCGTCTCACCAGTGATCGATGGCATGACTGTGGGTTTGGTGCCAGGAATCTTGATGGTCGGCGTACCGGTAATCTGGACTCGGTATTTATCAGCTCTGCCCAGTGAGTCCTCGATTAGCTTGTCCTGTTGCAGACGGTTCAGGGAGATCAGCAGATGCGGAACATCGTCCAGTGATTTATCGGGGTCAGCAATTTGGAGACCCAAGCGCGTTTTTAGTTGGTATTTTAAAGATTGAGACAGCAGTGGTGACGAAATTGTGCCTGGCCCGCTGACAATGAGAAACCCACTTTCCAGACCAGGAATCGTCCGCTTGGCTACCGCGCCGGGAAAAGCGTAACCACACCCGGAAAGCAGTGGTAGCAGCAGGAGTGTCCACCAGAGCCTGAATGAATCGGAGGAGCGTGACGTGTTTCGTTGGGGAGTCATGGCAGTCATCCAGCTACGATGTTGATGAGTCGGCCGGGAACGACAATCACTTTTCGCACACTCTTGCCCTCCAGATGGGGAACAACTTTGGCATCTTCCTGAGCCAATGTTTCAAGAGTTTTCTGGTCGGTGTCTGCAGCGACGGTGAGCCTGCCTCTGAGTTTTCCATTTACTTGAACCACGATGGTCATCTCCTCTTTGACCAGTGCTTTGGCATCGGCTCTTGGCCACGCTTTCTGAGAAACATACCCTGTGTGACCAAGAGTGCGTGACAACTCTTCTGTAATATGCGGTGAGTAGGGATGGAGGAGGAGAATAGCCACCTCAGCAATCTCACGTAGAATGGAGAGCGTTATCGTGTCGGCCTTTTTGTTTTGCAGGAAGGGAGAGGCTTCATTAACCAGCTCCATTACTGCAGCGATCCCGGTATTGAATGACTGGCGTTCGATATCCTCGGTCACTTTAGCAATGGTCGCGTGCAGTTTGCTTCGCAGTTTTTTGAGGGCTGGATCCTTGGGCATCTCAGTCGCCGGAGCGATCTCCTCTGTCCGTGACGCCACATCAACGACAAGGCGCCAAAGCCGATTGAGAAACCGCCATGCACCATCCACACCGCTGTCATTCCACTCTAGATCTCGTTCAGGAGGAGCGGCAAAGAGCATGAAGAGACGGGCCGTATCGGCGCCATACCCTTTGATCAGATCGTTGGGATCCACCACATTGTGTTTGCTTTTGGACATCTTTTCATTGCGTCCAACGGAGATTTCCGCTCCACACTCTATGCAGAACAGTCTCCCACGCTCTTCCTTGACTTCACTGGGGTAGCGCCAGCCATGTTCGGGACAGGTGTGCGTATCTTTTCGAACCATGCCTTGTGTAAGCAGTTTGGTGAAGGGTTCGTCACAACTCACAAGCCCGACATCACGGAGCGCTTTGTGGAAGAAGCGCGCATAGAGCAGGTGCAGAACTGCATGTTCGATTCCACCCACATATTGGTTCACAGGCATCCAGTGATCTACCCGAGCCCGATCGAGCGGAGCGCTGTTCAAATCAGCACAGCAGTAGCGCAGGAAGTACCAGGAGGACTCCATGAAGGTATCCATGGTGTCCGTTTCCCGCACTGCATCAGCACCACAACTGGGGCATGTGGTCTGTTTCCATGTGGGGTGACGATCCAGAGGATTGCCGGATCCCGTCAGCTCCACCTCTTTAGGAAGAGAGACGGGAAGGTCTGATTCAGGAACCGGAACGACACCACAACTGGGGCAGTGAACCACTGGGATGGGGTTTCCCCAGTACCGCTGTCGGGAGACTCCCCAATCGCGCAGTCGGAAATTCACCGTTGCTTTGCCGATACCCTCTGCCTCAAACGCTTCAGCAACGGTGCGTTTGGCGGCTTCGTTATCAATGCCGTCAAACTGTCTAGAGTTGGTTAGTGTTCCCGGCCCGGTATAGGCGGCTTCCAGAGTCTCACCTGAGAGTGTTTCCCCTTCCGGTTGAATGACGACCTTGATTGGGATTTCATACGCTTTGGCAAATTCAAAATCTCTTTGGTCGTGGGCGGGAACAGCCATAACCGCGCCGGTGCCGTACCCCATCAGGACGAAGTTGGCAATGAAGATGGGCACCTCCTCACCGGTAAATGGATGAATGGCACGCAGACCGGTATCGAAGCCCTTCTTTTCAAGTTTCTCAACAGCCTCTTCACTGGTGCCGGTGGCTTGGCACTCGCGGACGAAAGCGGCGGCTTCGGGGTTGGTTTCGGCAATTTCCACAGCTAAGGGGTGTTCGGAGGCGATGGAGCAGAAAGTGACGCCCATGATGGTGTCGGCGCGGGTGGTGTAGACGGGAAGTCTCTCCTCCCTACCCTTGATTGTGAAAGAGAACTCAACGCCGTGACTCTTGCCGATCCAATTGGTCTGCATGGTGCGAACCGTTTCCGGCCAGCCGTCCAGTTTCTCAATGTCGGTGAGCAGCTCTTCAGCATAGTCGGTGATACGAAAAAACCATTGTGACAACGCTTTGCGTTCAACCGGAGCCCCACTGCGCCAGCCTTTGCCGTCGATCACCTGTTCATTGGCAAGAACCGTTTGATCCACTGGATCCCAGTTGACATGGGACATCTCACGATAGATCAGCCCCTTTTCATGCAGTTTGAGAAAGAGGACTTGCTCCCAGTGGGCGTAGTCGGGGTCGCAGGTGGCGAACTCCCTGGACCAATCGTAGGAGAGACCCATGCTTTTCAGCTCTTCGCGCATGGTGTCGATGTTGCTATAGGTCCAGTCACCGGGGTGGGTGTTCTGCTTGATGGCGGCATTCTCTGCAGGCATCCCGAATGCGTCCCAACCCATGGGATGAAGAACGTTCTTACCCTGCATGCGCTGATAGCGGGCGATCAGATCACCGATTGCGTAGTTACGGACGTGACCCATGTGGATTCGTCCGGAAGGGTAGGGGAACATGACCAGAAGATAGAAGGTCTCCTTGTCTGGCGTCTCTTCAACCTTGAAAACGGAATTGTTTTCCCATTCCGTCTGCCATTTGGCTTCAATGGTGCGGGGAGTGTACTTCTCAGTCATGGGGGTCCTCACTGCGAATGGAATCTGGCCGTTGCCTGTTCCCTGGTGCATGCCTAAAGAATAATGTTTAGCATAGCCGCCCGGGTCGAGCAATCGACGGGAGTGTCGTGTTTTTTTGTGTTGGACCCTTTTGACAATCCCGTCGGAAAGCTGTACAAATAGACAATTATTGCAGATAAAAAGATCGTATATGCATAATGTACCCCCGGTTTTCACGCAATCGACCCCTTAGATACGGTGGGCTGTATTGCGCGAAAAATATTGAGATATTTGATTGTTTGTAGTGAGTATGTGTGACGGAATGAGTTTTACATAATTCTTGAGGAAGAAGAGCTGTTTTGACAGCCATGTGCTCAACGTTTTCCAGTGTGGATGGTTTCAGATTCAATAATCGCGGGTTTGGTGTAGATCGGGATTCCGTGTCGCGGACTCAACGAAGGATGCTCTCACCGTTGCAGCGCATTCACGGTGGAAGATAGGACGGTGAGTATCGTGAACAGGGAGTATCGTCATCCGATGAGCGGAGTAGCAGAATGAAAAGCCATGACCTCATAATCGTCGGTGCAGGACTGGCCGGCATGCGTGCGGCGCTTGAGGGCGTTAAAGAGAACGTCAACGTCGCCATCATCAGTAAGATCCATCCGCTGCGCAGCCATTCGTGCGCTGCCCAGGGAGGGGTCAATGCAGCCATTGATCCAGAGGATGACACCTCTCTCCACTCCTACGATACCGTTAAAGGGTCGGACTACATCGGTGACGAGGATGCCATCGAACTGATGTGTGAAACCGCTCCGGAAGCGATCATGGAGATGGACCGAATGGGGTGTCCCTTCTCTCGAAGAGAAGCCGGCAAGATCGCCCAGCGTCCTTTCGGTGGGGCCAGCTTCGACCGGACATGTTTTGCTGCCGACCGTACCGGGCAGGTGATGTTGCACGTGCTCTGGGAGCAGTTGGTCAAAGCGAAAGTTCCCGTTTACGAAGAGTGCCAGGTGCTGAAACTCGTCACTGATCCTGATGGTAAGAGTGTGACCGGTGTGGTCGTCTATGACATCAAGACCGGTGAAGTGTTCCCCATCCGTGGTAAAGCGGTGCTGATGGCCACCGGTGGTTACGGGCGTGTTTATCAGTCCAGCACCAACGCCACCACCAACACCGGCGACGGTATGGCTCTTGCTCTGAGAGCCGGGGCTCCTCTGGCCGATATGGAGTTCGTACAGTTCCATCCGACGGGGTTGCGCACATCCGGCATTCTGGTCACTGAAGGGGCTCGGGGTGAAGGGGGTGTCCTGATCAACGTTGATGGTGAGCGTTTCATGGGTAAATATGCTCCGACGAAGAAGGAGCTGGCTTCTCGCGATGTGGTCTCACGAGGTGAGCAGACGGAGATCATCGAGGGGAGAGGGCGAGATGGAGCCATTTTCCTTGATCTTACTCTTCTCGGTGCCGAAAAGATTATGGAACGTTTGCCGCAGATCAGGCAGCTCTGTATCGACCTGGAGGGTGTCGATCCAATCAAGGAACCGATTCCTGTACGGCCAACGGCTCACTACTCCATGGGCGGAATTCGAACCGACAAGTATGGTGCCTCTCCACTGAGCGGACTCTATGCTGCTGGAGAAGCGGCATGTGTTTCAGTACATGGCGCCAACAGGTTGGGCGGTAATTCTCTGCTTGACGGCGTGGTGTTCGGGAAGATTACCGGGAAGGCTGCAAGCGAGTTCGTCAATAGTCAAGAGTACCGGATCTTCCCACAAGAAGCCGTTGATGAGGTTAACAAGGATATTGAGAACTTGATCAATAGGGAGGAGTGGGGAATTCGGCCCGTCGAGTTGCATACACGTCTCTCATCAAAGATGAACGCCTACTGTGGCGTGTTCAGGACGCCGGATGGATTAGCCCAGGCTGAAGAGCAGTTGCCGAGCGTGCGACGCGACTATGACTTAATCCACCTGGATGACAAGACCAAGTCGTTCAACTTGAACCTGCTGCGTGCCCTGGAGCTCCGTAATATCATTGATCTGGCCGAGTGCATCATCAAAGGGGCCATCGCCCGCACAGAGTCTCGGGGTGCTCATTCACGCACGGACTATCCAACACGGGATGACGACAATTGGCGTAAACACACCATCGCAATGTGGAATGCCGAAACCAAGAGTGTCGAGCTCTCCTATGAGGCGGTGCGCACTGTGGACAATCCCAGATATGTACCCAAGGAACGGGTCTACTGAGCGAGAGGAAGCAAGATGTCGATTAAGACCTACATATTCCGCGTTCAGCGCAACACCTGCCACGGTGACAACGGTAAGGTGGATACCAACTGGCAGGAGTACATAATTGAGTGCGAAGAGACGACTACGGTGCTCACTGCGCTTGACGATATTCGTGATCACCAAGATAGCACTATAACGTATCGGCAGTCGTGCCGGTCGGCTATCTGCGGATCCTGTGCCATGAAGATCAGCGGCAAGACTCGTCTGGCATGCAAAACGCATGTTGGCATTGTTGCTCGGTCCGTCGAAGGCAAGGAGCACCAAGTGATTGAGGTGGCGCCTCAGGGCAATCAGCCGGTACTCAAGGATATGGCGATCGATATAGCACCTTTTTTCGATCGGGTGATCAAGATCCAACCCTTCATCAAAGGGGGGGATGAGGCGGATACCGAGGTTCATCAAAACTCCTACGATCAGGTCAACCACGTTACCCAGTGCATCATGTGCGGGTGCTGCTACTCTGAATGTACGGTGGCGGAAGTGTCGCCGGAGTATATTGGACCTGCTGCGTTGGCCAAGGCGTTCCGGTTCGTCTCCGACCCCCGTGAAGGGTGCAAGACGGCCCGCCTTAAGGAGCTTTCGGAAGATCACATGATGTGGTCCTGCAGCCGTTGCGCCATGTGTGTTGAAGCGTGTCCCAAGGATGTGGCCCCCATGGAGGCTATTGTCAAACTGCGGACTCGCGGTATCCAAAAGGGGTTTACCAATACCACTGGTGCCAAACATGCTCTGGCATTCCATGAAGATATCACCTCCCGTGGTGATCTGAACGAGTTCAGTGTCATGATGCGGACCATTGGTATCTTCGGAACTATGGGTGAGATTCCCACCGCCCTGCATCTACTGAAGAAGGGCAAGATCCCCTCGCCGATTCCGCACAAAGCGGAAGGGATTGAGGAGGTTCGCAAGATGTACGATATCCTTGAGAAAAATCCCCTGGATGTCGAGACCAAAGCCAAAGAGGTCGAGCCCGAGTAACGGGTGCGGTGCGAGGAGACGATCATGCCGATGGAATTTGCCTATTATCCCGGATGCGCGGCCAAACAGGTTCAGAAAGAGGCCGACTGGTCAGCGCGTTCCGTCTGTGAAGCTCTTGGAATTACGCTGCATGAGATGCCGCGTTCCACCTGCTGTGGGGCAGTCAGCCTGCGCGAGACCAAACCGGCTTTCTCCCTGGCGGTTGCTGCCCGGATCCTTTCCGAAGCGGAGGAGAAGGGGTGCGATTTGGTGACAGTCTGCAACACGTGCTTGCAGACACTGACCCATGCCAACTACCGTTTCCGGACCGAGCCAGATATTCTCGCATCTATCAACAAGGTGCTTGAAGAGTCGGGTGTTCGTCCGTATCAGGCATCCATCAAGGTGTATCATCTGTTGTGGGTGATCACCGATCAGGTGGATCCCAAGGTACTCCAGTCACGGATCGTAAAACCACTCAATGGTTTGCAGGTGGCACCCTTCTACGGTTGTCACAATATTCGTCCTGCCGAGATCTTTGATGCCAAGGCCGGTGAAGAGGCCGATCATCTGGATCGACTCATTGAACTCTTGGGTGGAAAGCCGGTTGCTTACGATGGGCATGACAAGTGTTGCGGTTTCCATTTCATGCTCTCCGATAAGCAGGAGACCCATGAGATGGCGGGTAAGAACTGTCTCAATGCCCGTGAAGCCGGTGCCGATGTGATGATCTCGCCCTGTACATTGTGCGATATGATCATGGGAGCCAACCAGGGACCTATCGAAGCCACTATCGGCAAGAAGATTGAGCTGCCGGAGCTGAACTTCGCTCAGTTGCTTGGTCTGGCCATGGGGATCGATGAGAAGGATCTGGGTATCAAGAGGCTACATGTTGATCCCCGACCAGTCTTGCAAGCGCATGACATTCTGTAAAACTGCTTTGGGCCTCTCTTGACACGCACTTTGGGAGAGCTGGGATACTACTCTACGCCTAGCTCTTTGGGAGAGCTGGGATACTCTCCCCGTGCTGAGTGTCATGACGTTCCATTGGGTTGTCAGTGAAGGAACGCTGTCTCCATGTCGACATCTTTCGATGCGTCGATTCAAGCGCTTCTGCGTGACAGTGATCCCATCCCTGTCACACCTCTTTGGCTCCATGAACATCGCGAGAGTGTGCTGCTGGATTTTGCCCCTTTTGCGGTGCCTCTGCTACTCACCTCTCCAGAACGATTATTGACTGCGTACAGTTCTGACCAGGTTACCTCAGTGCTCTCTGAGGCTGAAAAAGCCTCGGAGGCTGGAAAATGGGTCGCTGGTTGGATCTCTTATGAAGCTTCTGCCGCTTTTGGACTTCCTGTTTTCACATCTCGATCAGGCACATTGACGGAAACCGGTTCACCCCAATTGCCTTTGGTCTGGTTTGCCGTCTATGACAGCGCACTGCCTGCCTGTTTGATTCCCGACTCGCCTCCACACTCGTTGTCACCCCCTTCATCACCGTTCTCTTGTCATCTGGATCTAAGTCGTTCGGGCTATGTCGATGCTCTTTCAAAGATCAACGATCTAATCCTTGCCGGTGATAGTTATCAGGTTAACTTCACCACCCGTTCCAGAATTCACCTGGATAGGGGTGACCCAGCCCAGATCTTCCTCGATCTTCAGACACGCCATCGACACCCTTTCGGTGCATGGATTTCCCAAGGGAACTGGACCGTTACTTCCTTTTCACCGGAACTGTTTCTGGCCAGAGTGGGGGATGATCTGGAGTCGGGGCCGATCAAGGGCACCCGACCTCGACAGAGCGATTCGACAACAGATATGGCAATCCGGCAGGAACTTCTCTCGTCAGAGAAGGATCGTGCCGAGCATGTGATGATCGTTGATATGGTTCGTAACGATCTGGGCCGTGTGTGCCAAACCGGCAGCGTGACGACGGGAGATCTCATCTCCTGGCGTGCCTTCCCTTCAGTCCATCACCTGGAGACACGGGTGAGAGGTCGTGCGCATCCTGGAACGAAATTCTCGGATCAGATGCAGTCTCTCTTTCCAGCAGCGTCAATCACAGGCGCTCCCAAGCATCGCACCATGGAGATCATTCGTGAGTTGGAGCAGTTTCCACGCGGTGTCTATACAGGCGCGATCGGTGCTTTTCTTCCAGGCGGTGACTATCTCTTCAATGTCGCAATTCGGACAGTGACCTGGGACGGGGATCACCAAGCAACACTCGGACTGGGAGGAGGAATCGTTGCTGATTCCCAGACCGATGCTGAGTGGCAGGAGCTGGCTGACAAAGGGCGATTTATGACGGAGACCGCCCCTTTCTCCAGAGAGACTGCACCCTTCCAGTTGATTGAAACCATGCGTGTCGAGGCGGATCTGTCTGTTGTCCTCTTGTCTGAACACACGTCTCGTCTGCACCAATCGGCCAGGGCTCTTGGGTTTCTTTTTGATGCCGTGAGGTTTCAGACACTCATTTCAGAAGTCGTCAACACTGAACTGGCCACAATTATGCAGGGCAGCGCCCTGCCATTCGTGCTCAGGATCACCCTTGATGCAACTGGTGAGATGACTTGGTTGACGCGCCCGCTACCAGATCCGAACCCTTCATTGCGACTGGTGATATCCAGAACGATCATCGACAATAACGAGAGATTGCTACGGTACAAAATCAGTCGTCGTCATCACTTTGATGAAGCGTTGGCTGAAGCCAGAACCCAGGGGAGTGATGATGCACTGTTCGTCAATAAACGGAGCTGTGTGACGGAGACTGCCATTCGCGGACTCGCGTATAGAATGGAGGGGAAGTGGTTTGTTCCACCTCTTGAGGATGGTCTGTTGAAGAGTCTCTGGCGTGCGCAGTTTATTGGTGAGTCCGGAGCACAAGAGCGCTCTCTTGTGTTACATGACCTGGAGAAAGTAGAAGCGATCGTGTTGGGAAATGCTGTTCAAGGCACAACGCCTGTGAGCAGAATCACAGGCGTTGCAGGAGAAATCCTCTGGAAAGTGTCTGAGTCGTCGAAAGATCAGGAACTGCTGTCCTGAATCGATATCTCCATCTCCTCAGAGAGTCGTTGACACTGTGTTTGAGCAAATTTAAGAAACTCTTCCACCGCTTTGGTACGGAATTTCTGTTTCTGGTAGACAAAGCGGATCTCTCTTTTTAGAGGAACGCTCTTGATCCGGCGAGCAACCAACGTGCCCAGTTTCAGCTCTTTCCGCAAAGAGACGATGGAGACGATGCTGACACCGACTCCCCCTTCGACAGCACCCTTTACCGACTCGGTGGTACCAAGTTCAAGAATTGCATTGAGCTGATCGTATGGCAGTCCAGCCTGTCCGAGCAGATCAGTGATCACCTCACGCGTCCCCGATCCTTCGTCACGGGAGACGAACGGGCACTCTTTGAACTTGGCCAGAGGGATCTCCTTCATCTTGGTCAGGGGATGATCAGGAGGCAGAATGACAACAAGCTCATCTTCCAGACAGTCAGCAGTGACGATATTCTTGTTTTTGACCGGCCCTTCCACCATGCCCACATCAATAGTCGCATCTTCCAGTTTGCGCACCACCAAGCGGGTGTTGTCGACGCTGAGTCGAATTTGGACATTGGGAAAATTGTCGTGATAGCCGCTGAGGATTCTGGGAAACAGGTACTCGCCGATGGTTGTAGAGGCGCCGATCTTGACGATTCCCCGAGTGACCCCGGTCATCTCATTGATCGCCTTGTCGGTCTCCCGGTAGAGTTCCAAAATGCGTTCGGCGTATCCGAACACCACTTCTCCGGCTTCCGTGAGGGAGATCCGGTTATGGTGACGGTCAAACAGTCGTGTATTAAAGTGCTCTTCCAGCTGCCGGATCTGAAAGGTGACCGCAGGCTGTGTGAGATAGAGTTCTTCTGCTGCTCTGGTAAAAGAGAGTTGTTTCGCGACGGCGTAAAAAACCCGGAGTCGTGTATCTGAAAAGCTCATGAATCAACACCTTGTTGTTGCAGACCTCTCCGTGGTCGGATGTAGATCACGTCTCTGGAACGCTTCCTGGTCTGTTGTTGCCTGCTTGCAGAAGAGTCCTTACAGAGATCCTGATTCATAATCAAAATGGATATGGTAAGAAAATATACTGATCATCTATAAATTGCAACGCAAACCTGTTGATCTTGCCACCAGAAACTGAACAAACACTGCAGGAGCAGCATGTTGTCAGTGTTGTTGGACGAAGCGTCTCTGTTACCATTTTAGTGGTGATGGAGTGGTGATGGAGCCAATAAAGGAGAACTCACATGAACGGAAAACCTGCCATTCTCGGTCAGAAGAAACTTACACCCTATTATGCACGCTATCGGCAGATGTTGTGTCGTGATGATGAGACATTGGATCAGCGTTTACGTGCCGGAGGGGTAGCTTCCGTCTCCTCCTTTTGGGAGTTGGTGGAGCAGTTCGATGCTCTGTTTTTTGATGCTTTCGGTGTGCTGAATGTTGGTCGGAAACCAATACCGGGAGCTGCGGCAACACTTAAGAAGCTTAAAGCGATGGGTAAGAGGTATCGGATTGTCTCCAACAACGCCTCTCAATCACCCGAAAAGCTTGAGTTGCGGTTCAAGGATATGGGGTTTGAGATTGCCAAGGAGGAGATCGTCAGCTCAGGTATGGCGGTGATTCCTTTCATGGCAACAACTGATTTGCAGGGAAAACCCTACTACATGGTTGGTACTGCTGACAGTCGCGGTTCTTATGCTCCCAACCCGGAACAGTTGTTGGTGAGCCATGATGGCAATGCGCTCTCTTGGCGTGATGCCGAGAGCATCATCATGTGCAGTAATCGCGATTACTACGTCACCGAGCAGCGTGAGGAGGTGGATACGCTGTTGCAGGAGAAACAGTGCCCCATTCTTCTTGCCAATCCCGATCTGGTGGCTCCGGAGAGTGACGGGCGTCTGAATGCGGTGGCCGGATATACCACCATGGAACTATCCGAGCAATTCGACATGCCGATCATCGGCTGTGGAAAACCGTTTACCCCGATCTTCACCCTGGCGCTCTCTACTCTGGATGACTCGGTTGATCCCGAGAAGATTCTCATGGTTGGCGACACATTGGATACCGATATCCTAGGGGGTGCAGCCATGGGCTTTAAAACATGTTTGACTCTCTCCGGAGTCTATCAGGGTGAAGAGGAGACACTGCCCTTACTGTACGAGGCGAGGGGGATCCGTCCTGATTATGTCGTGGCAAGCATCGCCTGATCTGTAACTGTGCACAGGCTCTTCCGGATCTCATCAACGGGCTCGAAACCGAGGTAGGGAGCGTCCAGGCAAAGGGATCAAAGCAGGAACCTGTTTTCGGTAGCGCATGTAGGGTTCTCCATAGGCTGTCAGGAGCCTTCCCTCTTCCAAACGCATGCCTATGATCAGGTAGGTGGTTGCACAGAGATTGAGAATCAGTGCCGCCGTATCCAGTGGCCTGACCCAGATCACCAACAGGCCGCATGCGTAGACAGGATGACGAACAAATCGATGCGGCCAAGCGATCTGAAAAGGCTCTTCAGGGAGGTTTTCTCCGCTGGAGGCTGCACGTAGTGCGGCAAAGCCAGAAAAACGGGCCAGATCATAGGTGGCCAGAGCTGCCAGCATTCCCATCGCTCCGAGAAACTGTACGCCGAAGAGAGTCAGAAGCATATACCCCTCCGGACGAAAGAGTGGCGTGTGGGGAAGGAATTGATAGGCGTGTAACAGAATCGCTGAGGTGCATAGGGCTGAAATAAGGTTATAGAGGAGGCGCTCAGCCGCTGCGAGAGGTCCAAGGAGGCGGCACCACCCCTTTTTGAAGCGTTCAGAGGCCATTCCGGAGTGCTGAAGGGCGAAGAGCAGCCACAAGCCGATGTGAATGATCAGATCGTGAACCGAGAGTTGGGAATATGGCATGGACGTTTCCGGTTGTGCAGGATCATGCTACCCTTGGGCCGACTTCTCGCGGGAGAGTGAAATCGTTCCTGTCCCGATGTGATGAGCTGTCAGCCTGTTTCAAAGAGAGTAACCACATCTTAATTGAACTGTAGAATAGTGAAGGCAAGGAGTGGACCATGCCCACGTTTCAATACACTGATCTGTTGCCTTTGGGACCGGATACGGAGACGCAATACCGACTGGTGTCCAAAAAGCATGTTTCTGTCAAGGACGTTGGGGGTCGCGAGATCCTTGAGGTCGCCCCTGAAGGGTTAACACTACTGGCAGAACGGGCATTTCGCGATGTGGAGCACCTGCTCAGAACCAGCCATCTCAAACAGCTTCGTGCTATTTTGGACGATCCTGAAGCCTCCGACAATGATCGCTATGTCGCCTTTGAACTACTGAAGAACGCCAATATCGCAGCAGGTGGTGTTCTCCCTGGGTGCCAGGATACCGGAACAGCGATCATCATGGGCAAGAAGGGGGAGTCGGTCTGGACAGGTGGTGGCGATAGAAAAGCGCTGTCGCGTGGTGTGTTCAATGCCTATACCCAGGGTAATCTGCGCTACTCTCAGGTGGCCCCGCTCACCATGTTTGATGAGGCCAATACAGGCAGTAATCTCCCGGCTCAGATCGACCTTGAGGCGGTGGATGGTGACGCCTATCGGTTCTTGTTCATGGCCAAGGGTGGAGGATCTGCCAACAAAACCTTTCTCTACCAACGAACAAAGGCACTTCTCAATCCGGACAGCCTGAGAGAATTCTTGAAAGAGGAGTTGAAGAGCCTGGGAACAGCCGCGTGTCCTCCTTATCATCTCGCCGTGGTTATCGGTGGAACCTCTGCCGAGCACACCTTGAAAACGGTGAAACTGGCTTCCGCCCGCTATCTGGATACACTGCCTGACAAAGGAAGTGGAGCTGGTCATGGTTTCCGAGATCGTGAGCTGGAGAAAGAGATCCTGCAGATGACTCGGGAGTATGGCCTGGGTGCCCAGTTCGGCGGACGCTACTTCGCCCACGACGTACGGGTAATTCGCCTTCCTCGTCATGGTGCTTCATGTCCTGTGGGCATTGGAGTCTCCTGCTCAGCCGATCGAAACGTTCTTGCCCGTATCGACCGCTCTGGAATCTGGATCGAAGCTCTGGAGACTGAACCAGCGCGTTTCCTTCCCGAGACACCACCGGAGTCTCTGAGTGCTCAGGTGGTAACACTCGACCTCAACCGCCCTATGGATGAGATCAAGAAGGAGCTCTCAGCCTATCCCATCAAGACGAGAGTGATGTTGAACGGCCCCATCGTCGTTGCGCGTGATATCGCCCACGCCAAGATCAAGGAGCGGTTGGAACGCAACGAGCCGATGCCCGATTATTTCAAGAATCACATCGTCTATTATGCTGGCCCTGCCAAGACTCCGGATGGTTATGCATCGGGTTCGTTCGGTCCCACCACCGCAGGACGGATGGACAGTTATGTGGATCTCTTCCAGAAGCATGGTGGTTCATATGTAATGCTTGCAAAGGGCAATCGCAGTGGTGATGTGACCAACGCCTGTAAAGATAATGGTGGGTTCTATCTCGGCTCCATAGGCGGCGCTGCGGCGCGACTGGCTGAGGAGTGCATCACAAAATCCGAAGTGATCGACTATCCTGAACTAGGTATGGAGGCGGTCTACCGAATTGAGGTGGAGAACTTCCCCGCCTTTATTGTGGTAGATGATAAAGGCAACGATTTTTTTGCCAACCTGTAAAGAAACACAACCAGTCGTAATGAAAGAACGGGCGACCTCACCAGAGACGCCCGTTTTTTATTGAGCAGGTTTTCGCACGGTCAGGACTATCTCAATCTCGTGCACCACATTGAACTGATGCCGCTCTGCCTCAAAGATCTGCTCTGTGGTCAGGACACCCTGCTGGAGTTTGGAGAGCCAGGGTTCATCCAGATTGAAGCGGGAGTCGGTCAACTCGAAATCCACATCCAGAATCAAGCCCAGCGGTGTGTTGGCAGCACCCCGTTCCGCCCACTCCAGATTCTTTGCTTTTGAGAAGAGGGCCATGCCGTTGACGGTAATCGGGCGGACGTGAGTGGGGTCGTCGAGAAAACTGTCACTGCGTGGATGGGGAACGGTGATGGTGATCACGGCACCATCTCGACACACCCGATAGATCTCCTGCATGATGCCGAGAAAGGTGTCGCTCTTCTGACCAAGATGCTCCAGAACATGACGCATGACAATTTCCTGGACACTGTTGTTCTCCCATGGCCACGGTAAGGATTCAAGATCACACAGTGTGTCGGCCCGGCCCACCTTATCCACATTGAGATAGCCATTCAGATGGTGATTGCCACAGCCAAGATTCAGCTTCAGACCGGGCGTGTTGTTCTGGGAACTCATGGAGTCTCCTCAGGGATGGGTGTGGCAAAATCGGGTGCAAAGCGACGGTAGATCTGCTGCACCGATTCGAAATCATCGCGACCCACCTTCATCAAGGGAATCTTGAAGCGGAAGAACTGCTCCAGCAGTGAAATCAATTCAACGACGCCCATGGAGTCCAGCACACCGCCCGAGACCAGATGATTCAAGTCGGGCTCGGTTCCCGGCGAACATTTGGTGTGTAGATAGTGGGTCATGAGGGTGAGATAGTGCTCATAGGTGCCGTTCCACGGGGTATTCAGAGGATCGACCTCTTCAGGAGCGCTGTTGACAAACCCATAACTCCCTTCCAGTAACCGTATGTAGATCTCACGGAATATCGGATGCAGATGGGTACCGTCGAACAGCTTATTCGGAGACATCAGGCCATCATTGTCGAGAAAAGGGGAACAGAGATCGATAAAGGGGATCCCCATTCTGGTGAGTACCGCTTTCATTTGAGTGTAGAAAAGGGCTTGATGAGCATAACGCTCCTGAGCCGTACCCAGTACTGGCCAAATGCCATCATCGTCCGGCTTGTCTACCGGTGTGGTAGGAATCCCACTCATGAAGGCGATCTCTCCTCCCCAGATTCCCCGCAGATACTCGAACAGGGAAACATAGTTGTGGATCGCCTCGGTGATTGCTCCGCGGGGATTATCGGACCCCGGAAAGGTGTTCCGGCACTCAGGCTCTCCTGCTGAGATGATCAGGATATCATTGGGGTTGAAGGTGGCGATGATCTGTTCGAAGAGTCTGGTCGCCTCCTTCCAGTTATCACCACGCAGCAGCCCAAGCCAATAGGCGCGAAGATGGCGGAACATGTTCTCGTGGCTGTTGTGATTGGTCCAGAGAATGCGTACATGGCTATCGCCGAGAATGTGAATGGTGCGGCGGCTCTCCTTCTGGAACCGCTCGCGATTGGCAGAGCGGACGATCTTGCCACTGGAGGTCTTGTGCAACCACATTCTGGGAACGGCATTCACCTGGACACGTACATCGAACAGCATTTCAATCTGCTCCTGCAACTGCTGTTGAACACGCCGTTTCTCTTCTGTATTGAGGGTCTGTTTCGGCTCAAACAGTATGATGATTCGTTCTGATTCCAGCTCGGAGTCTCTTTCTCCGAAAGCCACGCATCGACCGGGGTGAGTTGCCGGGTGGTTATTGACGATCTCCTCAAGATCATGGGGATAGATATTCTTGCCGTTGTGGATGATGAGATCTTTGATTCTGCCCGAGATATAGAGCTCTCCATTGTGGATAAACCCCAGGTCTCCAGTGGGAAACCACCCATCGGAGCGAGGAGAATCCGCGTCAACATAGGATTCAACGGTTGCGTTGCCGCGGAGAAGAACCTCTCCAATATCACGACCATCTTCAGCGTCGATTTTGATTTCCGTCCCTTCAACAGAGCGTCCACAAGAGAAAATGGTCAGAAACGGGGTGTCGGACCCCTGATGCTTTTCATCAGTTGCCTGTGTGTTCAATGGTTCCGAGCCGATTGCCCTCACTCTTCCATGGTGTAGAGCCGAGCGTTCCACATGGAGACCGATCGGTGCTGAACCCGGTGCCGAATGGGTTGCTGCAAAGACATTCTCAGCCAGAGCATAACTGATGGAAAGCTGCTGGGGTCTGACGTTGAATCGGCGCATGAAGCGATCAAATGCAATCTGAGAGACCGGCTCAGAGCAGTTGATGAAACTGCGCACCGATCCGAGATCATACTCACCTGTAACTTTTGTAAGAAAAGAGAAGGCAAAATTGGGGAGCCAGCAGAGTGTCGCTTGTTTTTGTTCCAACACTTGCAACAGGAGTGTAGGGTTGCTCGCCCAATCGAAGGTGTCGATGTAGGTCACTGGTGTGCGTGTCAACAGTGGGAGCAGGAAGGTGGCGATCAAACCCATGTCGTGATAGAGCGGCAACCAACTGACGATGGCGTCATTCTCTGGATCAAGAGAGAGCGCTTTTGAACAGGCTTGTAGTTGATTGATCAGCCTTTTTTCATCGATTTCGACAGCTTTTTGGAGACCGGTAGTTCCCGAGCTACACTGGAGAAACGAAGGGTGAGACATAGGCTCAGGGAGTCGCTCTTTTTGGGGGTGCTCTCTCTCCAGGTGCGTGTTTGGGGTGATCAGGTCAGGGACTAATGCCTTTTCCGTCGATTCTCCCACCATGGTGACAGTGCCGAACTTGTGTCGGTAATTCTCCAATTTAGTTTGATAGGCTTCAGCAGAGATTTTCTGATTCGGGTAGGAAAGGAATGTAGGTCTCTTGCCGACTTTCAGCGCCCCGAACCATGCGGCCATCATTTCAGGTGAGCTATGACCGAAAATCGGCACAACTGTACTGGGGAGTTCTTCAAGTCGTCTGCACCACTGGTGAACCATTTCGTTGAATGTGAACGTAGAGATCACATCCGTTTTACCAGTCGCAGCATTGAAACACTCAAATAGGTGGCGCTCTTCCTGAGAAATATCTTGAAAGAAGGTTGCAAACGCCATCACACGATTCTGCTGGGTTTCAGGCATGAGATCTGCCGCTTTCAGTTAACGAGAGCACTGTTGAGGACACAATGGAAAAACCCCTCGACCATGATGGACGAGGGGTTTCGATTCTTCAAGGTTGATGAAGCCGGAATCGACTCCTTACACCCTTTAGCTTAGTGCAGCTTGGACCACATCCGACGCTTAATTGCATAGAGCAGAGCAGTCAAGAGGATCAGATAGAGCAAGACACCCTTACCGGTGGATTTGCGTTCCATCAGCGTCGGCTCGGCAGCCCAGGCCAGAAAGGCTGTTGTATCCTTGGCGAGTTGATGCAGATCGGTTTTGGTGCCATCTGCATACTCAACCTGATCAGCCATCAACGGTTGTGGCATGGCAAAGAAGTTGCCGGGGTAGTACTTGTTGAAGTTTTCACCATTCTGAATGCGGGTGACCACCTCTTTGACCTTTTCCGGATCATCCGGGTTCAAATGGAGCTTGGCGGCGATGCTCTGAATCTCAGAGTCGGAGAGGGCATCGTCCTCCATCGCATTGTTGATGAGCTCGCTTTCATCTTCATTCAGATAACCGGTGAGCATGGCATAGGTGTAATCCTCGTACCCTTTTCTCGCTTTGGTCATCAGAGAGAGATCAGGCGGAATGACACCAAAAGAGTCTTTGGCATCCTCCTCGGACATGGAAGAGATCATCCGGCTCTTCTTGGTCTGGCCTTGGCTTTCTGCCATGTCTTTCACTTCCTGCTCGGTAAAACCGAACTGACGCAGGAAGTCGAACTTGATGTATTTGACCGAATGGCAGCCCATGCACACCTCGACGGTCACTTGGGCACCACGTTTCATTTGGTTGTTGTCAAACTCCCCGAACATTCCCTTATGTTCCCAATCCTGCGTGGGAAGAGGAGCAGCGGCGCCACCTGCGAGCAGTGCCTGAGGCGTAGCCAGCGCCAGGACCAGGGCGGTTGCTTTGACTAAAGAGTTGAACGTCATGATATCAACCTCCCCTTAAAGGCTCTTGGGCTGGGGTTTGGGCTTCTCGATTCCGAAGGCCGTAATAATCCAGATCAGTACGAAGTACCCGAAGTAGACGGCCGAAGCAGCACGTCCGACATAGACGATGGGAATCCCACCGAGGACGACGGCATCAGAGGGGTTGTACCCAACCCAACCGAGGATGACGCAGTCAACGAAGAAGATCCAGAACAGCACCTTACTGATGGGGCGGTACCGGAATGAGCGGGCTGGCGAACGATCCAGGAAAGGCAGCACGAACAGGATGGCGATGGAGCCGATCATGGCGATCACACCAGCCAGTTTGCTGAAGGTGCCCAGGAAGTCGATGGAGCGCAGGATAGCGTAGAAGGGCAGGAAGTACCACTCCGGAACAATGTGCGCAGGGGTCTGCATCGGATTGGCTTCGATGTAGTTATCGGGCTCCAGAAAGGCGTTGGGCGCGAAGAAGACAAAGAAGCAGTAGATCAGCAGGAAGACACCGACACCGTAGAGATCCTTAACGGTGTAGTAGGGATGGAACGGGATGGTGTCTTTCTTCTCCAGGTCGATACCATCCGGGTTGTTCGAGTGAACAGCGTGCAGTGCCCACAGGTGCAGAACAACCATGCCGGTCACGAGGAAAGGCATCAGATAGTGGAGAGAGAAGAAGCGATTCAGAGTCGGATCACCGACGGAGAATCCACCCCAGACCCAGATCACCAGATCCTCACCAACAACGGGAACAGCACTCATCAGGTTGGTGATAACCGCAGCGCCCCAGTAGGACATCTGGCCCCAAGGAAGCACATAACCCATGAAGGCGGTACCCATCAACAGGAAGAAGATGACGATACCAAACCACCAGAGAATCTCACGGGGTTTGCGGTAGGAGCCGTAGTACATGCCACGGAGAATGTGGATGTAGACGGCGATGAAGAAGAATGACGCACCGTTGGCATGCATATAGCGAAGCAACCAACCGAAATTGACGTCACGCATGATGTGTTCGACTGAGTCGAATGCAAGCGCGGCATCCGGTTTGTAGTGCATCACAAGGAAGATGCCGGTGGCGAGCTGAATCACCAGGACGAGAAGGGCCAAAGAGCCGAAGTTCCACCAATAATTCAGATTCTTAGGGGCGGGATATTCGGTAAGCTGGCTCTTGATAAGATCGCTGACGGGCAGACGCTCATCCACCCAAGCCATGATATTCTTGAACACGGGAAAAACCTCCTTATCTCGATCAGGCGATGGCCTTGCCGATCACGAGTGTGCTGTCGTCTTTGAACTCGTAATGGGGCACCGGGAGATTCTTCGGAGCCGGACCCTTGCGGATGCGACCAGAGGTATCGTAGTGGGTGCCGTGACAGGGACAGAGAAAACCGCCGTACTCGCCGGTTCCGATAGGCTGGGGAACGCAACCGAGATGGGTGCAGAGAGCCAGAACAACGAGCCATTCCGGTTTTTGGATCCGATCGCCGTCTTTCTCCGGGTCACGCATAGCCTGACCGTCGTCTTTGACCGCTTCGTCGATCTGTGCTTGTGTGCGATGGAGAATGAACACCGGTTTACCCTGCCAGGGTACGGTGATCATCTGACCTTCGGAGAGTGTGCTGATGTCCACTTCCGTCGTTGCCTGAGCAAGGACGTCGGCTGAGGGGCTCATCGATTTGATGAAGGGCCATGCAGCGCCGGCCACTCCCACCGCGCCGACAGCCCCTGTCGCGAGCATCAGAAAGTCTCGGCGATTTTCGCCTTGTTCGTTAACCATGGGCTCTCTTGGCCTCCCGTGATTGAAAACTGATTCATTTCCAGGAACATTCCCTTCTGCTTTCTTGCAAAGGGATGATCCGCTTCCTGCGGATCTGTTCGACCCATTATTTAAAGCGACAACTATTCAGAACTTCTTCGGTTTCGTCAACCCGTTTTATGCCCTGATAAGAAATTGGTGTGATTGAGGCTGGATGAATTGATCCGAGTCGGTGATGATGTGGTGGGTCAGTTCCTGATCCGATAGAATACGAAACCTGAAATAACCTTTTATAAATGTGAAATAAGATCTCATGAAAAACATAAATTTAGGAACATTCCATGTCGTTCTCCACCGTCCGGAGATTCCACCAAATACAGGAAATATTATTCGTTTGTGCGCTGTTTCTGACTCTGTTTTACACCTTGTTGGGCCATTAAGTTTTCGTCTGGATGAGGCGTCGGTGAAACGGGCAGGGATGGATTATCGGGAGCTGGCTGACGTGCAACGCTACCGGGATTGGGATGACTACCTTGCCAGGACTGAACCCGATGTTCGCACCTTTGCTCTGACAACACACGGCAATAGGTGCTACACCAAGCCTGAATACAGGGAAGGGGACCGCTTCTTGTTCGGGTCCGAAGGGAGTGGTCTGCCGGAATCGATCCGCAATCAATACAGTGAGTCTCTGTTGCGCATCCCTATGATTCCCGATGCTAGGAGCCTCAATCTGGCCAACAGCGTCTCCATTGTTCTCTACGAGGCGTTACGGCAGACGGGCTTCCCCGGTCTTTCATTCCGGAGAAACCCGCTCTACCGCTCTTAACGACGCTGTCATGTCGTTTGCATCTCTATCTATTTCGTTGAGCCTTCCAGACGCTCGAGTTCAGCATCGATGATCCGACGGAACTCCTGGGGAGGAACGGCACCAACCAACTGGAGCCCATTGATGAAGAAGGTGGGGGTGCCTGTAATGCCGAGTTTCTTACCGTCAGCGAGATCCTGTTTCACACGTGCAGCTTTATTACCAGAGTCGAGGCAGGTGTCGAAGGTTTCAACATTCAATCCGACTTCTTTGGCCAGTTCTGTCAGCCCTTTGCGATGGAGTTTCTTCGGATTGTCGAACAGGGCGTCATGATACTCCCAGAATTTTTTCTGATCGGCCGCACAG
This sequence comes from Magnetococcales bacterium, assembly GCA_015231265.1. Lineage (GTDB taxonomy): Bacteria > Pseudomonadota > Magnetococcia > Magnetococcales > JADGBX01 > JADGBX01. The sequence continues at coordinate 3,423 of JADGBX010000004.1, read as the reverse complement.
AGCGAAGCTTCAGAAGCTTTGGGAGCCTGTTTATGGAAGGACATGGGGAAATGGCGATAAACCAGACGGGTTTTTGGGCCGTAGTGTTTCATGACCACATCTACAACCTGGGTCGCTTTTTTGCAGAAACGACACTCGAAATCAGAGAACTCAATGATCGTGATCGGAGCTGAGGCATCTCCTTTTGAAAGATCGGTCGGCCCTGTCACGTTCATGCGTGGCGGGGTTGGTTTCTCAAGTAGAATCTCTGCATCATATTTCTTAGCGAGAATGATCAGGTACTGGCCTTCAAGAATTTGCGTTTTCTGACTCCGCATGAAATCGCTGATTCTCCCCTCCATCCCCTTTCCTTCATTGGGAAGATTGGCTTTGTTCTGGTCGATAAAGGCTTTGACCTGCTCGTCGGTGGGAGCATTCGCTTTGGCTTCGATCTCTTTCTTCCAAAGCTCTTTGCTGCTGATACCTTGCGCCTTGGCCTCCTTCTCCATCAGATGATCCCGAACCTGTTCACGCACATACTCCATTCGGAGGCGGTAAAGGTTGGTTTTGATCTTGTGGATTTTGCTCTCAAGCGCTTTATCAACATCACCCATCTGGAGTGTCCAGGATCCGATTTTTGCCACCGGAGCGGCTGAAACCGGGAGACTGAACAGTGTCATCATGAAGACGCCGGTCAACAGCGCACTCAGTGCTTTGGGCATGGGCCTAATCATGGATTTGATACTCCAAAGGATTGGGAAAAGGGGTTGTCATTCTTGGAAACTACTCTAAGTATGCATTGTGAACCATCGACGATCTCTCTGCAATCGTCGATACCGTCTCAACCATAGAGGGCCTTCGCGCGATCACGAAACGCTTTGACCATTTTTTTTGTAGCCTGTCCGAAAACCGGCCCGAGAGTCATATCCATCAATCTGTTCTTGAAGCTGAACTCGATGGAAAAATCGATCTTACAACCACGAGGAACCTCTGAAAAGCGCCACTCGCTTTTTAACTCTTTGAACGGACCGGACATCAAGTTGATGGTGATTCGTTTTCCCGGCTCAACGGTGTCCAGGGTGCGAAACGTTTCGCGAACGGCTTTAAAGGAGACCGTCATCTCGGCAACGAACGAGGTATCGGTCTCATCATATTTGCCGGCAGCCGTGCACCAGGGGATGAATTCTGGATAACTGTCCATATCCACGACGAGGTCATACATCTGTTGCGGAGTGAACGGGACAGTTTCAGTGGCGACGCTTTTCATCGTTATCCACCTTTATGTGTTGCAGAGACCGATGGGGTCTCTGAGGCAATAATAGGGAGTGAGTGGTGTGTCAACAGCCTGGAGTTTCTTCGTGAAACAGGCGCAACAGGTTTGTGGATAAGCAGCACCTGTTCAGGAGGCGGCGTCCGAACCGTACAGTGCTTGTGCACGACTCCGGAAGGCGGCCACCATCTGCTTGGCAGCGTGGGTGAAAACCGGGCCGACCGTCATATTCATGATTCGGCTTTTGAACTGGAAATCGATGGAAAAGTCGATGCGTGTTGAGTCGTTGGATTGGGGTGTCAGGCGCCAGTGACTCGTCAGATGACGAAACGGTCCTGATTTGAGATGGATGTCAACTTGTTTGCCAGGAATAACCCTGTCAATAGTTTGAAAACTCTGACGGATCCCTTTGAAGGCGATGGTCAGTTCGGCAATGAACTGCTCCTCTTCAACGTCGAATTTACGCGTTGAGACACACCACGGCAGAAACTGTGGATAGCTCTCAACATCGACGATGAGGCCGTAGACCTGATCCGGTGTATAAGGGATCGTTTCAGTAAGGCGAATTCTTGGCATGGAGTCGTTCCAAACTCTGAACCAAAGGTGGTTTGAGACCGCTGCTCCGTATTGTCAGCAGCTGAAATATACACTACTCTAACGGTATTCGTGTCCAGGGCAAGGGATGGCTGTCATGGTGCCGATTCCCAAGCGATATGAACGATACCTCATGCATATGTCATTTCAAGCGGGTGAGTATGACGCGGTTCGTGCAGGAATGGAAGGGAAGGGCAAGTTTTCGTGACTGAATCGTCATCCACATCACCGGGAGGGAACGTGCGGTTCATGACACCCGTTTCCAGAATGGATCACGCCCATTCTCTGCAATCAAGTGCCCTGCGGGCCAATCTTCGCGAAACAGCTGTCGATTCGGTTTCCATTGCTCCGGAACATGTTCGACTTCTTGAGCCGGTGGCCGGTCTGGCTGGTGTGAGTCGAACTCTGGAACGTCTCCTTGTAGAACTGAGTCACCCGTTTCGCAACTGGCGTCTCATTCTTCCTGAGCTCCGCCGTTTTCTACTGAGCCGCTCCTGTCTCAACCAATATATTGATCATGAAGAGGGACACAACTTCTTTGCCACCTTTGTGGATCTCTTTTTTCAAGCAATCAACGAGAGTCGCACTGAGTCGGAGCGCTATGAAGCACTGGAGGTGTTGACCGCCTACCTTCATGCCGTTGCCGTATTGATGTCCGACGGACGCCTTGCCCGTTTTTCATCCGTTTTTGATGCAGTTATTGCCAGGTTTTCAGAGTTTGATGAGGGGACTCTTCTTCTTCTGTCACAGACCCACCAGCCGGTGCGGAGAACTGTGACGATCCTCGTTCGTCACGCTCGGACGGACCATGGCGTTGATGGGGACGACTATCCTCTACCTCTAGATCCGGTGATCATCCGCACCCTTGCCGTGAGAGCATTAAGAGCCACCTACGGATACTGGTTGAATCAACCGGATCCCGACTCTTTTGAGCGTGAGGGGTGCCGCTGTTTCGAGAAGATCTCACATCGATCTTTGGAGGAGTATCTTCGGTCGCTGGCGGTCTGGGAAGGGGAGGCTGCCGTCAGTGGGGCGCTTGGTGATCCCTTCCTTCATCAACATCTCAGGAAGCTGATCGATTTTCCCTCGTTTCTTGATTTGGTCCGTGGTTACAAGCAGGCGGCCTCAGAACTGGCACGGAGTGGAAGAGCGCATTCGGAAATATCCCGTCAGGATGCACAGAACGATGCACTCTCACGAATCAGTCACAATCTCCGCTTCTCCGTTCACATTCTGGAGATCGACGGGCTTGGGTTGATCCATGAAGAGACTCTGCGAGATCTCAACCGAAATCTGCTGCGACTGGTACGACTCAAACAGCGCCCGCGTGAGCTGGAGGATTTTCTTCTCCGGATGTTTGCGCTGTTGAAAAGCAACATCAAACGATTTCCGGATACGGCGCTCCACTGTATTGAAACGTTGGGAACGGAGATCTTCAAACGCAATAACAGCCGCTTGATTGAAGTGTTTCTTGGTCAGACGGTGCGTTTCGGATTCCAGCACAGCGATGTGATCGGTATCGGCAGTGATTGGCAGCCTCTCTGTAATCCAGCCCATTTGAGAAATATTCGGGTCTGGCT
>JADGBX010000049.1 GCA_015231265.1 Magnetococcales bacterium | reverse complement strand
CTGCACCAACTGTTCGACTCGTTCGTCTTCTTCCTCAAGCTGCTCAATGCGGGCATTCATCTGATGCACCTGCTCCAGAACACAGGTAACTGCTCTGGCAACCGGATCGGGCATCCTTTCCACTTCACCGTAGCTGGGAAAGGCGGCTGCGCCCTTCTTCTGCTCCCGAGCAGCAGCATTGAGAACCTGACGTCCTGGCACCCCCACCACAGTGGTGTGTGCAGGGACATCCTTGACGACCACGGCATTGGAACCAACCCGTGACCCTTCTGACAGGGTGATGGGTCCCAGCACCTTCGCACCGGCCCCCACCACGACATTGTCTTCAAGTGTTGGGTGGCGCTTGCCCTTGTTCCAGCTCGTTCCACCCAATGTAACGCCATGATAGAGTGTCACATTGCGTCCCACTTCCGTTGTTTCTCCAATGACGACACCCATCCCGTGATCAATGAAAAACCCTTCACCGATGGTCGCACCAGGATGGATCTCAATGCCTGTCATAAAGCGTCCGATGTGGGAGAGTAGTCGGCCCATCAGATGCCACTCACGAATCCAGAACCAGTGGCCGATTCTGTAGAACCACAAAGCGTGGAGACCTGGATAGCAGAGGAGAACAGTTGGTGCAGAATGATAAGTACGATGAGGATTCAGATACCGCAGCGGTGGTTGAAGTAGCCGCTGATGCCGAAGAGACTGTTTCCGAGGAGGGTGAACGCCCATGAAGTTGACCACACGGGGCCGTTATGCCGTCACCGCCATGGTCGATCTGGTGCGCCATGGTGATGATGCCCCAACATCACTGGCAGACATCTCCCAACGCCAGGATATCTCTCTCTCCTATCTGGAGCAGCTTTTTGCCAAGCTTCGTCGTCATGGATTGGTGCGTAGCATCCGTGGTCCAGGAGGTGGCTACATGCTATTGGGGTCGCCTGGTGAGATCTCCATCGCTTCCATTATCCGCGCCGTAGACGAACCCATTGAGGCTACTTCATGCGGAAAAAAGGATGGCGTAGGATGTCGGAGAGACTCCCGATGTTTGACGCACGATCTCTGGGTTCAGCTTGGAGAGCACATTACAGGTTATTTGGAATCGGTCGATCTTGGCTGTCTGAGCCGTGGCGCCATCCCTCCTATCCACGGCAAAGGATTGGTGAAGCTCTCCGTGACGGAATCACAGGAGCAGGAGCGTTCAGCGGTTAGTCACTCGGATAATAGCCACGCATGATCTATCTGGACCACAACGCCACCTCGCCCATGCGACCGGAGGCAGCTGAAGCATGCCGACACGTTCTGGATGGCATCCACGGCAATCCTTCTTCGGTACACGGTCCGGGACGATCTGCTCGGGCGGTTCTTGATAGCGTCAGACGCGAGATTGCAGGGTACGTCGGACTGCACGACAGCCAGGTGATTTTTACCAGTGGTGGAACTGAATCCAACGCCACGGCTCTAAACGGCATCCTGTCACGGTACGACTCCGGAACACTCCTGGTGTCACAGATCGAGCACCCGTCGGTTCTGGAGATGGCGCACCTTCACAGTAAGCAAGGTGTGGTGGTTGAAACCATTCCCGTTGATGGTTCAGGCGTCATTCAGCCTGAAAAGGTTGAGGAGATGTTGCAGCAGGCCAATGCTCCCAGAGCTGTCTCCGTGATGCATGCCAACAATGAAACAGGCGTCCTCCAGCCGATAGCTGCGATCACCGGAGTGTGCAGGAAGATGGGCGTTCCGCTGCATGTGGATGCGGTGCAGAGCCTGGGCAAACTGGATCCTGAGAGAGAGCGTGATGCTTTCGCTGCTGATCTGGTTTCCATCTCCGCCCACAAGATCGGTGGACCCAAAGGGGTAGGGGCTCTGCTTGTTGATAAGGCGCTCTCCCTGGAGCCATTGATCGCCGGTGGTGGCCAAGAGCGCAACCGTCGATCAGGAACCGAGAATCTGATCGGTGTGGCAGGCTTCGGCGCTGCCCTTCGTCAGAGTGCGGTAACGGGTGACCAGGAACGGCTTCAGATGCAGAACCAACGTGACTGGCTTCAGAGTGAATTGGAATCAGCACTGCCTGATCTTCTCGTGTTCGGATCAGATGTGGAGCGGCTTCCCAACACCCTGGCGCTGGCACTTCCGGGCATTCTGGGTGAAACATTGGTGATGCGGATGGATCTGGAAGGGTTCGCCGTGGGCAGTGGTTCAGCCTGCTCCTCCGGCAAGCAGAAGGGTTCCCATGTACTGCAAGCCATGGGAGTGGCCGCAGAGATCTCTTCCGGACTGTTGCGGATCTCAGTGGGATGGAACACCACCCGGCAGGAGGTGGAACAGTTCCGAGATCGCTTTATCAGAATCGTTACGGAGATTCGTGCAATGAGTCCGATCTTTTGATGCACAACGAAGAATCGAACGAAAGGCAACACAAACGTTGCCATAGTGAATGAGTAAAACAATTAAACGGCGAGCCCTAGGCTCTGAACGTTTGCGAAAGGATACGTGATGAAATTTCCCATCTACATGGACTATCAGTCCACCACACCGATGGACCAGCGTGTATTGGATGCCATGTTGCCCTGGTTCGTTGAGAACTTCGGTAACCCTGCTTCCAGTTCCCACGCCATCGGTTGGGCCGCTGACCGTGCCGTTGAGAAGGGTAGGGGGCAGGTTGCCGAATTGATCGGAGCCAATCCAAAGGAGATTGTCATCACCTCCGGTGCTACCGAGTCGAACAACCTTGCCATCACCGGTGCCGCCCGCTTCTACAAAGAGAAGGGCAACCACATCATCACCGTGGTCACCGAACATAAAGCTGTTCTGGACACCTGTCGCTATCTGGAGACAGAAGGGTTCGAGGTTACCTACCTGCCCGTGCAACAGGATGGTCTGATTGACATGGCAGATCTTGAAGCGGCGATCACCGACAAGACCATTATGATCTCCGTCATGATGGTGAATAACGAGATCGGCGTTATTCAGCCCGTCAAGGAGATTGGAGCTCTCTGTCGAAGCCGGAAAATCGTCTTCCACTGTGATGCTGCCCAGTCTGTCGGAAAGATCCCCGTTGACGTCAATGCGTTGAATGTCGATCTCATGTCCATCTCCGGCCACAAGATCTATGGTCCCAAAGGGGTTGGGGCTCTCTACGTGCGCCGGCGTCCACGCGCCCGTGTCCGTCCGATCATCCACGGTGGTGGCCATGAAAGGGGGATGCGTTCCGGCACTCTGCCCACACCGCTCATCGTTGGTCTGGGTGAGGCATGCGCCTTGGCCAAGCAGGATATGGAAGCGGAAAACACCCGCCTTCTCGGTCTGCGTGACAAGCTTCTCAAAGGTTTGACGGAGCCACTGACTCATGTTCAAGTCAACGGCAATCTGGAGCAGCGCGTTGCCAGCAATCTCAACATCTCTTTCGGGTATATCGAAGGGGAGTCGTTGATGATGGCGATCAAAGATGTTGCGGTCTCCTCCGGTTCTGCCTGCACCTCCGCCTCTCTGGAGCCCTCCTACGTGCTGCGCGCACTTGGAGTCGGCGATGAGATGGCACACTCCTCCATCCGCTTCGGTATCGGTCGTTTTACCACCGAGGAGGAGATCGACCACGTGATCAAGATCGTGGTTGAAGCGGTGAATAAACTTCGGGATCTCTCGCCACTATGGGAGATGGTTCAGGAGGGCATCGATCTCAACACTATCCAGTGGGCCGAACACTGAGTTCACCCTACTGATTGACATACATACGGTAACGGAAAGGAAACGCTGTCATGGCATACAACGATAAGGTGCTTGATCACTACGAAAACCCTCGCAACGTCGGCAGCATGGACAAGAACGAAAGTGACGTGGGAACCGGCATGGTCGGTGCCCCTGCCTGTGGCGACGTCATGCGTCTTCAGATCAAAGTCAACGATGAAGGGGTCATCGACGACGCCAAGTTCAAAACCTACGGTTGTGGCTCTGCCATCGCCTCCTCGTCGCTGGTGACGGAGTGGATCAAGGGAAAGACTGTTGATGAAGCCCTGTCTATCAAGAATAAGGAGATCGCCGATGAGCTTGCCCTGCCTCCGGTGAAGATCCACTGCTCCGTTCTGGCAGAAGATGCCATCAAGGCGGCGGTGGACGACTATCGTAAGAAGCAGGACTGAGTAGATCAATCCAATTGCAAAGAGGAGAGGGGCTTGTGACCACAGCAACCACTGAAACCGGGATCACCCTGACCGAGAGCGCTGCCGGTATGGTCAAGAAGATGTTGGAAAAACGCGGAACACCGGAGGCTTCACTGCGTCTTGGTGTAACCACATCCGGCTGTTCCGGGCTCTCTTACAAACTGGAGTATGCCGATCAGCCTGATGAAGGAGACAAGATCTTCGAACAGCACGGTGTGCGCATCGTCGTCGACGGCAAGTCCTATCTTCATCTGATCGGAACCCAGGTGGATTACGTCAATGATCCCTTCAAGTCGGGGTTCAAGTTCGGAAATCCCAATGAGAAGGAGCGCTGCGGCTGTGGCGAATCCTTTAAAATCTGATCGCCTCATTGTGAGTGATTGACCAATGGCATCTGCTGGCACCTGCTGGTCCTGCGGGGAGAAACTCCCCGCAGTTGAACCGTTCTGTCCTGAATGCGGAGTGATTCAACCTCCACATGCTCAGGAGAATCCATTCGAAATCTATGGCATGGAACCGGATTTTGACGTGGATCTTGAGGCACTGGAACCGCTTTTTCGTGAGGGTCAACAGCGTTTTCACCCTGATCGTTTCGCCACCCACTCTGCTACCGAGAGGCGCTACTCTCTGGAGCACGTCACGCGTCTCAATGAAGCGATCAGGACTCTGCGTGACCCTCTCCTTCGGGCCGAAGCGCTCTTGACGCTCTCCGGACGATCAGTGGGCAGTGAGAGTGGAGGAGCGGCTCCCCAGGATCCCATGTTTCTCATGGAGAGCATGGAGCTTCGTGAGCAGCTTGAAGAAGTTGATATCTCCGCCGATGATGCCCAAGACCGGTTGGATCACCTCGGTCGCGATGTTCAGCAGCGCATCTCAGCAGAGATGGAGACAATCTCCACTGCCTGGAAAACAGAGCGTGAATCACCATCGGACACGAATCTGGAGAGCATTGCCGGAGCGATAGACCGCATGCGCTATCACCGGCGTTTTCTGGAAGAGGTGGATCGGATGGAAGAGGCGCTGTTCGAAGAGATGGGATAATTGCCCCATTCACCCAGTGTTTGAACCACACGCCATTCTACCCACTCTCCTTTTCAAAGCAGAAGAATCACTGGAATAAGGAAGCACCATGGACGTCCTTCTCGACATTGCCGAACCCGGGGAGTCCCGCCTGCCCCATGAAGAGCAGGCAGGGGATCTCAAGCGGGTTGTAGGGATCGATCTTGGAACCACCTACTCACTGGTGGCTTCCGTGACCCAGGAGGGTACGCCTCTCTGTATTCCCGATGACCAAGGTAGAGCCTCACTCCCATCGGTCGTCTCCTATGGTGCAGGAGAGGAGATCCTGGTAGGCGATGCAGCCACTGAACGGGCGCCTAGCCATCCGGCAGACACCATCGCTTCGGCGAAAAGGTTCATGGGCCGTGGTGTCGAGGATATGGCCAAAGAGGGAGAACGCACAGCGTACGCTCTGGAAACCGGGGAGGGCGGTATGGTTCGCATCGTCACCGGACAGGGAGCCAAGTCGCCTGTTGAGGTGTCGGCTGAGATTCTCAAGAGTTTAAAGCGGAGAGCAGAGGGAGCCCTGGGAGGCGCACTGTTCGGCGCTGTGGTCACGGTACCGGCCTACTTCGATGATGCGCAGCGTCAAGCCACCAAAGATGCCGGACGTCTCGCGGGTCTGGATATTCTTCGTCTGGTCAATGAACCCACCGCCGCTGCCCTTGCTTATGGCTTGGAAGAGGGCGGAGAGGGAACGGTTGCCATCTATGATCTGGGAGGCGGCACCTTCGACATCTCCATTCTCAAGCTGAGCCAGGGGGTGTTTCAGGTGATGGCCACCGGTGGCAACTCTGCGCTGGGTGGGGACGATTTCGACCACGCTCTTGCCCGGATCTTTCTGGATGAGATCGGTGTTGAGACACCCTCTCCCGCTCTGATTCAGAGTGCAAACAGGGCTGCGCGCACCGCTAAGGAGAGCCTGACGGAGAACGACTCCGCATCTGTTGAGGTCACCCTAGATGACGGATCCAGCTTTCGTCGTACTGTCACGCTTTCGGAGTTTGAAGCAGCGATCGCTTCACTGGTAAAGGCAACGGGTCTGCCCTGCCGTCGGGCGATGAAAGATGCAAAGGTTAGACCTGAAGATCTCAATGCCGTGGTCCTCGTGGGAGGATCCACGCGGGTTCCTGCCGTTCGTGCGTTTGTCGAGGCTCTTTTCAAACAGAAGCCCCTGGCCGATCTCGATCCGGATCAGGTAGTTGCCCTGGGTGCTGCACATCAGGCGGACCTGCTCTCCGGCAACCGTCGTTCGGACATGCTGCTGCTGGATGTGACACCACTCTCACTGGGTCTGGAAACCATGGGATCCCTGGTTGAGAAGATTGTCCCCCGCAACAGCCCCATACCCACTGCCATGGCCCAGGAGTTTACGACGTTCAAGGATGGCCAGACCGCCATGGCAATTCACGTACTTCAGGGTGAACGGGAGATGGTGGAGCAGTGCCGCTCCCTGGCTCGTTTCACCCTGCGTGGTATTCCTCCCCTTGTGGCTGGTGCTGCACGCATTCGCGTCGCTTTTCAAGTGGATGCCGACGGTCTGTTGACAGTGACGGCAACGGAACAGACCACAGGTATCGAGCAATCCGTTGAAGTTAAACCCTCATACGGCCTGAGTGACCAAGAGGTCGAGACAATGCTTCGGGATGCTCTGGAACATGGTGAAGAGGATATTCGAGCCCGCATGCTCAGTGAAGCACGGGTTGAAGCCGATCGGGTCTTGGATGCCCTGGAAGCTGCGCTGTCACAAGATGGGGCTCTGCTTGATGAGGCGGAGACAGAGCAGGTTCGCGCTGCCATGGATCATGTGCGTACAACGCGTTCCGAAACCGACCCACAAACCATCAACCGCTCTGTGGAGGCGCTGGACAAAGCGACACAGGTGTTTGCACAACGTCGCATGGATGCCGGTATCAAAAAAGCAATGGCGGGGCATAAGATCGAAGAGTTTGAATAGGGCGTGTCTTCAATGAGCCCAAAACCGCGCTGGCGTACCGCCAGCCCTTCGGGTTTGGCCTGAAAACGCACCATGCTGCGTTGTTCGTCGCTCATTTGGCCGTGCCAAACCGCGTTCCTCACGCCTTGCCTGCTGCATTTTCAGTCACAAACGCGGATTCGTTCTCATTGAAGACACGCCCTAGAAACACGGGCCTGAAACCCTATCCCAGAACGTGAAGCGTTCATGGGGTTGAACGAGAGATACTCCCTGGAGTTTACCACCATGCCGAAAGTCACATTTCACCCCATGAACGTCACCGTCGAGGTGGAAGAGGGGACCAATCTGCTGGAAGCAGCGCACCGCAACGATATCCCTCTTGAGGGAGCGTGTGAGGGATCGTTGGCCTGCTCAACCTGTCATGTGATCGTTGATCCCAAGTGGTATGACAAACTTGAGGAGCCTGAAGAGGAGGAGGATGATCGGCTCGATCAGGCCTTCGGTCTCACGGCCACCAGTCGGTTGGGCTGTCAGATTGAGGTGACGGATGAACTGGACGGCATTGAGGTGACCATTCCCGAATACTCCCTCAACATCTATGTAGACAAAAAAACGAGGTAAGTACCGTGAAATGGACTGATGTCAACGATATCGCTATCGAACTCTATGACTCGAAGCCGGACGTGGACCCGCTTTCAGTGCGTTTTACCGACCTGATGCAGTGGGTGTTGGAACTCCCGGAGTTCGATGATACACCGGAACGGTGCAATGAGAAGATTCTTGAAGCGATTCAGATGGCTTGGTTGGATGAACAGGATTGAGTAACGATCCTGTCCTGAAAAAGGCGGCAGGGAGACGCAAGTGAATCTGATCTCCCTACCACACCTTATTCTCGACCTAGCAATTACCGTTTCATGCTGTTCAAAAACGCTTCGTACTCAACCTTGACCAGTTCATTGTGGTCATAGAGCGTGCTGCGGCTCTGAACAGGGTAGTAGTAGTCCTTACAGAGATTGGGATTGTTCTGATAGCGGCGGAACACCTCCATCAGAATACCGTGCGTCCGATAGTTCTCCATCGAAAAGCTGTAACAGAGATTTGCATCATTGACTTCTCGCAACTCAGCCGGAGGCAGTGAACCCACCTGGGATGGCATGTTTCTCTGCATGTAACACCCTGTGAGAAGCAGAGCAGTAATTGCAATCAAAACAGTCTGTTTCATTCTTTTCATCATGATATGGCACCCATTTCTCTCACCAAGGTGAGAGAGTGTATTTGGTTGGTAGAGTCAGCGAATCAGTTGGTTGTAGAGCCAGCAGTTGCCTTTGTAAACGTCAGGATTTTGTTGCTGACCCCTTTCAGAAATTCACATAATGCAGAAAGCGTGCCTGTTGATGTGTGTTGCAAATGCTGTCAACCATACCTCAACCATGTTTATGATGGGTCACTCCTCACTATTCTTGACGTTTGCCAATTGATCAAAAAGAGATCCGGCATCAAGCTTGTAGTGCTCCAGTTTCCCGTTATAGTGCCTGGATAGTTTTTTGAAATCAAAAGCATCCAGGTTTCTTTTATCCAGGAGAAACAGCAAATTCCACTTCTCCCTCTCTTCTGGACCGACAGCAACCATGGTAGATCTCATGCGAACGCCGTGAATTGGCATGAAATCCAGCCCTTTCAAATAGTCGAACAGGGCGATAAGTGCCCAGGCCCCTTCAGCGTAGTGGCCACCAATTGAGACGGCTAACTCTTGACGATCGATATGGGGTTGTATTGAAGGAAGGAGGTCGATTCCTCCTGTGAGAAAATTTTGACCATGGATCCACCCCTTCTCTCTGGCACCATCCATTATTCCTAGCGCCATGGAGTCGGAAGCGGTCCAGAAGAGCGTTGTGGTTGGATAACGTAACATTGCCATGGAAAAAGCGCTGAATGCCAGGGAACGTTTCCATTTGGAGTGAAATAACTGGGCCAGTTTCACATCTGGCTGAGTCTCAAGATAACGTCGGAGTCCCTGCACTCGCTTATGGTTGGCTGTTGATGTTCGGTTACCTTCAAGAGCAACCAGGGTAAGGTGCGACGAGTCAGGAATAAGAAAACGTTCGCGACCCAAAGTCACCAACCGTTCAGCCAATAAGGCTCCTGCTGCGTGATCATCAGGGAGAATCTCTCCGATCCAATAGCGGAAACGTTCACGAGGAGCCCCCATATTTTGATCGTTATGAAAACCGGCGTTGTAGAGAATGGATGGAATCCGATACCTCTCGGCCAGTTTCAGGAGTTCACCACCGCGGCGTTTGTAGTTGTAGAAAATGATGCCATCCGGGTGCTGCCCTTCAGGGGATTCAAGAAGCGCCGTCATCCTCTGTTGCATAAGGACCGGATTTGAATGGAAATGGATAATTTCCAAGTGCACTCCGAGATCTTGGGCCGCAGCGTTGGCAAAGCGTTCGACAATAGGCCAGAAACCGGTATTTGCCGAACCGGCCAGCATGATGATTCTCATCTCTTTGCTGGAGGAAGCAGCATGGGACTGCTGGACCCCATGATAGAGCACGGAACATGCAACAAGAGTGAAGACTGAAAGTGTGATCAGGAGAATAGATGATCGCCTGGGAACTGGACGGGTCACTGTTCGCTCCGATCTGCGTTATCGACGCAGCAAATTGCATGTCAGGATGAACCAGTCGTTCAAAGATGCATCCAAAGATCACAGATAACTTACACAAGGAGTATTGACGATGAAGATTGCTCTGACCAGTCAAAACCGACACAGCATTACCGGGCATCCTGGAAAATGTCGTCGCTTTTGGATCTACGAAACCTCCGAGAAAGAGATTCTTGGGCGGGAAATCATCGATATTACACAAGAACAGGTGTTCCATCAGGCAGACATTAACGAAGAGCACCCTCTTGATGGTGTCGATGTTCTGATCTCAATCAAAATGGCTACCTGGTTGGAAGATCGTCTTGCGAAAAAAGGGACAAAAGCCCTGGCAACGACAGAGACAGATCCTGATAAAGCCGTTCAGCTCTATCTCGAAGGTACCCTCCCGATTGAACCTGCTTTTGATCACGGCATGAAGAAGGCAGCCGCGAACATGCCGGTTCGGGAAGGGATGAAACCGATTCCCGGTATCGCCATCAAAGGGAAGTCCTGAGAGATAATGATCAAAAAAACACCCCGGTCACCGAAGTGCCGGGGTGTAGAACCATCCGTGTTCATGTGCGTCTGCTTGAAATATCACTTGTTTCAAGCTCCGCTCTCCATTTTCCCTGCTGCTGCCGTCTATTGACAGATGTCAGCAGCAGGAAACGTTCAAGGAGCATTACTTCTTTTTCTTCTTTTTGCCCTTTTTGCCTTTCTTCATGATGACAGCAGCTTTCTTGAGGATCTCCTGTTCTTCCTGAAGTTCCTGGACGCGCTGAGTGATGGCATCGACTTCATCTTCGTCGTCGTCTTCGTCATCATCATCAGAAGCAGGCTCGACTGATTCAGTGGCTTCCTCAACCGCTTTACCAACCTCTTCAGCAGCCTCTTCGATAGCGGCTTCAACTTCCTGGGTGGCTTCGATTTCAGCAACCTGTACCTTATCGGCAGCAGCCTCAGCGACCTCTTCAACCTTCTCAGCAGCAGCCTTGGCAACCTCTTCGACTTTGTCGGCAGCAGCCTGGATTGCTTCTTCCATCTCTTCGGAAGGCATGTCGACTTCAGCAGGCTCCAACACGACACCGGCCTCAGCAGCTTCATCAGCTTCAGCCTCGCGGGCAGCGAGCTCTTCCTCGGTCAGAGGGTTGCCCTTGGGGTCGTGGGTAGCGTTGAAGTTCTCAATGAAAGCTTCAGCAGCCTGCTTGGAAGAGGTATCGATCTCTTCGTTGGAGGCGCCATCTTTCAGCTTGGCCAGGAAGACGGCGACAGCCGCTTCGGAAGCACCTTTCACCTCAGACTTGAGGGGGATCAGACGACCCATCTCTGTGGCGTTGGCGCGAGCCATGTCTTTGGCAGCTTCTTTTGTCTCTTCGATGTAGGCGATCTTGGCTGACTCGGCCAGCTCTTCTTCGTTCAGACCACCCAGCTTGCTGGCAGCGAGGTCTCCAAAGCCGAAGGCGTGGGCCAGAACGGCAGGACGGTTGCCGTGAATATCACGGGTGTCGGGATCGGCCCCGAGGGAGAGAAGATTGTCAACCAGCGTCTCCTGGCCCTTACGAGCAGCTTCATGCAGAGGGGAGAGACCTTTGTAGTTCTGCTGATGGAGAAGCTTGTCAGCACCACTGGAGACCAGAGCGCCCATGATCTCCGAGTGGCCCTTCTTGCTGGATTCGTGCAGAGCGGAAGAACCTTTAGTGTCGATGCGGTCAGCTTTAGCACCCTTCTTGAGGAGCATCTGAACGATCTCGGGGAAACCTTTCTTGGAGGCTTCCTGAAGAGGTGTACGACCTTTAAGGTCGGGCAAATCGGCTTCGGCGCCTGCTTTCAGGAGCAGTTTGCAGATTTCGGTGTGGCCGTTCTTGGCGGCGTTCTGCAGAGCCGTTTTGTTCTCAATATCGAGACCATTGACGTTAATCTTTTTCTTGAGAAGCTTCTTGACGGTGGCGATATCACCCTTCTCGGCAGCGCCATGAAGGGCGGTCTCCGACTTGGAGGCCATCTTCTGGTTCTCTTTCTCGATGGCAGCAGCCTCTTCAGCAGCGAGAAGAGCAGCTTCCTCTTTCAAGCGCTGTTTCTCAGCTTTGGCGGCAGCCTTCTCAGCCTTGGTCATGGCCGGAGCTTTTGCCCGTTTAGCGTTTTTACCCTTTTTGCCCTTTTTGGAATTACTCTGTCTCGCCATTGTTTTCCAAGCCCTTGTAGACGGTTGTGAGTCTGTCCGCTTCTTCGCTTTTGTGAACACTTGGTGACTCCATCAATGGAGCAACCGCATCCTTTCCTGCCATGCTTGCCGCCTTACGTCAGAATAAGCAAGCATTTCTGCTCCTTTTGGGACAGACATCGTGTTGTGTGCGTTCCGTTTAGAAATAAATATGGAACCATTAACTACAATTCCTCGTAGATCTTGGCAAGAAGAAATGCTCTCAAGATGTGTTTTTTTACATATCTGTCACAATGTGCGGCACCATAGCCATTATTTTCACGGCATTTTTGCTGCACCATGATTTGCTGATAAATTTAGTGTATAATTAGTGAGTGATTATCAAATCGTCACGATGGTACGCCACTCTTCTCACCATCACGGCAACATCCGACAACCGTGATTCGGAACCGACACTGTTCAACGGCGATGACTGAAACGCTTCTTCACGAGATCCTTGTGCTCACACCTGCATTGATCGCCATGTTTGCGGGCGCTTTGATTCAGGGAACCATCGGCTTTGGTTCTGCCCTGGTCGTTGCCCCCATTCTGGTTACTACTGATCCGGCACTTCTGCCTGGAGCAAGCATGTTTGCTGCACTCTTCATCACCCTCCATGTCTGGTGGAGAGAGAGGGGGAGTGTCGATGCCGCTTTTGTCGGCTGGGCTACCATTGGCCGGGTGCCTGGAATGGTGATCGGTCTCACTATTCTGAAAGATTTGGATGTCGAGAGCATGGAGATGCTGGTTGGTCTGATCGTCATGATGGGCGTTTTGATCAGTCTTTCAGGATGGAAAGTCGAGGTTCGACGTCGCTCGATTCTGATCACAGGACTCGTATCCGGCATTGCAGGAACAACCACCTCTGCGGGTGGTCCTCCCTTGGCGCTTCTCAGCCAGAATTGGCCAGGTCCGAAACTGCGAGGCACTCTGAATGCCTATTTCACTATCAGCATCCTGACAACACTCCCTTTTCTGCATCTTATCGATCGCTTCAATATGCGGGAACTCGTCGCTGGCCTGCTCTTCATTCCCGTCATCTGGATCGGGATGGTGGCTTCCGGCTTTCTTATCCCGCATATCAATCAACAGTGGAGCAGGAGCCTGGTGCTCTCCTTTAGTGGCGCAAGTGCTGTTTGGTTGCTCCTGTAGTTGTGTAAAACAGAATGGCATGGGTTCACGTTGATTGTGGCAACGAGCATGATATTGTTGAAAGGGTAGTTATTATCCGCAGCCAAGAGTCTGCTTACTGTTGGCAGTACTTCTTATCAGCACCACTGGGAAAAAGGAAACAGGGTTCTTTTCAGCCTTTTGAAAAGTGCAGTCACGCTCCTTTCCACACGAATTAACTATGTATTTCACAATACAATCAATAGTCTGAAATATGTGCATTGGAGACCTTCCCAATGAATGATACCGTTGAAGAGCGTCAGCAAGTCCGCGTCGTCATTTTGACGGACTCTCGGACCATCGACACAGTCCTCCGCGGTGTCATGACTGCAGACGGGGATCGATTCGCCGTAGAAACCATTCACTCTTCTGAAGACGATTTTTTCGATAAGATCGTTGCCGGCACACCCCATTTGGTGTTCCTGCGCACGGAACTCTCCCATGCTCGTGGCACCAAGGTGTGCGAACGCATCAAAGAGACCGATTCACTCCACGACACGCGCGTAATCTTTCTCTCTGGTGATCCACGGATTCGTCAGATAGCGATCAATCACAGAGCGGATCGTTTTCTGTCTCTTCCATTTACACCGGATGATGTTCAGCAGGTGTTGGAAGACTTCTTTGCCCCTGCAAAACGTATTCTCTACGTTGATGACAGTGATCTCTTTCATAAAATACTTGTCGGTCCGTTGGAGGAGGAGGGGTATCATGTGATCCAGGCGTGGGATGGACAGGAAGCGCTGGAGATCGTGGATAGCGAAAACCTGGATCTCGTGCTTTCCGACATTGAAATGCCCGGTATGGATGGTCTCTCACTGTGCAAAAGCATTAAAAACAGCGAAATCGGTGATCTTCCGGTTGCCCTGCTGACGTCTCATACTTCAGAGGAAGTCATTCAGAAAGGGTTTGAGTCAGGAGCGGATGATTTCATTGCGAAGCCGATTATCGTTCCTGAAGTTCTTAGTCGCGTTAAACGGCTCCTTGGCGGCGTACTGGAACGACGACGCTTCGAGCGTATTCTTCTGGCCGAGGATAGTGAGCCGGTCAGAACCATGATCTCCACCGCCCTTAGAGCGCAGGGATTTCACGTCGATGAGGCGGAAAACGGCGCCAAAGCCTTTGCCATGGCCATGGGAAATATCTACGACCTGCTGATCACAGATTATGAAATGCCCCACCTCAACGGTGTAGAGCTCGCCCTCCGTCTCCGCGAAAAGGGTAAGGACCGGTCTAGCCTCCCCGTCATGTTCGTTACGGGACACAACACCAAGACCGATCTTGTGAAGATTCGCTCGATTGGTATCGAGTCTTTCCTGGCAAAACCGTTCTCTGCCGACAGAATTGTGGCCGAAGTGGAGCGGGTATTGGTCGAATCGCGGCTTGAAAACAGAGCGGGGGCGCTACGGGGCTACGGATTGGGAGAGAATGCGATCCGCCGTTTTATCTCTTGCGACACAGATGATGATGTTGGAGATGAACAGTTCCGCAGCGTCCTGTTCGTCGATATCGCCGGTTTCTTCAAACACACCCAGAGCCTGAACCCCAAAGAAGTGGTCAAAGTACTGAATGATTTTCAGAATTGTGTGCGTGAGATCATCATGAAGCATGTAGGAACTGTTGATCAATTCAACAGTGATACGGTGAGTGCCTCTTTTTTCGGCCAGCGTGAGGGAGCGCTTCATGCAGCACAGGCCGCGATGGAAATCACTCAAGAGGAGTTCCCACTCTTTCGTAACAAGACCAGGCAGCAGCTCCAGGTCAGAATCGGTATCCATTCAGGCTATGTTGTACTTGGAAGCATGGCGGGAGACAGAGGAAACCTGGGCCAGATCGCAGTACTTGGTAAAAATGTAATTCTTGCTCAGGCGCTGGAAAATCACGCTGAGATCGGTGGCATTCTTATCAGTGATGCGACCTATCGTATGATTCGGGAACACGTAACCATTGAGAGTTCGGTGACCGTTTCGCTCAAGGAGAGTGATGAGCCTATAACTGCTCATCATCTCGTCGGTATCGAACAGCAATAGAACGTGATCGTACATGAAGAATAAATCGAGTTCTCCATGTACGATCATGATGATGGATAGGCGGAAGGATCAAAACGGCACGTTGTGATCTTCGATCACTTGCCCATCAATTCTCTTCCTGAAGATCATCGAACTCCTTCTCCAGAGCGTTGCGGTGTTTCCCTTCCTGTTCTGCAAGAAACAGGAAAAGCTCCTTAATCTTGGCGTCTTCAACACGTGCAGCCATATCTCGATAGAGACGCTCTGCTTCGCGCTCCTGCTTGGCCGCTAGAACCAACGCATCCTGATAGCCGATGTTCTCCGTATCGATGGGCTCCACAGCCAGTGCATAGTCGGATATTTTCAGATCAGAATCGGGAAGTCGTCCGTCTCCGGATGGGGTGGATCCGCTGGTGAGAATGTCCATGAGTCGCTGTTTATGGTCAACCTCCTGACGGGCATGCTCTAAGAGATGCTCCTTCAGATCTGCATTTTCAGCACGCTCAGCCATGGTGCGGTAGAATGCCTCTTCATGTTCTTCGTGTTTGATGGCAAACCGGATCACCTCTTCGAACGTATTCATGCCATAATCTCCTGTTAATACGGAAAGGGAACGGGGTTTATTGTCGTTCTGGTTATTGATCGTGAATCCCTTCTTCATCAATCATGGAGTCCCTAAACCACCGTCAAGTTCCATGGAGTATACTGCAAAGTGTCGATAAATGGGACAAGGAGGATGTGAATCATCAACTACTTTCTGACCGGGAAATGGTGCGGCAAGTCTGTTATATTCACTCTTGATAGGAACCGTTTTTCAACCAAAGCGTTGGAGTAACCTCCATGTTTGATCTGCGTCTTCTCCGTCTACTGATTCTCCTGATCTCCATGTCGTTGGTTGGGTGTCAGGCCACCACCTTGGGTATGGGCAGTTCTGGTCCAGAGACGCTCAGAGTCCCGGAAAACAGAGATCCAAACCGCAGTGTTCTTGAGTATGAACCGGACGCATTTCAAGAGATCTGGAATGAGTCTCTTCCCAAGCTTGAGAAGGCTGTAGCGATCAAGGAGAAACAGGAGACTGCGCCTCGCTTTGCCCTCCTGGGTGATTCTCAGCGCTCACTGAAGGGGGATTTCAACGACATACTCGAGAAGCTCTCCATCATTCTCTCGGAAAGAAATCTCAGTGAATGGCAAGAGCACGTCGCCTCGATCAAAGGCAAGATCAAGCAGGAGAAGGATGCCATCGCCCACTATAAAGAGCAGAGGGCAGGCGCACCCACCGAGCATATATACCAAACCACAAAAGCGGGATACGACACCAAGATTGCTGATGCAAAAGTTACTATTCTTACCTATGAGAACGATCTCGTCGTCGTCCAAGAGCGCTTTGCCAATGAGCTGCGTCACTATGGCATAGAGATGACTGCAGAGCAGGTGGAGGTGTTGCTCACGCGGGTGGATGCGGATGATATTCTGCAGATGACGGTGGTATTCGACAGTATTAAGGGTATCACATCCCGGTTGATGGAGCTTACCCGGGAGAGTGGCGAAGATCTCAACTTCGCCAAACGGTATTACGGCATGCATGTGGTGCTTCTAGAAATGATCATCCACATTCAGGACAGCTATATCAGTCAGGTGGATGACAACTATCTTCCCCGCTTGAACAAGATCACCGAAAAGACACGTGTGGTCAATCGCGAGGCAAAAGAGGAGCTGCGTCGTGAGACGGACCCTGGACGAAAAAAGATCTATCAGGCCAACCTCAAAGCTCACGATCTGACTCTTCGCGCTGCCAATCTGTACCGACGCAATCTTCATACTCAGAAAAGCAGAGTCAGAAAGGCCCGTGCCAAAGCGGTTCGGGATTTGCGCGCCGCAGACAATA
>JADGBX010000048.1 GCA_015231265.1 Magnetococcales bacterium | reverse complement strand
TGCCAAAGAGATTGAACTGGAAGACAAGTTCCAGAACATGGGCGCTCAGATGCTGCGTGAAGTAGCCTCCAAGACCGCCGACGAAGCTGGCGACGGCACCACCACAGCCACCGTGCTGGCCCAGGGCCTGATTCGCGAAGGCATGAAAGCGGTTGCCGCCGGCATGAACCCCATGGATCTGCGGCGAGGCATCGACGCTGGCGTCCAGGCTGTTGTAGACGAATTGAAAAAGCTCTCCAAGGAGGTCACCACATCGCAGGAGATCTCCCAGGTGGGGACCATCTCCTCCAACAGCGACATGGAAGTCGGCAAAATGATCGCCGAAGCCATGGACAAGGTTGGTAAAGAGGGTGTCATCACCGTCGAGGAGGCCAAAGGTCTCGAAACCACCCTGGACGTGGTTGAGGGTATGCAGTTCGACCGTGGTTACCTCTCCCCCTACTTCGTCACCAACCCCGACAAGATGCTGGTGGAGCTGGACGACCCCTTCCTGCTGCTGGTTGAGAAGAAGGTGGGCAATCTTCAACAGCTTCTGCCGATCCTGGAGAGCATTGTTCAATCCAGCCGTCCCCTGCTGATCATTGCCGAGGACGTTGAGGGCGAAGCCCTGGCCACTCTGGTGGTCAACAAGCTGCGCGGTGGACTGAAAGTGTGCGCCGTCAAAGCGCCCGGATTCGGTGATCGCCGCAAAGCGATGCTTGAAGATCTCGCTATCCTCACCGGTGGCGTCGTGATCTCCGAAGATGTGGGCGTCACCCTTGAGAGCGTCACCATGGAGATGCTGGGAACCGCCAAATCGGTGGTGATCAGCAAAGAAGAGACCACCATCGTCGACGGTGCCGGCAACTCCGACAACATCCAGGCCCGTGTCGGTCAGATCCGCAAGCAGATCGAAGACACCTCCTCCGACTACGACCGCGAGAAGCTCCAGGAGCGTCTGGCCAAGCTGGCCGGTGGTGTGGCGGTGATCAAAGTGGGCGGTGCCACCGAGGTGGAAGTGAAAGAGCGTAAGGATCGTGTTGACGATGCTCTGCACGCCACCCGCGCTGCCGTCGAAGAGGGCATCGTCCCCGGTGGTGGTGTGGCGCTTCTGCGCTGCCAGACTGCCCTGAACTCCGTGGAACTGGCCAATGACGACCAGGTGCGCGGCATGCGCATCGTCCGTCGCGCCATCGAAGATCCCATCCGCGTCATCGCCGAGAACGCCGGTGGTGAAGGCTCCGTCGTGGTCAACAAGGTGCTGGGCGAATCCACCGTCAGCGTCGGCTACAACGCCGCCACCGACACCTACGAGGATCTGGTCTCCCGTGGCGTCATCGACCCCACCAAAGTGGTGCGCAGCGCCATTCAGGCTGCGGCCTCCGTCGCCGGCCTGATGATCACCACCGAGGCGATGGTTGCCGAACTGCCCAAGGATGATGCCCCTGCAGCAGCCCCTGATATGGGCGGCATGGGCGGCATGGGCGGCATGGGCGGCATGGGTATGTAATTCCCTGCTGATCCCTTGGGATGTCACATCCCTCTCCGTCGTCTGATCGACGGAATCAGCGCCTGATTTGAACACCTCCGGTTGCACATTCGCCGGAGGTGTTCTATTTCTAGAGAGTTAGGGAATCTCACTCGGGGCGATATGCTCACTGCTTCCTTGTTGATGATTCGACAGCACACACTCTATCCCCGAAGAGAGGATGCGTCCCTCTTCAAGCAGTGTAAGGATATGGAAAATCATGGAATACCTGAATTTCATCCCCCTGCTTCTGGTCGGCTATTTCTTCATGAAGGCGTTAATGGGTGGCATGCGGCGCGATTTCAGCGACGGCTACTTTAAGGAGAATAAAGCCAAAACCGGTAAAAAATACGCCAACTGGTTTGGTGTTCCCTATCAAAAAGAGCGCTCCTGAGCCCTTATCTGGTGTACACTATCTCTGAGTCGTTATCCTTGAATGGACGCATGCTGTTCGAAACAGTAACGACAGGATCATTCGGTGTGGATGGAGCTGCTCCGAAGTGTTGGGAAGGATCCCTGACAGGTCATGTGACAGAGTCGAGGAGTTGATGACATGGCGGGAAAACGGATCGGTGTGGTACTTTCCGGATGCGGCGTCTATGACGGTGCGGAGATTCACGAAGCGACCCTGACGCTCTTTTTTCTGGATCGTGCAGGTGCCGAAGCGGTCTGCATGGCTCCGGACAAACCACAACACCATGTCATCGACCACCGGACCGGAGACGAAACCGGCGAAACCCGCAATGTGCTTGTCGAGGCCTCCCGTATAGCACGTGGCAAAATCAGCGATCTCGCTTCCGCCCGGGCCGACGACCTTGACGCCCTGATCATTCCCGGCGGTTTCGGAGCTGCCAAAAATCTCTCCACGGTCGCTTTCGACGGACCCGACGCCACAGTGGACGAGGATCTTGCCGCCCTGGTCCGGGCGATGCATGATCAGGGGAAACCCATCGGCGCCCTCTGCATCGCCCCGGCGGTGCTTTCGAAAATTCTTTCCGAAAAGGGTGTCACGCTGACCATCGGCGATGATGAAGGGACAGCCGGTGCCATTCGCACCATGGGCAACGTCCACCAGGAGAGTCACGTTGACGAAATTGTCGTCGACAGCGCCAATAAAGTAGTCACGACAGCTGCTTACATGTGCCAGGCCAGCATCGGTGCCGTGGGTGAGGGTATTGAAAAACTGGTCCGGGAAGTCATTCGCCTGACACAATAATCATAACACTTTTTATCCAAACATATATGATGGCCATAACGTTATCCGGGAGCTTGTCGGAGTGACTGACGAGAACGCACGCCTTATCTACGCCGATAGCGAACGCTCGGCGGATATGCTCTATGCAACCGGGCTCTTTGCCCCGGACCCCTATCTATTTCTGCAGCAAGCCGATGGACGCACCCACATCGTCACCTCGGCCCTGGAGATCGATAGAACGCGCCGTGTGGCCACTGTGGATGAGGTGCACGACTGGGATGACATCCGCAAAAGCTTCGACGGTGACAGAAACGGCAAAAGCGCCGCCCAATCAACTCTGATCGCCCACTTTCTCAATGAGAAGGGTGTGGAATCGGTTCAGGTTCCCCAGGACTTCCCTCTAGATCTTGGAGACAGACTGCGCCGCCTCGGCATCTCCCTGGCAGCGAAAAAGGGAACCTTCTGGCCGCAAAGAGCTCTGAAGAGTGCCCAGGAGGTGGCCCACATCGAAGAGGCTCTGCGCATCACCGGCCAGGGCATGATGGCAGGCATCACGATGATCTCCGCCTCAACGATCGCAGCCGACGGAATGCTACATCTGGACGGCGCCGTACTGACCAGTGAACGGGTGCGGGCCGAGATCAACGCCACGCTGATCCGAGCCGGGGCTCTGCCGGCCCACACCATCGTTGCCGGTGGCGAGCAGGCGTCCGACCCCCACGAGGTTGGACACGGTCCTCTACGCGCACACTGGCCGGTGATTCTGGACGTCTTTCCCAGAGTGGAGAAGAGCGGCTACTTCGGCGATATGACCCGTACCGTGGTGCGCGGGAACCCCTCGGAACGGGTGCGCGTGGCGTGGGAAACAGTCAAAAAAGCCCAGGAACGGGCATTTGAAAGAGTTCGTCCCGGTGCCTCCGGTAAGGAGATCCACCAGGAGCTAACCGATCTGATGACCGAAGCCGGTTATCCCACAGGACCGACGAAGGATGGACGGCAAGGGGGATTCTTTCACGGAACAGGACACGGCCTCGGCCTGGAGATCCATGAAGCTCCACGCATCAGCCGTGTCGATCAGACCCTCAAAGAGGGGCACGTGGTCACTGTTGAGCCGGGACTCTACTACCCTGACATGGGTGGCGTCCGTCTGGAAGATGTGGTGGTGATCACGCGGGACGGCTGCCGTAACCTTACGGACGTTCCGAAGTTTTTTGTCGTACCATAACAATGGCACTGAAGTCTTAGGGGTGGGGAAATGCGCTGTCAGGTCGTACTGCTGTCATAGCAACACCTGTGGCGTGTTTTGTTTGGGCGTGGACCTCTGACTCAAAGAACAGGAGAAGTCTACCCGTGTATTCGAAAGCAAGAAATATATCAGGATCCGAGTATCGTCAGAGCTTGCAAAAAAAACTCAACGATGTCGGTGTAACCAAGTTCAACCGGGCGCATCAGAAGATTCTCGATGAGATCATTCGCTTTCACGATCTGGTCGAGCAGCTGACCACCCGGAAACCGACAGATAAGGACTGGAAGGATATCCGCAGCATCATCGGTTTTCTCCTCAACTATACCGAGTCACACTTTCGGGATGAGGAGCAGGAGATGCGGCGGCTCAACTATCCGGAAATGAGCGAGCATGTCGCTCAACACCGTGAGTTCATCTCTAAAATCAAAGAACTCAATGCCAAGCTGGAAGAGGGGCAGGCCATGTACGTGGTGGATATGAAGTTCTATCTGCTGGACTGGCTCTTCTCACACATCAACCGTTTTGACATGCGTTACAAGAAATTCTTCAACGAAAACGGTATACGTTGATGTAACGGACATCTGTCTGCACACGACACGATACAGTGTGGATCGATTCAGCGTCGCGCCTTACCGTACACTTTACGCTTGAAGATATCCGCCTTACGGCTGATGACACGATCGATGAAGAGGCGACCTTCCAGGTGGTCCATTTCGTGCTGGATCACCCGCGCCTCGAACCCCTGCATGTTCATGGCGATCTCCTCTCCGTGTCGATCCTGAAACTGCACGGATACATCCTGTGCCCGCATCACGTTGCCGGTAAAATCGGGCAGCGACAGACACCCTTCCCGCGCCACTTCCATGCCGGACCAGTCCAGGATCACCGGGTTGCACACCACCTGTAATCCGTGATGCCCTTTGGGCGGCTTCCTGGTCAGACTGCAATCCATGATCAGCAGCTCTTTGAGCATCCCCACCTGGGGTGCGGCGATGCCAACACAGCCGGGAGCTGCATGCATGGTCTCCAGGAGATCATCGACAAAGGTCTGAAATGCCGGATCGGCAAAGGCCGTCACCGGTTCACAGGGTTCACGCAGAGTGTCGTTGGGATAAGTGAGAATATCCAGAATGGCCATGGGTAGTGTTCAATCCAGTGAGAGGAAACGTCTCTGAACGCCGAATAATACCAAACGCCTCCTACAGAGGAGGCGCATCGGCATCCCTGACGGTAATCTCAACACCAAGATCCCGAGCGACCTCCAACATCCTCTGCCGAACCGGCTCCACATCCGCCGCCAACTCAGCCGTGATGATCATCGCGTAGACCGGACGCTCTGCCGAACCCAACGTCTGGGTCTGAAGATCGATGATGTTGCCGCCAACCTCCTCAAGCGTCCGCGTCACCCGATAGACGATTCCCGGTTTATCGGCACCAAGCACGTTGATATAACACGCATCAGCATCCTCCCCGGACGGTTCCGCAGATGGGACATCCTCAATCCGGCTCAGATGCACCAGCAGCTCCATCTCACCCGCCACCGCCTGCAATTGTTGTCGAAGTTCCTCATCCGACACCTTTTCCGGCATACCCAAGACCAGCATGATGGTAAACTGACCCCGTAACTGCGTCATGCTGGAGTCCTCGATGTTACATCCGGATTCAAAGAGAACCCGTGCAGTCCTGGCAACGATTCCCGGCTGATCACGACCGGTCAGAGTAAGGAGGGCAAATTGCTTCATATCACGTGGTCTCTGGATTTATGGGCACAAAACCCGGTATAAGAAACGATCCGCACGGTGTGCGCTGATGCAGACCCATGATTTCGAGTATGGGGAAAGCCTTGAGACGGTCAAGAGGAAAACAGACGTCCACCCGCGACGGTACACACGCCGCAACCCGCGAACAGCAGTTCTTTCTGGTTGCCGGCGGCGTGATTCTAATGCTTATCGTCGTGGTGGTTGGATTCAACATGATCTGGGGCCCCGGACGCTCCAGAAACGACAGCGTGCGCGTTGCTGATCGCACCGTCGTCTCACCAGAGCGGCTGGGTATCGCCGAGCTCTCCGGTGTCGACGGCCCGCGTGTTGCACGAGTAACGCCAGCTCCGGCCTTTACCCATTCCGTGGGCGAAAAGGCGATCCGCACGGCACCTGATGCCAAAGCTGACGCACCAGCCGATAGCGAAGGTTGGATCGAAGTCTCCACGCCCACCGCTACCCGCCGGACACCGGGCGTGGATTCGGAGCAGACGGCACCGGAAAAGAGTCCCAACCCCGAAACCGTCGCCGAGCGCTACCCTCCACTTCAAACCGAACCCAGCGCCACGCCGCCTGTTCCGAAGCCGCGGCCGGTCCCCGGCTCCGCACGCAGGGCACGTCCCACGACAACGGTCAGCAGCTCTCCGGCTTCCTCTTCTGCCTCTCTCAGTCGGGACCGTATTCGCCGTCAGAGCATCACCTCTACCCGCCGCCCCGATTCCGTTGCCGACATGGTGGCGGTGGAACCTTCCTCCTCTTCACGCCAACCCTCTGCAGCGGTTCCTCCCCCCAAACAGGAGCGGAAGAGCAGCAGCCGTGGTGGTTACAGTGTTCAGTTGGGCTCTTTCTCCAATACACAGAACGCCCGGAACGTGCAACAGCGCATGGAGACCATGGATTTTGAAGGGGTGTCGCTTCCGGCCTATGTTCTCCCGGTTGAAGTGAACGGCAAGAGTTATTACCGGGTACGAGTCGGTCCTTTCTCCAGCCATGCGCGGGCCGACAGGGCTATGGCCTTCGTCAACCGTGTCTCCGGCCTCAAAGGCCGCATCATGCCTCCTGGAAAGTAGCCACCCCCGTGACCAGGGAAGGACGGTAGCGTCCGTTTGTCTCGCTTTTTTACATTTGCATCACGCTTTGTTTCACAGCTATTCATGTTTGGAATCATGCCGGTTCCGACACTCTTCGTGTGTTCGGAAAACCGACATGCACACCCATCGTAATAGAATTTTTACATTGTGCTATAAATAATAATTATATAATATGTTCAGCATTACTCAGCACCTTCACCGCATTCCTACCCACCCAATTTCAAGAACATAGTGATTTCCAAATAACGTGCACAACGCGACACCACTGAATCACGCGTGCATGGAGTATGGGAATCTCCATGCAGTGATCTGGTGATTGAGGCTTTAACCTGGACCGTACACGATCCGGGTTAAGCACATCTGCTTAACGGGGGCGTATATGACCAGGGTTGACAATCCCAGTTTGTGGAAGATGGATCTCAAACCTTCCATGATCATCATCGGCGTGATTCTACTCATTCAGACACTGCTGAATGTGGGGACACTCATCTTGTCACATCGTTTGGATGCCAGCGATGCCGCCACCATCAATATGGCTGGCCGACAACGGATGCTGACACAGAAAGCGACAAAAGAGTTCTTCATCTATCAAAACACCGGCAATGAAGCGGTCAAAAAGAGCCTTGGAGACACTCTGTGGGCATTTGAGACCACACTCCAAGGTCTGATGACCGGGGGAACGGCGCCCGCCAAGTTTGTTCGAGGACCAAAAAACAAAGAGCTGCAAATGAGCACACCCTCCTCCGAGGTTTCTGCGCAACTGGAAACGGTGCGTGGCATCTGGAAGGGGTTCAAACAGGACATCACCCAAGGAATCGATGGCAAGGCTCCCGATCAGGCAACTCTGAACCAGCGTCTGATCGTCAACAACATGAAACTGCTCAAACAGATGAACAAGGGCGTCGGCATGATGGCCGGGGAGTCCAGCAGCCGCACCAAGTCGGTCGTTGACTCTTTGACGAGTCTTGTAACCATCACGGTCGTCGTCTGCGTGGTCGGTCTGGTTCTGTTAATTCTGATCTCACTGAAAGTGCACCGCGATCTCGGCTGTGAACCAACGCGTGCCCTTACCGTTGTCAGAAGAGTTTCCGAAGGCGAACTCAACATCACCTATGAGCTAGGCTGTAAATCGTTCGGTGTGTTTGGGGCGATTCAGAACATGGTGAAGGTGCTGCGGGAGACCATACACTCGATCGTCGGGACCGCTGAAGAGGTCGCTGATGAGGCGCGAGCCGTTCGGGAGAGTGCGGAGCGGGTCGCCGACGGCGCCTCGGATCAGGCCGCATCGGTTGAAGAGACCTCATCGGCCATGGAAGAGATGTCCTCCAATATTCAACACAATTCAGAAAACGCCGTCACCACCGAACGCATGGCCAAACAGGCTGCAGAGGACGCCCGCAAAGGGGGGCATGCCGTCAGAGAGTCGGTGCAAGCGATGAGTAAGATTACGGAAAAGATTACCATTATCGAAGAGATCGCACGACAGACCAATCTGCTCGCCCTGAATGCCGCCATCGAAGCTGCCAGGGCCGGTGAACACGGCAAAGGATTCGCCGTTGTCGCAGCGGAGGTACGAAAACTGGCGGAGCGGAGCCAGTTCGCCGCAGCGGAGATCAACCAACTCTCCAACGACACCATGGGAATCGCCAATGAAGCCGGAGACCTTCTGGATAAACTGGTGCCCGAGATCAGCAAAACAGCCGATCTGGTTCAGGAGATCTCCATCAGCTCTCAAGAGCAGCACCAAGGAGCCGATCAGATTAACCTGGCGATTCAGCAGTTGGATCAGGTGATTCAGCAAAATTCCGGAGCCGCCGGTCAGCTCTCGGATGTCGCCAACCATCTGACACAGCAAACCGAGAAACTACAGGATAGAATCCGCTTCTTCTCTTTGGACTAAGGCGTTCCGACCACGGCCTATCCGATCAGCACGCATGGAGAGTGCACTCACCGCGCACTCTCCATGTTTATCAACCGCACACCCTCCAGTATTTACACCCTTGATACACTCCTGCTATACACAACGTCGTTGGCATCGCTTGCCTGTCCGCCTCGATTTCGGTCACAATAGATGGTTCCCGTCACCATCTGTTGCGGGTTCTATGTAGGAGGAAGCGAACGTTTCTCTCCTATACCACAACAGAGCATGGGAGTGATCGACACGGAAAACGTCGATTTGGGCCATCTCCCTTCACACCACACGCACGTTGGAGCAGGTATGCAACGATTGGCCAAATGGCAACTTCTGGTGGGACTGGCGACAGTCATACTCCTGGCGGTGGGGCTCTGGATGTCTCTGGCGGCTCCACTGGACTTTCAGCAGGGCAACTCCGTTCGGATTCTTTACGCCCACGTACCGTCGGCCAAGATGTCCCTCCTGATCTATCTCTTCGTCACCGGCGCAAGTATCGCCTTTCTCTGGAAGAAGAGCGAAACAGCCGATATTCTGGCCGAGGCGGCCGTTCCGGTAGGAGCCGCCTTCTCAGCGGTGACCCTCGCCTCCGGCTCGATCTGGGGCAAGCCCATGTGGGGTGCCTGGTGGGCATGGGATGCCCGACTTACCTCCATGCTGGTACTCTTGATCATCTATGTGGGTCTGATGGCGCTTCGCAACGCCTTTGACGATCAGGGCAAAGCGGCACGAGCAACCGCAGTTCTGGCCATCATCGGTGCCATCGATCTGCCCATCATCCACTATTCGGTCACCTGGTGGCGGACGCTGCATCAACCGGCCTCCTTTGACGGCCCCGGCAAGATCTCGGTTCAAGGTCCACTGCTGACACCGCTGCTGGTAATGTCTGCAGCCTTTATCCTGCTGGGGATCTATCTTGTACTACTCAACGCCCGCGTGGTTGCCACACGACGACGGGTGGAGAGCCTGGAGGATGAGGAGGCATGGAACCATGGTTGACGGCACCCCTACCCCCGACTACACCCCCTACGTCATGGCCGTCTATGGCTTGGCAGCACTCGTATACGGCGGTTTGACACTGCTGGGCCATTGGCGCCTCAAGGGGTTGAAACAGCGACTGGACGATTTTGGCCACGACCGCAGGGAGCGCAGTGATGACAACTCCGGAGACACCTGATACCCAAGAGACCACCCCCATGACCAGCAACCGCAAGCGGTGGTTGATGGTGGGATCCCTGGTTGCCGTGCTGGGTGCCCTTGGGCTGTTGGTGTTCACCTCGTTCACCGATGCACTGGTCTACTTCTTCACCCCCACCGAGATCCAGGATCAATCGGCAAAAATGGCTGATCGCAAGATCCGAATCGGCGGCATGGTGCAGGAGGGCAGTCTGAAGCGAACCTCAGGCACGCTGCAGATTCGCTTTTTGATCACCGATGGCCAGAAGGATATCCCCGTCTTCTATGATGGCGTGCTGCCCGATCTTTTCCGCGAGGGTCAGGGCGTTGTGGCGGAAGGGGTTTGGAAACCGGGTGAGACCTTCATCGCCACCACCATCCTTGCCAAACACTCCGAGGATTACATTCCCATTGAGATGAGTGAAGAGGGGATCGCCAAGTCGAAGAAATCCCTTCTGGACTCCCTCAAGTAGTCCATCGACTCTTCTCTATCAGTCTTGAAACGCAGGTGCATAGCATCATGGGCAATGGCATCGAGATCGGACACTTCGCCGCACTGACGGCTCTTCTTGTGACCCTGGTACAGGTCTTTGCCGCCCTCTATGGCGCACAGAGCAGGCAACCGCGTTGGATCCGGGTGGCACGCAACTCTTCGTTTGCCGCTTGCGGTCTGCTGACCATCTCTTCGGCGCTGCTGGTGGCGGCTTTTCTGAATCTGGACTTCTCCGTGCTCTACGTGGTGAAGCACGCCTCCAGGGACATGCCGGTCTTCTATCTTGCCACAGCCATGTGGGGAGGACATGAAGGATCGCTGCTGCTCTGGGCCTGGTTGCTGTCGCTCTTCATCGCTCTGGCGGTGTGGAAACACTGGAAGAGCCACCCGGTCTCCATGCCCTGGGTGATGGCGATCAGCGGGGCGCTTCTGATCGGATTCCTGCTTCTGGTGCTCTTTCTCTCCTCGCCTTTCGAGCGGATGATTCCGGCGCGGATGGACGGGCGGGGACTCAATCCACTGCTCCAGGATCCGGGAATGGCGCTGCACCCCCCGTTCCTCTATCTGGGATATGTGGGATTCGTCGTTCCCTACGCCTTCGGCATGGCAGCGCTGATCACCGGTCGCGTGGGTGAGGAGTGGATTTTGGCCACCCGTCGCTGGGCGCTCTTCGCCTGGGGCATGTTGACGACCGGCATCATCTTCGGTGCCAACTGGGCCTACTATGAGCTGGGTTGGGGCGGATACTGGGCATGGGATCCGGTGGAGAACGCCTCCTTCATGCCGTGGCTGACAGCAACGGCCTACATGCACTCGGTGATGGTTCAGGAGAGAACCGGCACTTTCAAGACCTGGAATCTCTTCCTGATCATCACCACGTTTGCGCTATCGCTCTTGGGGACATTCCTGGTCCGTTCCGGTGTGCTTTCGTCGATTCACGCCTTTGCCAACGATCCGGGTCGCGGTGTCTACATTCTGATTTTCATGTCGATCCTGCTGATCTTCTCTTTCGGTTGGCTGGTGAAGCGCGGGGATGCCTTAAGCACTCCGGTGAAGATGGAGAGCTTTTTCTGCCGGGAGAGTGCCTTTCTCTTCAACAACCTCTTCCTCCTGGTAGCGATGATTACGGTGTTGCTGGGCACGCTCTATCCACTGGCTGTGGAGACGCTCTCCGACGCCAAGGTGTCGGTGGGTGCGCCTTACTACAACAAGGTGTTCGTGCCGCTGATGTTGGGTCTTCTTCTTCTGATGGGCATCGGACCTGTCATTCCCTGGCGTCGAGCAGGAGGTCGGATCTTCCGTACAGCGTTCACAATTCCGCTGGTGGTAGCGATTGTTCTGGGTATCGGAATCGTACTGCTCTTTGACGTCGATCATCCATACGGGGTGATTTCGGTCTTTCTTATCCTCTTTGTCGCCGGTGCTCTTTTCAAAGATTTTGTCATGCGCATTCGTCAACGTCGGGCACGAGAGAGCTCAACCGGCACCTTCGCCGCCCTGTTCCACCTCGTCCGCCGAAACAAGCGCCGTTATGGAGGCATGATCACCCATCTGGGCATTCTGCTGATGGTGATGGGATTCATCGGTTCCGGAATCTTTCAGGAGGAGCGCAATCTTCTGATGGAACCAGGTGACACGGTCTCCATCGGTGAATGGACACTGGATCTTGAAGCGATCGAACCGGTCACCGGAGAGAACTGGATCGCAACCGAAGCCCGCTTCAACGCCCAAAAAGGGGCGTTGAGTGTTCTACTCAAGACGCAGAAACGCACCTACAATGAGCACAGCAATCCGACGACGGAATCGGCGATTCACACCTCTTTGATGGAAGATATCTATGTGGTGTTGGGTGATGAGGCCGGGAAAGGATTATGGGGGGTGCGGATCTATCGCAATCCTTTGGTGATCTGGGTTTGGATCGGGTCGTTGGTGATGGGTGTGGGTGTGTTGCTGGGGTTGTTTGAGAAGCGGCGCCTTGGTAGTAGACGTTAGAGCCCCGAAGGGGCGACTGTCCAGGTCCAGGAGGCGGGCCTCCTGGTGGGATCGAAGGGCAACGCCCTCGCGGGTCAAGGGCTGAGCCCTTGCGGAGTGTGAGGCAGCGCCTCACGGTGTCTCTGATGGTAGATGACGTGGATAACGAAAAGAACGACTTAAAAAGAGTTTTCAGCCGTTGACGTTCATCATCCAGAGGAAGTTTGAAACCTTAGGTTTCAAGGTGTTGCCTTTGACGTCGCTTTTATACTTCGCCGTTGACGTTCATCATCCAGAGGAAGTTTGAAACCTTAGGTTTCAAGGTGTTGCCTTTGACGTTGACGTTCGTGACCGTTGACGTCGCTGTTGAGTCGAATCAAAGGATTGGAAAGGGCGTCTGCAACCGGCAAGAAATCCAGATGAGACGCTCTCCAATCGCAACACGCCTTCACGCTCAATCGAGAGAGATCCCTCTCTCCTGCCACCAGCGATCCTCTACCATACCGGGCACGGCAAAGACAAAAGCGTTACGTTTGGTGGTCTCTTTGAAGTGTGTGAGCAGCGCGTCGGCATCCTGACGACGTGTGAAACGACCGATGTGCAGGGACCACCACGGTTTACCTACTCGATCCTTGAGACGCAATCCGTAGACATCGAACCCCTTCTTCTCGATCTCCTCCGCCACTTTGGTTGCAATGGTGCGATCACGGAATGCCCCCACCTGCACGGTACAGAGTCGGCAGAGATCGGCAGCCGTTGGGGCATCATCCTTCACGTCAGCCCCCTCAGACCTCTTTGAGTCTATCGATTCAACGGCAATGGTCTCAAGAACCGTGGCCGTGTCGGGCAGAGGATCGACAACAGTGCCGAACTGCATGCCCGGTTCTGTCGTGGATGGCACGGATTCCGTCTGTTTCTGTTCTATTTTTGTTTGATTATGACTGATTTCAGTCGTCACAACGGGAGAAGAAGGTGCTTCAGGATCTGCGGAAACCTGGGAAATCTTGGAGATATCAGATGTGGAATCCTCACCACTCTCTTCCACGCTCTCCAGGGTGGCGGGCATGACACTCTCCACAGGAGCATCACTGACCGCGACACTTTCGACAGCAGGGCTCTCCGCAATCGGCGTGCCCGGGTCGGGCATCTCCATGGCAACGGCGCTCTCTTGCTCGACCAGATCGAGATCGGGCTCTTCGGAATCAACCTCCATGACACCCGTCTCGGCCACTTCCTGCACGGGGATGGCGGTGATTTCCGGGGCACTCTCCTCATCGATACTCTCTGCCGACACCTCTTCTTTGCTCTGTGCATCAGCGGTTACCGGGAGAGGTTCAGGCGTGACTTCCGCCACCATCTCCGTAGCCGGTTCGACTACCTCCTCCTTTACCGTCTCTACAACCTCTTCGACCGTTTCTGATGCCGAATCGTCTGCCTCTTCCTCGACCGTCTCTGAAACCTCTTCAACCGCTTCTGATACCGGTTCGACAACTGCCTCTGCTACCGTCTCCTTGACCTGCTCAGAACTCTCTTTTGCAACACTCTCCACGATGGGTGTCTCGACACCCTCTTCAACTGTTTCCTGAACCAGTTCAAGTGTGGATGCGACGCTCTTTTCCATCACAGGCGGTGGAGATGAAACACTCTGAACAGTCTCAACCGAAGGGGGGAGTTTTTGAGGTTCCGGGGCCGACATGGAGTCCGACTGTGGGGATGGTGCCTCCAGAATAGGAGCTTCATGGACGAACTGAAGCTGAAGCTCCTCTCGCATCCCTTGTGCTCCCTTGGCTACGACGGCCGGTTGCAACGATGCAAGATGGGAGGTGCCCAAGGCGCCTGCTTTGGAAAACCACTCTCTCGCCTTACCGCTATCCTTGGCAACACCCTGCCCCTGGGTATAGAGGATACCGAGGCGTAGAGCGGCGCGCTCCTGTCCCTGCTTGGCCGCTTGTGTCAAATAGTGGATGGCCTGCGTCGTATTCTTCGGCACGCCTTCGCCGAGCAGCAGCATCTCTCCCACCTGAAACTGGGCCTTGGCATTCCCCTGCTCCGCCAACACCTTCCAGCGGGCCAACGCTTCCGGGAAATAGCCCAACTGATAGTCGATTAACGCTTCCTGATACGAGTCCGCATGGAGCGTCTGCGCAGGTGTCGATGCCATTCCCATGGCCATCATGCCGGAAATCAGCAAACGGGAAACGTGTCGTGCCATAACTCTTGCCTCAGCCATTCATGGTTTCCATCCCGTGTGTCATGCATTCGTCTACACACGCTATAGAAAGCAATTTTATGCATAAATCATGCCTGTCAATGGAAATGCATGCTTTTCGCAACAGTGCGAGAACACCACTGGACAGAAGAGGCGATGAAAGGCATGTTTTCATGAACCACCGATTCCGGATCAGGCGAACCGGAACAAGACGATGATATCGTCGGGAACCACGCAGCATGGATGATACGTTTAACACGCCATCAGTACGCCGCCGTCTCGGTGTGCTGGCTATGAAAAGAATCTCCTACACGTTATGACTACTCATCACGGCACCTTGCGTCTCCTCGGGTCACTATTGCTCTTCTCTCTGCTACTCTCCGGTTGCGTTACCGAGGGTTCCGCCCCACCCCGCTCCGGTGAACGCTCAGCCACGGATCTCTCAAGAGAAGTGATGGCGGAGACGTCCGGATTCGGTCAAGGAAGTGACAGTCGCATTCAGGAGATCATCGATCAGTTCAAGCGGGATCTTACCCGACAGCGCGCCGCAGGAGCGCGTGCTGCCGAAGTGGCAACCCTGACGCAGCTCTCGCAGATGCATCTCTTTTTGCGCCAGGATCTCGATCAAGCCACGACCTATGGCAATCGTGCTCTGGAGATGATCGAAGAGGCGTTGGCTTCCGGACCGGATAAAGAGCCCGACACCAGTTTTCCCTCCACCGCTCTGGGTGTGCCGGAACGCAGCCGCCAGATCTACGGTGTCAACTGGGTCGCTCAGAAGAAGGGGGCGTTCTACCACCACCATCTGAGCTGGGTTCTGCTCCTGCTCGACCGCATCCATGTGGCCCGTGAGGAGCTGGGTATTCTCGTCGCCATCGAAGAGGCGGTACGCTCGGAGGAGATCCGGCGGAAGCATCAGGCCAGATTGGCAACGATCAAGAAGCAGGGTGCCCAGGCCCCCTGTGTCGCCGACAACTCCTGTGGCAGCAGCATGGCCGCCAATCGCCACTCCACCGCTTCGGATTCGACCCAAAACAGCGCCAGCGCTTCGACTACCAAGTCGACTATGATCGCTCAAAATGGTCCCAGTGCTGCGCAGAAGGCAACCCCCCTGCCCCGAACAACGCCTCTGCGTGCCCTCAGCCCTACGCAAGAGAGCACTCTACCTCCCCCATCCCAGCCGGAGAGTCCCCCTTCGGAGGATCCACTGGCCCTGTCGGCTGACGAAACCGCCATCACCCCAGAAAACGCCGTCATCGTCAGTGAAGGCCCTCAAGAATCGGCCCCGGCGGCAACGCCTCTGACAGTTGAACCGGAAGCGGATGTGCGACCCCGTTTTGAATCGATCAAGAATATCGATGAGCGGAAACGGGCCTTCTTTCGCTTCATGCTGCCCTACATCCGGACCGAGAACAAACGGGTAATCCGTGATCGGGAGAAGATTAAGGCCCTCTGGCACAAAGATGTGCAGGGTATCGCCATCGAACCCAAAGATCAGGCATGGCTGGCCGACATCTCAACCCGCTACGCCGTTGCCCGCTCGGGAGAGAGCAACACCTTCTTCACCAATCTCCTGATGCGCGTTGACGTCGTTCCACCCTCATTGGCTCTGGCGCAGTCCGCCTCCGAATCCGGGTGGGGCACCTCCCGCTTCGCCATCGAGGGGAACAACTACTTCGGCAAGTGGTGTTTTGAACCGGGGTGCGGCATCGTCCCCAACCGCCGGGATCCAGGACTGACCCACGAAGTGGCCCGCTACGCCACCATTGCCGATTCCGTCTCCGAATACACCCTCAACCTCAACACCAACATGGCCTACGCCCCTTTTCGTGAACTGCGTGCCAACCAACGGGCCAACGCCGAACCCCTGAGTGGCTCCACTCTGAGCGCC
Source organism: Magnetococcales bacterium (assembly GCA_015231265.1). Lineage (GTDB taxonomy): Bacteria > Pseudomonadota > Magnetococcia > Magnetococcales > JADGBX01 > JADGBX01. Next base: position 711 of record JADGBX010000048.1, on the reverse strand, counting down.
GGATTGATGAAATATTCGGCCAACGGTAAGCGCTACATCCGAAGCCTCAATCTTCTGATCTCCGCCAACCGTCTGGAACGCTACGACTGAACGGAACACGACATGGACGGAAGGGTATCTATCCTTTCCGTCTGCTTGCCTTCTCGACAACGCCCGAAACCCCGAATCGACGGCGCAGTTCATTCACCACCGCCTCTGGCGTGATGCCCCGTTGTGCCAACATCACCAGGGTGTGAAACCAGAGATCCGCCGTCTCGTGAATCACCGCCTGATCATCTCCCCCTTTTGCAGCCAGAATCGTCTCCGTCGCCTCCTCCCCCACCTTCTTCAGGATCGCATCGATTCCTTTGTCGTGCAGTCGGGCAACGTATGAACTCTCCGTCTCCTCGGAGAAACGCGCAACGATCACACCATAGAGCTGCTCCAGAAACGCCTCCTGGTCGTCCATTCTCTCCTCTTCCATCCGGATCACCTCCTGATACGCATGCGTCATAAGCGTGCGTCCTCATTATATTGATTTATGGCAGGCAAAGGAGTGGCATCATACCTGCATAAAACAGACTACAACCATCACACAGCTGTCAAAGAACCGACCACTGAATCGACTTTTGATATTAGGGCGTGTCCTCAATTTAGAACAAAATCGCGTTTGTGCCTGAAAATGCAGCAGGCAAGGCGTGAGGAGCGCGGTTTGGCACGGCCAAATGAGCG
>JADGBX010000047.1 GCA_015231265.1 Magnetococcales bacterium | reverse complement strand
TTTGGCCGTGCCAAACCGCGCTCCTCACGCCTTGCCTGCTGCATTTTCAGGCACAAACGCGATTGTGTTCTCATTGAAGACACGCCCTAGAGGAGGCGTTGGAACGATATGGGACCCCGAAGATCTTCAACTGGTTCCGCTTCTATAACGAAGAACGCCCTCTTTCGACATTGGACAGGATCACACCAGACCACTCTTACCGAGGTCACGGCTATAAATAAAGCAGCATAAACCGGTCAGGAACTCACCCTGTCAATTGCCGCTGACCTGTCCAGCCAATGGGGTCCACTTCTCTGTATATCCGTCTAGGAATAACTATCCAGTATGCGGATGTAATGGCATGCTTGGAAAACGCGAAGACTTATGACATGGTTGCTCCTGCTTTGCCGGATTGAAGTGGAGATCATCAGACACTCACGCTTCAATCCTTGAAATAGTTGGGATATGATTCCAAGCAGGAATCAACTCTGGGTGAAGATATGTTAGATGATCAAACGCTCATGAAGCAGCCTGTTCAACGGGCAAGCTTTCTTGAGAAATACAGCCTGTTCTCGCTCTCCTGCCTTCTATCGGGGATCTTCTTCTTTATTGATCTACAAATCCCGCTGGGAGTTGCAGGAGGGGTGCCGCATGTCGCGGCAGTCATGCTCGGCCTCTGGTTTTCGAGCCGATCTCAAATCACCCTGATCACGCTTGTTGGCATCTCTTTGACCGGCCTTGGTTTCTACCTGTCACCAGTGGAAGGTGAGCCATGGAAAGTCTTCGCTAACCGAGGGCTTGCGGTCTTTGCAATCGCGATTACCGGCACTATTCTATATATTGCCAGAACGAAGGCTGACAAGTTCCAACAACTCGTAGCGGAGCATCAGAAAAGGACAGAGCGTGACCTTCACCACAGAGACCCTATTCTCGCTGTTGGTTCCAAAGGGCTGGCTGTCATCCTCTTACTCTTCGTTCCGATCGTAGCCAGTCTATTTTGGGCACATGACCTATCAAATAACGCCCGTCAATGGGTGACTCACACCCATGAAGTCAAGATCACGCTGGGCACCATTCTCTCTACTTTGCAGGATACTGAAACGGGCCAACGCGGCTATTTACTGACTGGCGAAGATCACTATCTTGAGCCCTACAATTGGGGGCTCGGCAAGCTGCCTGTGATATTCAATCGTCTCAAGTCTCTCACTTTAGACAATCCAACCCAGCAGAATACTCTTAAGGAGATCTCCCCCCTGATTGATGCAAAGCTCAGCGAATTGGATGAGACTATCCAGTTACGCAAGGCCGGCAACCTGGAAGCTGCACTGACTGTCGTATCGACGGATGCTGGCAAAGAGTTCATGGATAAGCTCAGAGTTCTCATCCAGTTGATGATTTCCGAAGAGGCTCGTCTTCTGGAGGAGAGAAAGTCCAAGCTTCAATTCTCTGAAATGCTTACCTTGGTCATCTCTGCTGGTAGCCTTGCCATGATCCTCTTGGTCGTTGCTTTTGTCAGCTACCGAGTACGCATTTTGCTGAATGCCAGAAACTTGGCGGAAATCAAGATTAAAACCGCAACTGAATCCGCTGAGAAGGCAAATGCCGAACTCGAGAAACAGACGACTGAATTGATCAAGGAAGTGAACGCCAGAAAGAGGATCGAGGAAGAGCTCAGATATGCGAAAAACGATGCTGAAGAGTCGGCAAGAAGGGCCCAAGACAGCGAAGCCCTCAACCGGGCAATTATCAATAGCGCAGCCTACAGCATCATTACTACGGATGAACAGGGGACGATTGTCAGCTTTAACAAGAACGCTGAAAACCTTCTCGGGTATACAGCCGCTGAGATGATCGGCAAACAGACTCCGGCACTGTTTCATGACGCCGATGAAGTCATCCATAGAGCCGACCAGTTAAACCAGGAGTTGGGGCACTCCATCGAACCAGGGTTCGAATCCTTCGTAGCTTTGGCACGGTTGGGCAAGACCGACGAGCGAGAGTGGACCTATATTCACAAAGACGGCAGCCGCTTTCCGGTACAATTGGCCGTCACCGGGGTGTTCAATGCCGACGGGACTCTGAACGGTTTTCAGGGCATTGCGCAAGATATCTCCGAACGTAAACGCACTGAAGAACGTCTTGTTCTCGCTGACAAGGTGTTTCAAAACGCCGGCGAAGCAATCGTGGTGACATCGGCGGATAATCGTATCGTCAACGTCAATCCAGCCTATGAACGCATCACTGGTCTGAGTCTGGAGGAAGTGAAGGGGAAAAACCCCAACGTCGCACGGTCAGGCCGCCACGATGCAGATTTCTATCGAACGATGTGGAAGGAGCTGTCGGAGAACGGAACCTGGGAAGGAGAGATTTGGGACAGGCGCAAAAATGGCGAGGTCTACCCAAAATGGCTGAGCATTACCGCTATCAAGGATCATCAGGACACAATCACTCACTATGTCGGCATCTTCATGGATGTGAGTGAACGCAAGGCGACGGAGGAGAAGCTGGAGCAACTGGCCTTCTACGATCCACTGACCACTCTGCCAAACAGGGCGTTGTTCAAGGACCGCCTGATCCACGAAATCCAGCTTGCCAAACGCGACAAGACCCTGTTGGGACTGTTCTTCATCGACTTGGACAGGTTCAAATACGTCAACGACAGTCTCGGTCACGATGTGGGAGATCTGCTGTTGATCCAAGTAGCAGAACGTCTCCAGGCTTGCCTGCGGCAGAGCGACACCGTGTGCCGACTGGGTGGAGACGAATTTACCGTCATCCTGTCACATGTTCAGCAAATCACGGACCTCGGCCAAGTGGCGGAAAGCATCATCACACGGTTGCAGGAGGTTTTCCACATCAAGGAGCACGAGGTTTTCATCGGCGCTTCGATCGGGATATCCGTCTATCCGGACAATGGAAATGATCTTGAACAGCTTACCAAATGCGCTGACATGGCGATGTACGAAGCCAAAGCGGCCGGACGTGGCGCCTATCGGTACTTTGATGAGAGCATGAACGAAGCCAATGTCAAACGTGTCTCTCTGGAGGCTGACCTACGACGGGCGCTGGAACACGGCCAGATTCAGGTCTACTTCCAACCCAAGATCATGGTCTGCGAGGAGAAAATCGTGGGCATGGAAGCCTTGGTGCGTTGGATTCATCCAGAGAAGGGGGTTGTTTCACCGGCGGACTTCATTCCACTTGCTGAAGAGAATGGCTTGATCATCCCGTTGGGTAATCAGGTTCTGGAACAGGCATGCCGCTGGACGCGAACCTGGTCGGAGAAAGGTCTTGGTGATCTGCGTGTTGCCGTCAACCTGTCAGCGCGTCAGTTTCAGGATGCGAACCTGATCGATACCGTGCGCCTCACTCTTAAAGAGACAGATCTACCGCCAGCACAGCTTGAATTGGAGATCACCGAAACTGCAATTATGTCAGATGTCGATGAAGCGATCACTCAAATCCGCGCGCTTCGAGAAATGGGAATGCACGTCTCCATCGATGACTTCGGTACTGGATACTCCTCGCTCAGCTATCTGAAGAAATTCCCGCTGCACTCTTTGAAGATTGATCAGTCGTTCGTTCACGATTTAACCGAGGACTCGGAAGATGCAGCGATCGTCCGTGCGATCATCTCGATGGCGGAAGCGATGAATCTCGGCGTTGTCGCGGAGGGTGTAGAGACCGAAGCGCAACGTTCGTTTCTACAGGCCCAACATTGTGGCCAGGCACAAGGCTACCTCTTCAGCCGACCACTCGCGCCTGACGCTTTCGAGGCTCTGCTTGTTAACCCTTCAAACCCTCCTGACGCTGGGGAGACAGGTTAAAGACACGCTTCACACACCTGTTCAATTACGACACAAGCCATTCTGTGAACGATTACCCCCATTTCACTGAGTAACAAGATGAAGAAGGTCTAAAATGAATGCTCGCCGCTCCAGAGATCGCATCGTCTATTCCACAGAACAGGGACGCATGTGCCCTCGATGCGGTAAAGCCAACAACCGCTGTGGGTGTAAAAAGAAGCAGTCTCGACCACCCTCGGATGGCATCGTACGTGTCTCTCGTGAAACAAAAGGGCGAAAAGGCAAAGGGGTGACACTGATCAAGGGACTTGCACTCAATGATGCTTCCCTGGCCAAGATCGGTAAAACGCTCAAGACCATGTGTGGCTCCGGAGGGACCGTGAAAAACGGCGTGATTGAAATTCAGGGGGATCACAGAGTACGGGTGATAGACTATCTGAAACAACAGGGACACACCGTGAAACAGGCAGGGGGATAGTAGACGCTCTCTTAGATGCTGGAGAAAGACCGAACCGAGCAGAGAGAAGCGCGTTCCATCAATCGCCTTAAGGAGTGGGCAAACACCATGCAGATCAGCCAATTCGTCGCCCAGATCGTTGGCCCTCTCTATCTTGTCGTAGCAGCGGGAATAGTGCTAAATACCAAGCACTACCGGAAGATGATGAACGCCTTTCTCAACAACCCCGCGCTGATCTATCTGGGTGGTATCTTGGCGCTGGTGGTCGGCTTGGTTCTTGTCAATCACCACAACACCTGGATCTCTGACTGGCCGGTGATCATCACCATCCTGGGTTGGCTGGCTCTGTTGAAAGGGGTCGTTCTACTCATACGGCCAGAACCGTTGCTCCGTTATTCGTCCAGATGGTTGAGTGAGGATCGTCCCTTGCGCGTCATCGCCATGGGAGCAGCTCTATTCGGGCTATTTCTCACCGTCATGGGTTACCGTTGAGCTCTGTCGTCACCCTTCTCATGCGTACAATGAAATTGGGAGAGGATGTGCAACAATTGCCAATCAGGACTATTCTCTCTCTTCTGTCCCTTCTGCTCTGGTCATCCCCTTCACTCGCAAGCAGTTGTCCGGGCAGTCGTTTGCAGAATGATGGGGTTATCTTTGGCATCACCGTCTGCTCCCACCGCTCTATGCCTCGAACACTGGTTAAACATGTCGCAGTGATCACAGCGGAGTATCTGGATAATGATGAGAATGGCAAAGCAGACAATCCCGCCGTGGTCAACGCGCTCTCACGCAACCGTGCAACTCTATTGATCCTCCCCGATGAGGAGCATCTTGAGCATCTTGAAGAGCACATGGAACGTCTGGCCGAGCGTACGGGTCGGGAGCCGCAGATGCAGCCCGTCCTGCTGGATGACATACACCCAGGAGGTGCAGCCAGAGGTGAATTTGATGCCACGCTGGAAGAGGTCCTCCACCTGATCACCCAGGCCGGTTACGCCTACGCCTATCCGACACTCTTCGGTGAACGTCCCGGTACCGCCATTGCCAAAGCGATGGATCGAGCACGTGGAGGCTATTTCGCCACCGTACCAAGCCGCTATCCCCGCAATGCTTGGTACAGCTACGATGATCGGACATGTGAATACAACTGCATGATCTCGGAGTATTTCTACTGGGCGCTGACCTCGCTTCTGAATGGGCAGAACTTCCCGGGTCGTCAGGAAGAGATTGCCCATGAGTGGCGCGCGAACACACCTGAGAAACTCCGCCGGATCGATCCGGATGTCACCCGTCTACTGACAAACCCTCGCTACGCGCTACCCAGTCGACTGCCCGATGGACACTACAGACCGTGGCAATGACCCTGACGAGACATGAGGGATTGCGAGAGATCACACTATGGAGATAAACACTCTTAAGAAAGGTGAGAGAGGAAAAGTGCTGTGGAGTAGTGCACTTCTGCTCTATTGTGGATGGATCTTCTTCATGTCAGCCGGCACTGCGCCTCCGCCCCCCTTCCCGCTTTTTCCCCATGCTGACAAAGTGGCTCATGCCATCGTTTACGGGGGATTGGCGCTGATTGCGTTCGAGAGCTTTCGTCGCTGGCAGGCGCTTCAGAGCCACGCCCTACGCTGGTCATGGCTTTTCACCACACTCTACGGAGCCAGTGATGAGTGGCATCAATCCTTTGTTGCTGGCCGCTATTCCGATGGATGGGATCTTCTGGCAGACAGTCTGGGTGGCCTCATTGCTCTCGTGATCTATCACGCATACAACCGCCGTAAACAGGGGCTATATAGTCGTTCCAACTCAAATTTGTACATGTAACCAATAGGTTTTGGTCTTTGACCAAGCCCCGAAGGGGCGATCTCCTCAGGTCCAGGAGACGGGTCTCCTGGCGGAGTGTGAGGCAGCGCCTCACGGTGTGGCCTTTGACGTGGCCATACTATTTCTCTGAAGGAGGTTTGGAACCATGGGTTCCAAGGTGTCGCCTTTTGACGTGAGCGTTCCAGATCTCTTTGAGAATAGAAGAACGCCAGTGTACAGATTTGAGTTGGAACGACTATAGATCACTCTTTGAGGAAGGTTACGGCACCATGCAGATATCCTTCTGATAGATCATCACCCGATTGCGGCCTTCCGACTTCGCCTTGTAGAGCGCCAGATCAGCATATTTAGCCACCTCCCAGAACTCATTACCATCCGTTGGAAAGCGGGATACACCGATGGAGATGGTCTTCTTCAATACTCCACCGGGAATGGTCATCTCCGCCGCCTCAACAGCCGCACGGATCTTCTCGGCGACGCGATCTCCTGAATAGGTATCCGACTCCTGAAGAATCACCATGAACTCCTCACCGCCATAGCGAATCACCATATCAGAGGTGCGCACCTGCTTTTCAAGAGTTCTGGCCAGCGTTTTTAACACCACATCACCGGCATCGTGCCCATAGGTATCATTAACCTCTTTGAAGTGGTCCAGATCCATCATTAACACGGAGATGCGGTGCCCTTTGCGATTGGCCATCGCCACCATCGCTTCCACGTACTCCTCAAGATAGCGACGATTGTGCAGACCGGTCAACGCGTCGGTCAACGCAGATTTTCTCAAGGTATCCAAGAGCTTCTTGGCTTCAACGACAGAGGCTGATTCTCGGAGGTAGACTTTGATGAACGGCACCAAAAGCTGAAACATTCTCCCGTGCTTTCGTTCAGTCACGATCTGAATCACACTGCCGACGGAACCACTGTGAATAACAGGCAGGCAGATGTGTTCCGCCTCTTCAAGAACACCTTCACCCCGACCCTCGAACATATCGCAGAGGTAGGGCGTCTCCACGGAGTCGATGGCATGTCCAGTGCGTTGGGCACGGCAGGCATCCGCTTGGGAAAGAATTCCGGGATTACACCACTGGCACGATTTTGTCGAATCGCCATCGACGATCACCGGCCGCATGTGATTGGTGTTGGCACTCACCTCGTAGATGGAAAAGTGGTGGACGTTGAACTGATCGGTCAAAACCCTCGCCATGCGGCCATACACCTCCCGCCGGGTACGATCCTCCTCAATGGCCTGTTTGAACTGGGAAACCTGCACAAGAGTATCCACCATCTCGATGGTGGTGGAGAGTAGATTGGTGTTGCCTTTGAGGTCGTACTGAATCAGCTTGGCGACATCCTGGCTGATATTGCCAAGACTCTGTTCCAGATGGATCATTAAGCGGTTCAGATCGCGGGCAATGCGGATCGTTTCTTGGCTGTTGTAGAAACGAATTCTATGGGAAAAATCCCCATCACGGGCTTTTGCCACTACCTTCTGAACATCCTGGGCCATACGGACAACCGGGATGATCTGCCGTCGGAAAAGGGATGTAATGACCAGGGCAAACACCGCGACGATGATCGTCATGATCAGAATAGTGAGCAGCGCCTTGTTGCGCAGATGCGAGACGGAGAGCAGCACGGTCACCGCTCCCAACACCCTGCCCTTCTGCACATGGTGGCACTGAAGACAGTTGGGATTACCGGAGTCTGTCGCGATAAAAGGGATGGTCCCTCTGAAGATCGGCATCTCCAGAGCATCGGTCATTTCGAAATAGGGAATCCCCGTTTTAAGAACGTCACGTTCGATGGCATCGACCGCCTGTTCACTCTCCAAACCCTGACCATACTCCTTCGTGACACCCTCACCTCGGACAACGCGCGCTTCGAGAAGTCCATCAACACTGGCGATCCGGAGCAGCATCTGCTGTCGTTTATCGATGGAGCCGTTGATCATCGCCTCGGTCAGACTCACGCGCACCAGATCGGCCACGGTACGCACATGGTCCTTGGCCGTGGTGATGGAGAACTGACGAAAGGCAATCAGACTGACCGTTGTCAGGAGTACAGTCAGAGCCACCGCCAGTAAGACGGTAAGCATCGTTGTTTTATCCTGAAGCTTCATAGCCAGTCACCGATGTCGGAGAACGGAGATTGCATATAGTCTAACCTTCTGCGATGGAACACTCCACGTTTCGCACTCATTCCAAGCAACAACACGATCGACTGGATTACTGGCCGGTCCCTGCTTGATGAATCCGAATAACCCGTGCTGCATCTTCAGCATGCAGACGTTCGACCAAAACCCCATCAAGGGTACAGATCTCCTCACCGGACTGGCGACTGCGCTTCCAAGCGGCGAGCACCTTTTGTGCCTGCCGAACCGTTCCGGCATCCGGGAGAAAGACCCGATTGGCAGGCATCACCTGTTTGGGGTGAATCACCGTCTTGCCATCAAATCCCAGCGACAATCCCTCGCGGCACTCACTCATGAACCCTTCCGGATCAGCCAAATCAACCCAGACACCATCCAGAATCCGTACTGCCCTGGCTCTGGCGGCAAGAACGGCGTGCTGCAGCGCAACGTGGAACATGCGCCGGTCGGTGCGCTCTTGATTGAGGCTGTGATCAAACGGACGCATCGACTTGAACAGGTCAGAGGTCCCCATAACCAGTGTCGTAACATGCGGTAGTCCCGCGATGGTCGAAGCGTCGAGAACCGCCTGCGGCGATTCGATCATGGGCCAGAGCTGCGGAGCGTTCTCCGGCATCCTCTCCAGCAGGGGCTCCATCATTGCCGCGGAATCCACTTTGGGAATCACCAAGGCGTCCGGTTCTCCCTCCAACAGAGTCTCCACATCCACTCTCCAGAGGGGAGAGGTTAGTGGATTGATGCGAACGCTTACCTGTGGTGGCCGGTTGCGCTCTCTCTGGGTGCTCTTGAGGAATGAGAGAACAGATGCGCGCGCACTCTCCTTGGCCTCAGGCGCAACCGAGTCCTCCAGGTCGAGAATCAGGGCATCGGCACCTAGGGAGAGCGCCTTGTCCAGCGCCCGCTGGTTGGAACCGGGAACGTAGAGCGCAGTACGCAACAACGTGACGGGTTCTGAAGGGGTTTCGAGACCGGCGTCTGAAAGGGGGAGATCATTCATAAGGAGCTCCTTGCCGATGACAGTGTATTGAGTTTTCAGGCTGAAATCGGCATGATCCTTTCATGTGCGCACGGTTGGCGCAACGGTCATTCACGGGATTTATCCCTGGTGTGGCCATTTTCTCCATCGTATCCAGAGAAACTCACCACTGCCATGCCCAGAAAACGCTCCAAACCGCTCTCCAGAAAACAGCAACGCCGAATCCAAAAGATGCGTCAGGAAAAGAGAAAAAAGCAACCTGGTGCCGGAAAGAGCCGTGAGCACCAGGATCTCTCCGGGTTGGGACCGGAAGAGCCCGGCCTGGTGGTGGCCCATTTCGGCTTGAATGTCGAACTTGAAGCAGAGGATGGTTCGTCCTTCCGCTGTGCCGTCAGAGAAACGCTGGATGACAATCCCGTCTGTGGCGATCAAGTGGAGTGGCGGCGTCCACTCGATGGCCAGGGTGTGGGGGTGGTAACCTCCATCAAGGAGCGGACGAACATCCTTCGCCGTCCCACCTCCCATGACCGGATACAAGTACTGGCTACCAATGTGAATCTCATGGCGGTGACCATGACCGCGGATCAAGTCAAACCGGGGCTGTTCGATAGATATCTGGTCGCTGCCGCGGCTTCCGGCATGAATGCGATTGCGGTGATCAACAAGGTGGATCTCATCCCCGAGCCAGAATGGTTGGAGGAGATTTATGAAACACTACTCTTTCCCTATGAGGAGATGGGCTATCCCGTACTGTTCGTCTCAGCAGAGAGTGGTTTCGGCTTGGATGCGTTGGAACAGGCCGTTCAGGGTCATACGGCTATCTTCGTCGGCCAGTCAGGTGTGGGGAAATCCTCTCTGATCGATCGCCTCGTTCCGGAGAAACTGGTCACCGGCGAAGTACACGCCCCCACCGGTCAGGGCCGCCACACTACAACCGTCGCTCGTCTGCACCACCTTCCCTCCGGTGGTAACTTGATCGATTCTCCCGGTATCCGCACATTTGGACTGTTCGGTGTTCTTCGGGAGGAGGTTCCGGTTCTGTTCAAGGAGATCGCGCCATTTGCCGGTAAATGCCGTTTCACCACCTGCACCCACACTCAGGAGCCGGGGTGTGCTCTTCACGAGGCGATGGAGGCGGGTCACATCTCTCCTGAACGCCTGGAAAGCCTGCTTCGAATCATGGCCTCCCTCCCCTCCCGCTTCGATCATGAGACGCGCAGCCGCGACAGGAAAAGAAGTTACTTTCCAGGTTGACAGACATCACCTTCCATGATCCGTATCCCGTTTTTTCCTAAAGATTCTTAGGAATCAACCGATAAGAAGTACACATGAAGGAAAGGACGACAGCAACGCATGGCTGATCGTTTCCGGTGGGATCTTGTCGAATCGCTCCGAAGGGGCACGACGCTGCATCTCCGCCGGGAATACGGGTTCAGGAACGAACCCGTGCCAGTCCGTTGCCTGCGTCCTCGGCAGTCCGTTTTGTCACGTACGCGTCTATTTCGGTTATTCAAGAGACAGCAGCTGTGGCCATTACTCACTGAAGTCGGGCAGCGGGAGGATGCATGCAGAGGACTGATAGGGAAATCAATGGTCCCAAGGAAGGAGGACACCATGATCAATGCGTTACAGACCGTTGCGCCATTCGGCGTGCGTGGACGGTTGCAAAGGAGGGCAAAAGCGCGCAGGGCCCGTGACATCAAGACCGATAACGGCGAAGAACTCGTTGTTCGCCACGTGGACAGCATCGCGTCAAAAAATCTGACCCCACAAGCACCCAAGCCGGTGGAACAACATCGCCCCGGTGAGGAGAGGCACCACCCAGGGATTCACAAGGGGCCGGATTTTCAGGATATCATCAAGGATGTAATGAAAGGACGCGTGCCCTACGGCGGTCGCAGGAGCGCCACATAACCTGGAAGAGGCAGAGGGCCGACCACCGATTGGTAACCACCGGCCTCCTTCCTCTCTCTTTTTCCTGTGAAACTGCAAGATGTCTTGAGGCAGAGCGCAGCACGTGATAGAGATTTCCCGGTCGTTGTTACACTAATGAACGGGAATGAGAGCTATGCTGACGCTTCACCTGCTGCGCCATCTGCAAACCGACTGGAACAGACGTGGTGTTCTCCAGGGGTGGCAGGACACCGATGTGATCCCCCCTGATGAGAACGTGCAAGCAAGGATAGCCGAGAACCGGGCTATTCTAACCCGTAAGACACCCTCTGCTGTCTATGTCAGCGCCCTCAAGAGAACCCACCAGACAGCCCGTCACCACGGTTTCAGCGACGTGATCATTGATCCACGCCTCAACGAGTGCCACTTCGGTCCCCACGAGAAACAGTCCCGTACAGCCGCGTATGCCTCTCTTGGTGATGCCTGGATAGAGAATCCTCTCTCTTTGACTCTGGGAGAGCCGATGACCCTTTTTCAGGAGCGCATTCTCGCTTTCATCAACGGTCTTGACGGTCCGGGACCAGTTGTTGTCTTCAGCCATGGAGCCTGGATTCGCGCGCTCATCTCCATCGTTGAAACCGGCACCATCAATACCATGAATCAGCGCTCTCTGGCCCCCAACACATTGACCACACTTCAGGTCACGCTTCCTCTGAAAACTCCATCACTTCAATAGAAGTGGACTACTGTTGCTCATCTCCTAGCAACCGTCCGCAATCCTGATGATTGGCATCATCGGAACGGCGCGCCGGAAGAACAGTATCGTTCAGAGTCCGTAGTTCATCAACCGTGAGAAAATGATCATTAGTACCCGAGTTGTATTCGAACCCTTGCAGAACCGTCTTCCCCTTCTCGCCATCCGCATTGACAGTATGATCGACGGAGAAACTCAGGTCGATTGAAGGCCTGATGACAAAGTAATCGGAAAACTCAACTGTCAGGTGGGAATCATCCGCAGGGCACATGATCTCATGCAGCTTCTCACCTGGACGAATCCCAATTACCTTGGTGGGGAGAGTCGGATCGATGGATTGGGCCAGATCGGTGATGCGAACAGAGGGGATCTTCGGCACGAAAATCTCTCCACCCTGCATACCCTTTAGATGACGCATCACGAAATCGAGCCCTTGAGGCAACGTGATCCAGAACCGCGTCATGCGCGGATCGGTAATGGGCAACGCTTTGCTGCCACAAGCGATCAATTTCCGAAAATAGGGCAGCACCGATCCTCGTGAACCCACCACATTTCCGTAACGCACCACGGAAAAGCGGGTTTGACGCCGTCCGGACATGTTGTTGGCAGCAATGAAGAGTTTGTCTGAAGCGAGCTTGGTTGCGCCATAAAGATTGATCGGATTGGCTGCCTTATCGGTGGAGAGTGCAATGACTCGTTTAACATTGTTGGCAATGGCAGCAGTGATAACGTTCTGGGCACCGATGATGTTGGTCTTGATACACTCCATGGGGTTGTACTCAGCCGCAGGCACCTGCTTGAGAGCAGCAGCATGGATCACATAATCGACCCCGTACATTGCCATGGAGAGCCTGGACTCATCACGCACATCACCCAGAAGGAAGCGCATCATCGGTGGATCACCCAACTCCTCACGCATCTCGAACTGTTTCAGTTCATCGCGGGAGAAGACGATCAGACGTTCAGGATTGTAGCGCCTCAGCATCATCCGAACGCACGCTTTGCCAAACGACCCGGTTCCTCCGGTAATCAAAATGCTCTTTCCATCGAACATGAATCCAACCCCCACTCATCACGCTGTTTCGGAGTGCGTACACACCTTAAGGATGTAGACGCACACCACTTTCACCGATACACCCTGATGGATGCAATGGACAGCGTGCAGGAAGTGGCGAGGAAGACCAGTTCCAGGCATGTTAATTCGCGTTAAAACACGATCGGAAGGCGTTTGACTGAAGAGTGTTCAGGAGATGGGACAGAACTCTTTCTTACTGATCGACATCAACAGAATGGATGCCGGCCAGAGCATGAGAGAGACCATGGAGAAGGAGATCGCCATCAACATGATGACAATATGGTTGAAATTGCTGTTGGCAGCCTCATAGGAGGCGTAGTCCACCAACCAATCGGCCAGTGAGTAGGAGGGGATCCTTCCCAAACTGGTTAAAAGATAGATGACACTGATTCCGAGAATAAGGTGTCCAACAACGTAGAACAGTGAGATTTCCATCGTGACAACAAACCTTTTGATCAATTTTGGTCAGGAGAGGTCAATTTCCGTGATCCAAAACGATGCCGACGCCGTGATGAACACGTTGTGCGCCGAGCCTCCATGCTATTCGAACAAAACGCGAATTTTATGTTTATCGCGTTTGAGCCACACCTCGCCAATTGCGAGAACCACAGCTACTCCAAGTACTGCTGCAAAAACAAACCAGATAAGATCCAATGGCAAGTCCATTGCGCTCTCTCCTCAATCAGGTTCAGAGGACTCTCCTCCACTATGGCGTACAAACCGTCTATAAGAGAGCTATGCATTATTCATTCCAATTTAACATATTCAAGATAGAACAGCATAACCATTGAATTTAGAAGACATTATTCTGTCAAGACGCCAAAATACCGTCAGAGTACCAAGAGCGATGTCAAAAACTCCGACACTTTTTGCCCGTTTACCGGGCAAGGATCAAACCGGAAGCGCATCATTCCTGGCCGGCTGGATAACCCCGTCCGTCCGATTTGAGCACATGTGAAACAGCACGCAACCGTTTCTTGTGGAGAGCCTGACCGAACGCTTCTCCTTCATATCCTTCTGCAACTAACGCTGTATGATCAATTTCTTTGACAGCATCGAAACAGTGTCGCAGCAGACGGATATTGGAATCTTCGACAGGGGGAGGTGGGGAAAGTTCAGAGAGTGTTTCGTTTTTTTTGATTATTCTCTGCCATGGCTCTTTTGCCAGACGATCTGCCGTACAGATAAGGGCCAACTCATCGAGTCGCTTGGCATGACGAAACAGATCCATCTTATTGAAAAGTCTTAACACTCCTTTTGGAGTCATCTGTTCGACGACATGACACCGCATATGCAGGCGGACGGAAAGCAGGGCAATGAGTTTGTAGCGCTTGGAGAGTCGCAATCGGTTGCACAATGATTCGATTATCCCCACTCCGCGGGCATCATGACCGTGGTGATGGGGAAGCTCCACTTCAGGAGTCACCCCTTTGCCGATGTCATGTACCAGAGCAGCAAACCGCAAAGCAGGATCATCAGTCAAAGTGGACGCGACACTCAGAGCCGCCAGAACGTGCTGCCATGCATCCCCTTCCGGATGATATCGAGGGGGTTGTCGTTTACCGATCAGTGCGTGAAGCTCCGGAAAGACGACAGAAAGCGCGCCGGTACAGTGCAGAGTATGGAAATAGAGAGCAGGTGTGAGAGTGTTAAGGGCTTTCTCCGTCTCTGCCCAGACACGCTCCGGTGTCAAGGTGTTCAGCTCGCCCGAAACGACAAGATCCCGCATCAACCTTAACGTCTCTTCTGCCACCGAGAAGCCCAGATGACCCAATCGTGCATGAAATCTAGCCACTCGCAATACACGAAGCGGATCCTCGGCAAAAGCGTCGGTTACATGGCGCAGAGACCTCTTTTCAAGATCGTCCCGACCAGAAAAGGGGTCGAACACTCCTCCACTCTGATCCATGGCGATTGCATTGATGGTGAGATCTCGGCGCGCCAGATCTTCCTGTAGCGAAACACCTGCCCCACACTCCGTCGAAAAACCGGTATAGCCGATACCCGACTTTTTCTCACGTCGAGCCAAAGCATACTCTTCACCGGTATCGGGATGGATAAACACGGGAAAAGAGCGCCCCACCTGAGAAAACCCCATCTCAAGCATCGTCTCTTGAGAGAGACCAACCACGACCCAATCCCGGTCGGAAGGCTCCATCCCCAACAGATGATCCCGCACCCATCCACCAACGATATAGAGTGTATCAGGTGGAAATGCTATACACTCTTTCTGCGTCGTCTTCTTGGGTGAACGTACTCTGGAGTCCACTGGGCACCTTGTGTCACACTGCTCAAATCGGGGCAGGAAATCAGAGAAGAGAAATCCAGCTCCACATGCCCGATCTCAGAGTAGAGAAAGGACTGGAGCTCATCCAGATCATCCCGTTCAAAGAGAAGCTCCAGATCAGCAAGTGTATTCCCCTCACGTACGATGGCACAGAGCGCTGAGGCATAATCAAGCTCTTCCAAAACTATAACGTCGTAGAAGATTTTCGATTCCGTTGAGATACCTAGGGAACGTATCTGTGTTGAATCGATGATAATTCCATGCCGGGAGAGGATATCAAGAGAGAGCTTATTGCGATTCATCGCCAGATGCTTCTCCAGCCCTTTTCTTCTTAAATCCCGCTCCTCGAAACCAAACCTCTTGAGATCGTCCAACATCAAACGATGCTCAAAGGCCGGAAGCCGAATGGTACGCGGTTTCTTCAACACCACACCCATCTGCTCCAATCTTTTCTTGGAAACAGTGATCCCGCGCCTCTCCAATCTACTAAAATCGATCCCATCTTCTTCCTGTACGACGTTAAGATCGAATGCATGCCGTTTTAATTTGCCAACAAGGCCACTCCGCTCCAATTCATCCCAAGTGAGTCTTTGTCGCGAGGTGTCCAGTTCGATGAGTTGCTTCTCGGGGTAAACGGTATCCTTGATGACTCGAACACCGGAGTCGCGGAAAAAATCGAGAGAAAGATCCCAATCAAGAGGGCGTTCTGCATCCAACGCCTTGATTCTCGTTATTGGCAGGCCACCTTTCCTGCGCACCTTGTCCAGATCCACACCTCGACGTCTCAGCGTATCACTCCACTGCAGTTGATCCAATTCTGCTACAGTCAACACAGCACGTGGTCGCTTCAAGGCGCGTTCCGGCAGCGGTTCAAACACCTTCCGTTCCTGCTCGCGAGGGAGCGCAACGCAGAGGCCCGGAGGCAGGAGTTGCATATTCTTGGTGATATAAATGCCATACCATGCGTGATAGATCTCGGGATTGAAGTGACCCATCTTGGCATCACTGTTCATAATCACCAAAACCTTGAATGGCGGCAAACCCCCCTTATAGGAACGAATCTCCTCCAGAGCTGAGACCATATCGGCAATCATGCACGCTTGCACAACGTCTAATGCGTCCTGATTCGACGCACTCACGATCTCAGCAGCATCAATATCCATCCCATTACTGAGATAGTGCCGAAACGTCGTCAGTCCACCATACCCCTTGCCTGGAACCGATGCGTACCATTCATGGTGGAGCAGAGCGGTGATGAACGGCATGTCCAGCGCCCCTTGATAGAGCAGACGTCCACCAAAAAGGGCATGCAGTTGTATCTCATTCCACTGTTTCGTATTGAGCTTTCCCGGCCAATCCAACGTATCCAGCTTGACTTTCAACTTGCCGATATCGTGCTTCAGGGACGCCATCGCCCCCTCAATGACCTTGGTCTCGCTCCACCCCAACTCACGCCCGATCTCCATCACATTGAAACCGGTAATAATGCTGTGATGCGCAGTATTTGGATGGTGATTATTCAGGGAGATCAAAGTCTCGGATGTGTGTGGATGAAACAGGTGCAGCACCTCTTCCATATTCCTGCGAATCATCTTTTCCAGCTCTTGAAACTCTGCAGAGCCTTGGATGCTCTCCACCAGTCCCATCATCGTTGGAACTGGTGCATTCTGGATCAAGGTATCCATGACCCCGAAGAGACGATCCATGTGTTCAGCCGCTTCATTGAGCGTCTCTTCAGCCTTTGGTCGAGCGAAGACGGCGGTGACCTCCCGCGCCTGAAGACGACGGATGAGGTGTTCATCCAGCAGCGTTCCGGCAGTGACCAACACGGCGCCGGTTTCCGGTGTTTTCACATCTCGGACAAGGTACATATTCTCCAGCAAGGATGGATCGCCCAGGGAGAATTCGTCTTTTTCCAGAGGCTTGGCACTCTCCTCTTCGGCCATGAAAACTCCTCCACAGGAACTGAACGACATGCTGGAACCAAAGACATCAAATAAGGATCATCTCTCTACTTTACACGATTGCGTTCTGATCTGGCTATTTTTGCTCAGAAAAAACGAACGTTCCAGAGTGTATTTCTCACAAGTCGCTTCCACTACCGATCCAGGGGCTCCAGGTAGCGCTCGACGAGCCAGGCGACGACCGGGAGTTTCCAGGTGCGGCCCAGCAG
>JADGBX010000046.1 GCA_015231265.1 Magnetococcales bacterium | reverse complement strand
AGTCATGGTCTGGCGCTTGGGGCCGTCGTCGAGGGGTGCCCCCCTGGCGTTCCGCTGGAGGAGCTCGACCTTCAGCGTGATCTCGACCGCCGTCGTCCCGGGCAGAGTCGGTATACCACACAGCGCAAAGAGGCGGATGTCGTGCGCATACTCTCCGGGGTTTTCAAAGGAGAGACCACAGGCACACCCATCGGTTTGTTGATCGAAAACACCGACCAGCGTTCCCGCGACTACTCCGAGATCAAAGAGCTGTTTCGTCCCGGTCACGCCGACTACACCTATCAGAGAAAATACGGTATTCGTGACTATCGCGGTGGTGGTCGCTCTTCGGCGCGTGAGACCGCCATGCGGGTTGCTGCAGGCGGCATCGCCAAAAAACTGCTTAAATCTGCCGGAATCTCCATTCGTGGTGCGCTCATCGGCATGGGCAGTGTCGCTATCGACAGGGATCACTGGGACTGGGATGAAGTGGAGCGCAATCCGTTCTTCTGCCCCGATGCTCTGGCCGTGGACCGTCTCACCGCTGAGATCGATGCGATCCGTGAGCGTGGTGATTCGGTGGGTGCATTGCTGGAAGTGGTCGCTGAGGGAGTTCCTGCGGGGTTGGGTGAGCCGATCTTCGACCGGCTCGATGCGGATCTGGCCAAGGCCGTCATGAGCGTCAATGCTGTCAAAGGGGTGGAGATTGGTGCCGGAATGGCTTCTGCCGAGATGACCGGCAGCGAGATGGCTGACGAGATGGTTCCGGACAGCGCTGGAACCGATCCCGCCTCCAGTGATTGGGCGCCACAGTTCCTCAGCAATAACGCCGGGGGTATTCTCGGCGGAATCTCCAGCGGGTCACCCATCGTAATTCGTCTCTCCGTCAAGCCCACCTCATCCATTCGTATTCCCCGCCGTACGGTCGATCGCCAGGGCAATGCACGGGAAATCGTCACCAAAGGCCGTCACGACCCGTGTGTCGGGATTCGAGGCGTTCCCGTTGTTGAGGCGATGGTTGCGCTTACCCTTGCTGATCATTGGCTGCGGCAGAGAAGCCGTGCCGGTTTTGACTTCTCCTGACAACACGGTATGTGTCTGCCATAGTGTGCGGTATTCCGAAAGTGAAGCCGTTGTCGGGAGATGTTTCGTCCGTCCATCATAGCCCTTCTGGTATGCCCTGCTGTCCTGCTTGTGTAGAACTTCCTCTCTGATTATTCAATAGTCTGTTTTTGTCTGAATAGTATTTGTCAAAAACACAAGAAACAAAGAAACAATAACAGTGCGTCCGCTTCTGTTGTTTTAGTGGGCTCGGGATAGAGTTGCGCTTCGTTTCTGTTCCTTGAAAGCAGAGATTGAGATTTCTCACCCATTATACGAAAAGAATCTCTCCAGACTTGTGATGGGAACAACGCGCTTCAGGGTAAATAAACTGCCCCAATACGACTCTTATTGTTAACAAGTTTGGCGCCAACTTCTTTTTTCTGTTTGGTTTGGTTGCAAATGGTATAGAATGTATGCGGCCATCGTTTTTTGGCTGTTTTGTATGGATTGTATAACTTGTCACTATTTGTTCAACCATTTTGTATCAATGAAGGGTAAGTCGATGTCTTCGGATCTTCTCAAATGGACGGCGGAGATTGTGCAGTCCTACGTTTCGAAAAATGAGATGAAAGCCAATGACGTTCCGCAGCTGTTAAGCTCGGTTCATCAGGCGCTGTCTACGATCTCCGAAAAGAGTACGGAAGGAGATTTTGGAAAGGGTGCTTCTGTTCCGGCCGGGGCTGCACAGCTATCAGCAGAGAGCGCCGTTGGAAAACCAACAGCTGACCGCTCCTCTGCGCAGTCCTTCGTAGTGAAACCGGTTCCGAAGGTGCCGATTGAGGATGCTGTTCAGAAAGATGCCGTGATCTGCCTGTTGTGCGGCAAGAGCTGTCGAGCCCTCAAAGGCCATCTTACCCGTTCACACAAGATGTCGGTGGAAGAGTACCGCAAGATGTTCGATCTTGATCGCGATTTTCCCGTCGTGGCGCCTTCTTACTCCGAACACCGCCGGAAATTGGCGATTGAGGCCGGTTTGGGTGACAAACTGCGCAACGCACGTAAACGGAAGAAAAAGCGCTGAGCGTAGGTCAGTCTGCTCTGGTGCGTTTCACACTTCTTCAGAGTATCAAAGAGGCTCTCAAGCGTTGAGAGTCTCTTTTTAGTTGTGTCCATCTCTCTCGCAACAGTCTGCTCTCCCTTGCTGGTGTCGATTGCCGTCTCTCATTGTCATGATGGGTGCTGATAGGGACGCCTTTGCTCGAAAACCGTTATGGTGTCACAATAGTGTGTGAAGGAGGTGCTTTCTTTGCACCCTCTGCTCTATCCCTCTGCCGCCACGAAAATGAACGATGTCCGAATCTGTTGCCATCCATCAACCCAACTATCTGCCATGGTTGGGTTATTTTCATAAAATGGCAGAGGCAGACCACTTCATCTTCCTGGATGATGTCCAATACTCCAAAAACAGCTACACCAATCGTGTGCAGATAGAGAAGGGCGAGGGGAACCGTTGGTTGACGCTTCCGGTTACACATCGCTTCGGTCAGAGCATCGCCCAGGTGAGCCCGGCGAAATCCACCTGGGCGCGCAGTCATCATGATCTACTCTTCAATACCTATCGGCAGGCCCCCTTTTTCAAGGAGGTAATGCCGCTGCTCAAGGAACAGCTCTTTTCGCTGCCCGAGGACTCCTTGGCGCGTATCAACCAGACGTTGATTCTCTTCATCGCCGAGTTGTTGGCGTTGGAGTGTCGCATCCACGTGTCGTCCGAGCTGAAAGTGGAGGCGGAAAGTGCGGATCAGCGCCTGATCCTGCTGACAAAACGACTGGTTCCCGAGAATGGCGTCTATCTTTCCGGCAAGGGTGGGGCCAACTACCAGAGTGAAGAGGCGTTTGCTCAGGCCGGGATTCGTCTGCACTATCTCGATTTCACCCACCCGGTCTACCCTCAGGGTGGGGAGATCTTTCAGCCTGGTCGTTCAATTCTGGACGCCCTTTTCCATCTTGGGGTGGAGGGGGTGCGCTCCCTGTTGCGTGATTCCGAACCAGGCAGACGTTGCCATGAATCGTGATGGTGAGCAGGGGGGCGAAGGTCTTGATTTTACCCTGGAGGCGTATGGGGCGATTGTGGCAGCCATTGTCGAGCGGGGGTATGAGATTGTTCCCTTTGCCGAGGCGGAGCCGACGAAACAGCACCTTATTCTGCGTCACGACGTGGATTTCGATCTGGAGCGGGCTGTTGCCATGGCGGAGTTCGAACAGAGCCACGGCTTGCACGCCTGTTACTTCGTACTGTTGCGGACCGAGTTCTACAATATCGCCTCATCAACAGCCGTTGCCCAGGTGAGGCGTCTGGCGGAGCTTGGCCATGAGGTTGGGCTCCACTTCGATGCTGCGTTCTATCCTGAATCCCATGGTTCGCTGAATGAGGCGGTGTTTCAGGAGGTGGAGATACTTCGGCTCCTCACGGGATTGCCCATTGCATCCATCAGTCTGCACAGACCCCACCCCAGCCTGATCGAGAATGGTCTCCAGATTGAGCCGCTTATCAACACCTATGCCGAGACCTATTTCAAAGAGTTCGGCTACTGCTCCGACTCCAACGGCGGTTGGCATCACGGCCACCCTTTGCAGCATGAGGCGTTGCAGCAGTCACGCGGTTTGCAGTTGTTGACGCACCCCATCTGGTGGGTCGGGGGGGAGGGGCGCACCCCCTTGGAGACGCTGATGACTTATCTCGATGAGAAGCAAGGGGTTCTTGATCACCATCTGACCCGGAACTGCAAACTGTTCAGAGCGTTCCGCGAGCACACGAAGCGGTAATCCTTGCCCTCCGTTCCGCGCCCGTATCCCGGCTCATGCCAGCAACCAGTCATGGACCAGCAGGAGAATGCCGGAGAGCGCGATGAACCATATCCATAATCCCGTCTCCACCAGATCGATGGCACGGGCGATGGTCTCTTTGCCGGGAGGAATGCCGACACCCAGTGTGGGCCGTTCCACCCGTTTTCCTTGATAGATGGAGCTGCCGCCGAGCAGACACTCCAGAGCACCGGCTCCTGTGGCCATGACGCGTCCGGCATTGGGGCTTTTCCAGCGTGGTTTATGGCGGAAGGCGTGGAGGGCGGTGGAGGCGTTGCCGATCAGGATATAGGTGCCGCAGGTGAGCAGAGAGACCGGCCAGTTGAGGAGGTCGTCCAGCCGGGCGGCCGCACGGCCAAACTCGTTGTAACGAGGGGTGCGATAGCCCCACATGGCGTCCAGGGTGTTGACCATTCGGTAGATGACAGCACCGGGAATTCCGGCGATTGCATACCAGAAGAGAGCACCGTAGATTCCATCCGCACCGTTTTCCAGTATCGACTCCACTGTGGCTGCCGTGATCTCCTGTTCAGTGAGTTCATCGGTGTCGCGACTGACGATCATGGCGAGCTGTTTTCTGGCCTGCTCCAGATCGCCCGCATCCAGCGCACGACTGATGGCGTCGGCGTGGTCGGCCAAACTGCGGCTTGCAATGGTGTAGAAGAGGAGAACAGGCGCCAGAAGGGGCCAGAGATCACTGCCCATGGGGAGCAGAATCAGGACCAGGGGAAAGATGAGCGCCATCTGGACAGCGGTATTGCCACGCCAGCGGCGAGCTTTTGCCGGCAGATCATCCGGTCCGATGAGTCGCTTTTCAAGAAAACCTGCCCACCGCCCGAAGAGGGCGACCAGATGCAGTGGACGGGGATCTCCGATCACTCGGTCCAGAGAGATCGCTACTACCAAGATCGCCACCGGATGTGAAAAGTCGATGGCGGAGAAGAGGCTCTCAATCGATTCCATCATCAGGGTGTCTGGCCAAATGGTTGCGAAGGCTGTGTCGTGCTGCTCTCGCTTGTGTCTCCACGCCACCCCGGCTCCTGCATCGATTCAGAGGTCACGGGAGAGGGAGGAACCAGCGCTGCTGCGGGTTCATCAACAGCTTGAAGAGCATCGGGAACACCCAGACCTGCACCGTAGCCGCTGAGAGCAGCGTCCGCCAGGGAGGGGGCCGGTTGCATCGACTCGATACCCTCTTTGGTCACCGTGAAAAGATGATAGCTGCGGCGGCTGACCCCTTCCGGAAGGAAGCGGATCGGCCCGGCTACACCGTTGAAACCCATGGGCCGAGTGATGGCGCTGCGCCAGTCGGGGCCGCCGAGTCTCTGATCACGCAGGAGCTGGGCGACAACGGCCACCCCGTCATAGGAGAGCAGAGTAACCGGGTTGGCCTCCTGGCCCCAGACCTTCTTGAAGTTCGTGCGGAAACGGGTTTTCGCCAGGGCGTCGGTGTCGCAGAAGACGGCCCCTTTGAGATAATCGGTTCCTTCAGTAAGAAGTTTGTCCCGATTCCAGAGGGCGGTACCCAGAAAGGCGACATCCGGCATTCTTAGAGAGAAAAAGCTGGCTTGAGGAGCGATTAAACGTACCTGCTCGGCCGTGCCGGGTAGAAAGAGAGCGTCAAAATCGATCCAGGGGTCCAGGGCGCGGGTCGTTTTGGGAATAGGGGGGTCGCTGGGGTCCAGCGGCGCAACCTTGCGGCCGGCGTAGAGGCGCTGTCCGGCGCGGTCGGGGTCCAGGTGAACCAGTTTTTTGATCTCTTTGGAGAAGTCCGGCCCTTTGGGTGAGAAGAAGAGGGTTCTCACCACGGTGCCCCCAAGAGAGTGCGTCTCTTCGGCAAAGATTCTGGCCGTCAGTCTGCCGTAGTTGCTGTCCGGAGCGAAGATGGCGATGCGGGTGCGTTTCAGAGTCATCACCGCATAACGGGCCATCACCCGCGCCTGCTGATCCGGATGGAAGGCGTTGAGGAAAATTTGTCGCTGGCCTGTATCAAAGCGCTGGTTGCCGGTGTCGGATTCGGGTTCGAGACTCCACAGGTTCTCTTCGGAGAGCCGTTGTTGATCCGGTTCCGGTTGGGCGACCGGGGCGGCTGTGACCGAGGGGTCGGCATTCACCTGCAGGATATCGGTGTGCGCGTTAAGGGTGATGATCGGAAGCCCGTGGGCGAGAGCAGCGGCGGCGGCGGCCTTGGCTGGCTCATGCAGAACCGGGCCGACAAACGCCTGAACCCCTTCGGCAGCGAGACGGTTGACCGCTTCTCGGGCCATGTCGGGATCGCCGGAAGTGTCGGCGGTGACGATGGAGAGCGGGACGTCCCGGTGGTCGCTGAGCGCTTTTTGTGCGGCTTGAACCACGCTGCGTCCCAAGGGGGCCAGACGGCCACTCAGAGGGGCTAAAAGTCCGATCCGCATGGCAGCCGGACCACTTCCGCCCGCAACGGTGCTGGGTAGGTCGAGCCGCCCATGCATGCGTCGCTGCACCTCGTTGGCGATCAAGCTGGAGATTTCGGAAGATTCGGCATTAAGCTGGAGGGCTCCTGCCGATTTCTGCCACAGTACCCGGGCCGATTCATCATCACCGGAGGTCATCAGCCTGTCCCCAAGTGCCAGCAGGAGAAACGGGGTCAGTCTGGAGCCGGGAGGCTGATCGGTCAGCCGTTTCTGGAGATTCTCTCGGGAGAGCAGGCTCGCTTTCTGTAGAAGCTGCCTGGCTTGCACCGGTGTTAAGCTCGGCTGTGGCAGAATCCCGAGAAAGAGCAGCGTCAACTCCGGGTCGTTGGCAGTGAAGTAGCTCTCAAGCAGCCGTCGCCAGGCATCTTCAGCGAAGGGGGACTCTCCGGAGGCGACAGCCGACCAGCGGGTCCATGCCTCCTGGATCTCGCCACGAGCATAGTGCAGACTCCCCAATCTCCAGCCCGCTTCCCAGGCGAATGGATCGGGGACGTGGCGGGAAGCAGCACTGAAGGAGGCGGCAGCCCGTTCGGCATTGCCCTCCTTGAGAAAGAGCAGGCCCATGCGGGTGAGCGCTTCAGCGTGGCGGTCGGAGTTGGGATAGACGCGGACAAAGCGTTGGTATTGCGCGATCGCTTCGGAGAGCTTGCCCTTCTGAGCCAGTTTTTCGGCATCATAGAGCATGCGCTCATCAAGGGCTGATGGAGGCGGAGTATCACCGGAGGATCCGCTTGAGCTGCTGCCCGGAAAGCGGATGGTCGGAAATTTCGATCCGCCACAGGCGCTCAACAGCGTTGCGCACAGCAGCAGTGCCAGGAGTCGGCTCAGCCATCGGCTGGAAAAGGGTGTCATGGAGCGATCGCCTTTGGCTGGATCTGGGCCATGGTGGTGGTATTCTGGGGTCTTTTCATCAGTTTTCAGCAGATCCGCAGGGAAGATAGTGAGACAGTGGAGATGAGCGCATGAACAGATCTGCCGATCAAACAGGCCAATCTCGCCAAGCGGACCACCTGGGCCAGTCCGGAAAAGTGTACATTGTTCCAACACCTATCGGCAACCTGGAGGATATGACCTTTCGGGCAGTGCGGGTATTGCAAGAGGTGGATCTGATCCTGGCGGAGGATACCCGGAGGACGGGTATTCTGTGTCAGCGCTACGGTATCGAGACGGAAAAACGCAGCTTCCACGCCCATAATGAGCATCAACGTCAGGCCAGTGTGTTGAAGATGGTGCAGGAGGGGAGGCAGGTAGCTCTGGTCTCCGATGCCGGGATGCCTCTGGTGAGTGACCCCGGAGCAGAGCTGGTCCGAGCGATCGTGGCAGAAGGGGGAGATGTCGAGGTGCTGCCGGGTGCGTCGGCAGCGATCACGGCTCTGGTTGGATCCGGTTTGGCTGGCGGGCGGTTCGCCTTCGGAGGGTTCGTCGGGCGGAGTCGTTCGGCACGGCGGCAGGATCTCCTGCGTCTGGATGGTATCGACGGCGCTCTGATTTTCTACGAATCTCCCAAACGCCTGGCCTCCTTTCTCGGTGATGCGGCTGAGAGTCTGGGAGGAGAGCGACCCGCGGTGGTGGCCAGGGAGTTGAGCAAAGCGTATGAAACTTGGCATCGTGGAACCCTCTCCTCTCTCCAAGCCCTGTTCGAGAACCAACCGCCCCGAGGGGAGGTGGTGGTGGTGATCGGTCGTTCCAATCGGCAGGGGCCGGCTCTTCTCCCGGTTGAAGACGTGGAAGAGAGCCGATCACCGGAGGCGTCGGCCCGGGAGCGGATCGCCGAAATGATCAGCGACGGCGTTCGGGTGCGGGAGATCGCACGGGTGGTGGCAAGAGAGAGCGCTCTCCCGAAAAAGCGTCTTTACGCCATGGCATTGGAGATGTCGAAACGATCAGAGGAGTGATCTTCGCCAGAAAATCTCCCGGCTCCTGCTCCGAGATGGGATGAATTCTATCTTCCAAGCGGTTAGCATGGGTGTTGCCGAGAACGTTCGGGAGATTACGTGCTGAACGAACACCATTGAATCCATGCCCGGCTCCCTCTCTGCTCTCCGGGTGGTCTCCACATGGGGTGTCGTTTCCGTTCTGGAATGGAATCAGCGGCATGCCGGCAAAATGATCGATAGAAAACAAGGACGAAACCATGAAACAGACGAAAATTCTGCTTGATGAATCCGAGATGCCCAAAGAGTGGTACAACATTGTGGCCGATATGCCCACCCCCCCACAGCCGGTACTCGGACCGGACGGTAATCCTATAGGGCCGGATGCTCTGAGTGCCATCTTTCCCGATGCGCTCATCGAGCAGGAGGTCTCCAGTGAGCGTTGGATTCCCATTCCGGAAAAGGTGCGGGAGATTTTGGCGCTGTGGCGGCCATCGCCGCTGATGCGCGCCCACCGTCTGGAAGAGGCGTTGGGAACCCCGGCCAAGATCTACTATAAATACGAGGGTGTCAGCCCCGCCGGCTCCCACAAGCCCAACACCGCGGTTCCTCAGGCCTACTATAACCAACAAGCGGGCATCAAGCGGCTCACCACCGAGACCGGTGCCGGGCAGTGGGGCTGCTCCATCGCCCTGGCGGGCCAGATGTTCGGCATCGATGTGCGTGTCTTTATGGTGAAGGTGAGCTATCAGCAGAAACCCTTCCGTCGCTCCATGATGCAGACCTGGGGCGCCGAAGTGTTCGCCAGCCCCTCGGAGTTGACCGGTGTGGGCCGGAAGATGTTGGCGGAAGATCCCGACAACCCCGGCTCTCTGGGGCTGGCCATCTCAGAAGCTGTTGAGGAGGCGATGGGAGATGCCGGGACCAACTACGCCTTGGGATCGGTGTTGAATCATGTGGGCCTGCACCAGAGCGTGATCGGCCTGGAAGCGATCAAACAGTTCGAGAAGGTGGGGGACTATCCCGATGTGGTTGTCGCCTGCTGCGGTGGCGGGTCCAACTTTGCCGGCACCGCCTTCCCCTTCCTGGGTGAAAAGGCGGCGGGTCGCAAAGTGAAGCTGTTGGCAGTAGAACCCTCCTCCTGCCCCACACTTACCCGTGGCCACTACGCCTATGATTTCGGCGACTCCTCCGGCCTGACGCCGCTGATGAAGATGTACACCCTGGGTCACGATTTCACCCCGCCGGGTATTCACGCCGGTGGTTTGCGTTATCACGGTGATTCGGCTCTGGTCTCGCAGTTGGTGCATGAAAAGCTGATCGAAGCTCGTGCCATTCCCCAGCTCTCCACCTTTGAAGCCGGTGTTCAGTTCGCCAAGAGCGAGGGGATTGTGCCGGCTCCGGAGTCCAACCATGCGGTAAGTGGCGCCATCGAAGAGGCGCTGCGCTGCAAGGAGGAGGGCAAGGAGAAGACCATCTTCTTTACCCTCTCCGGACACGGTCACTTCGACATGACCGCTTACGACAAGTACTTCTCCGGCGAATTGACAAACTTCGACTACCCGGAAGAGGCGATCAATGAAGCGCTCTCCCACCTGCCCAAGGTGTGAGTCCGGCGGCCTAGGTTGCTGGTCCACAGTGTCGAGGTAGTCGGTATGCTTCCAATCAGTTCCGGAAACGTATTTGGAAGAAAGGCTTTGTGCGAAGTGTGAGCCGTCGTGGTGACTGCTGGGATAACGCGCCGCAGAGAGATTTCTGCGCAAATAAACTGTCCGGAAAAGTGTTGCCCCTTCATTGAGGACACGCCCTAAAGAGCCGGACCAACCGCGACGTGAGAAGCAAAAAAAACCACCTGACAGAGTGTTCAGGTGGTTTTTTTCTTTTTCAAAATGCTCGGCTCACCGGCGTGGTGGAGTGAAGCAATTTCTCTGAGAAGAGTCGTGGAGAGGGGTTACAGGCTCTCTTCAACCCATTCGTAGAGGCGTTTCTTCGGCATGGCGCCGATTTTGGTGGCTTCGATCTGACCATCCTTGAAGATCATCAGAGTCGGAATGCCACGAACGCCGTAGCGGCCCGGAATATTGGGATTGTGGTCGATATTGAGCTTGGCGACCTTGATCTTATCCTTCATATCTTCAGCCAGGGTCTCAAGGAAGGGGGCAACCTGTTTGCAGGGACCGCACCATTCTGCCCAGAAATCCACCAGTACCGGGGTCTCCGCGTTCAACACATCCTGCTCGAACATGCTGTCGGAGGTTTGAATGATGGTATCGCTCATGGGGAATTCCTCACATGCTTTCAAAGGGTCCTAAGGGTCACTGAGACACCTGTGGACGGTTCAAGGCCTCATCGGGCAGGCCGTATTGCCAATGTGATCGATCCAACACCCTAGCGGCGATGTACGCTGATGTCAAGAAAGAGGGAACGGCTTGTTCAAAGCGGCAACAGCGGGCCGGTTTCACTTCTTTTTTTGTGGATGAAACACCAGGGGTTGCGGTTGTGACGGTGGAGAGGCGTTGGTCAGAGATGAGGGACAGCCGATTTTCGATGTGGCACACCCTCCCTCGTCTCCGGCAGAACCGGAGCCGCAGGAGCATGAGGGTGGTTTCAGACCGAAGAGACCGAAATCCCGCGCCACCCGCCACAGAGTCAAACCGGCGGCAATGGCGAAGATGAACAGCATAACGATATCTTCGAGCAGATTCGGGTTGTCCTGAAACCAGCCTGAAACGATATCCATCGACGTGAACTCCTTTCCCTGTCTTATGGAGAGGTGATGATGCGCCATCCTACCACATGCCATGTATCAATGTGAGTAGGACGGCGCATCGTCGTCAAAGGACTCAGGAGGGAGCCGTTGCCATCATCTGCACGGCTATGCCGTTGACCATCATGGCCATGATGTAGGCGGTTGCCATGGAGAAACCGACGGAGAAGCCCGTCCACCCCAGTGAGCCTGTTTCGCGCCAGATGACGGCCACTGTGGAGATGCAAGGCATGTAGAGCAGGACAAACACCATCAGGGCCAGAGCCGTACTGGCCGGCATGGCGTTGCGCAGAGCGGTCATGAGCTGGGTTGAGTCCTCACCCACCTCCTCGCCGACGCGATAGAGAACGCCAAGAGTGGAGACAACCACCTCTTTCGCCACCAGGCCGGTCAGAATCGCCACGGAAGATTTCCAATCCATGCCCATGGGCTCGAAGAGAGGGGCGATGGTTTTACCCAGCCGTCCCAGGTAGCGGTTCTCCTGCTGTTCGGCGGACATGGCCACTTCGAGCTTGGTTTTGCTCTCTTCAAGTGCTTCGATCGCGGCTTTGTCGTCACCAGCCTGGACGATATTGGCTTCGACGCGGGCAATAGCCCCTTCATAATCCTTGCTCAGAGGCACGTTGACCGGATAGGCCTGAAGGAACCAGATGATGATGGAGCCCACCAGCACGACACCACCCACCTTCTTGAGAAACTCCATCACCGGCTCAATCATGTGGGAGATGACCGAATTGATGGTGGGACGGCGATAGGGGGGAAGCTCCATGACGAAGGGTTCGGAGGGCGCCTGGAAGAGGGTGCGCTTGAGCAGGAAGGCGGAGGCCAGGGCAACGACGATGCCGCCCAGATACATGCCGAACACCACCGTCCCCGCCGAGTCGGCAAAGAAGGCACCGGCCAGAAGGATATACACGGGAAGTCTGGCGGCACAGCTCATGAAGGGGTTGATGATGATGGTGAGAATCCGCTCCTTGGGATTCTCAATGGTGCGGGTGGCCATGATGGCGGGCACGTTGCAGCCGAAACCCATCAGCATCGGGATGAACGCTTTACCCTGAAGACCGAGGGCACGCATGAAGCGATCCACAAGGAAGGGGACGCGCGCCATGTAGCCGGTATCTTCGAACAGGGCGATGAAGAGGAAGAGAATGACGATGTTGGGCAGAAACACCAACACACCGCCCACACCACCGATGATCCCTTCGACGATCAAGCTCTTGAGCTGACCGTCGGACATGGTATTGCCAACCCACTCACCGAATGCACCAACAGCGGCATCGATCCAATCCATGGGGTAGGCGCCCAGTTCGAAGGTGGTTTGGAACATCAACCACATAAGAAAGAAGAAGATCGGCAGACCAAAAACCCTGTTGAGGAAGAGAGAGTCCGCCTGACTCGAGCGGTCGTTGAACTCGTCCGCTGTGGACTGTTTCCTCTCCACTGTCTGGTGGGTCAGGCCGCGGATGAAACCGAAGCGGCCATTGGCCAGCATGATGGAGGCTTCGTTGCTGTGCTTGGCGGCCAGCTTCTCCCGCTCCAGGCGCGCCCGTTCCAGAATGGCGGGGTTCTTCACCTGCTGCTGAGCGATCTCTTCATCCCCTTCCAGCAGTTTGATGGCCAGCCAACGGGCCTGATGGTGATTGAGCGCATCACCCTCGGCATCATGGGGCAACTCCTCATGCAGACGCTGGATCGACTCTTCAAGGTGGTTGTCGTAGTGAATCAGAGTGTCGCTCTCCGGTTCCGGGGCATCGGCAGCCTGTAGGACGGCATCCAGCAGAGCATCGACCCCTTCCCCTTTATGGCCGACGGTTTCGACCACCGGCGCGTTGAGCAGCGTCGAGAAGAGAGCGCTCTTGACCGAAATGCCTCGATTGCCCGCCTCGTCCACCATGTTGAGGCAGTGCACCCGGCGCAGGCCGGTTTCGATCAACTGAGTGGAGAGAAGAAGGCTCCGCTCAAGATTGCCGGTATCGAGAACGTTGACGATCACATCGGGCTGCTCCTCCAGAATGAAGCGGCGGCTCACCACCTCACGCATGGAACCGCTGGAGAGAGAGGCGATGCCCGGCAGATCGACGAAATCGATGGTGCGACCATTGTGGGTGACGCTCCCGGTCTTCTTCGCCACCGTGGTTCCGGAGAAGTTGGCCACATGCTGGTGCGAACCGGTCAGCTTGTTGAAGAGAGAGGACTTGCCGCAGTTGGTGTTTCCCACCAGAGCGACGGTAATGGTGTTGTTTGGTTCAGAGGTGGTCATGACAAAGGCTACCTGTTGTCCCGGAGGCGCACCTCTCGTTCCTAAAGGTGAGCGCCGGTCCGGAATCGTTATAGGGTGTTTATGAAGACGCCGTATCAACGGCGAAATGGGTGTGCGGAGTGACTCAACCGGTGTTCATGACGATGGCCTCGGCCTCGTCATTGCCCAGAGTGATCCGGGAACCATGTATCTCATACGCTTTCGGATCGCCCAGAGGTGCGGAACGCACCGCTTTGATGGCGGTCCCGGGAATGAACCCCATCTCCATCAGTCTTAGACGGAGCTGGTGACTGCCGGCGACGTCGTGCACGGTCGCCTCTTTGCCGGGTTTGAGCTGTTTCAGGGTGATCTGAGACTCGGAGAGTGGGATCTCCTTGTTTTTGATGCCGCCACCGTTTTCGGCGGTCTCCATGATGATCACGCCCGCCTCTTCGTTGCCCAGAGTGATGCGGGTGCCGTGCAGTTCATAGGCGCGCGGGTCGCCCAGTGGCGCGCTGCGCACGGCCCGAACACGCGCACCCGGCATGAAGCCCAGCTCCATCAGTTGCAGGCGGAGGGCATGATCCCCTGCAACGTCATGAACCACCGCTTCATCACCGGGTAGGAGTGTTTTCAAAGTGATCTGGCTGTCGGTGAGCGCCACCAATCTCCGCCCGGCACTCTTGCCGTTCACGGCAACGACGGCAACGCGTTTTGACTCCTCATTGCCGAGCGTGATGCGGGAGCCGTGCAGTTCAAACGCTCGGGGATCCCCCAACGGCGCAGCCCGAACCGCAGCGACCCGTGCACCGGATGTGAAACCCAGCTCGGTCAACTGCAGACGCAGAGCCGTGTCGGAAACCACATCCAGGACGATGCCCGCATCACCGGGAAGGAGATCCTTCAGCGAGATGACACTGTTATCCTCCAACGCCTTTATGGCATCTTTGTTTTTGATTTTCAGCTTCTTACCCAAGAACTCAATTTTCATGTTCGTTGCTGTACCCCAAGTGTGGATGTCCCACCAAAGAGAATCTTAATGCGAATGATTTTCGTGTAATCATAGCCTGATACCTCCCCTCGGTAAACGAAATAGTTGCGATCGTTAGTGAGAATTGTTCGTGTTACGCATCTCTGCCGCTCTTTCAGCATCGATAAACGCCTCTTGAAAACGGCTGTTCATCGCGGTTTCAGGAGAAAAGAGAAGCGCCATTCCTATGGATAGGAGAGAGCGCTGTTTCAAAGAGGAGGAAGAGACCGGAAAGGAAAGCAGAACCCCGCCCTGCCGATAAAATGACAAAAGCGCGTTCATGACGGACGATCTCCCGCTGACAACTTGCCATCAACTGGGTTAGAATCATCGGTTCCGAAAACGACGGCATGGGCCGGGACGGATGGACGTCTCAGAGCCGACACCGTACAGAGGGAAAACGGCCCGATTCCATGAGCGACGTGCCAGCCAGCAGACAGTTTCCAGTCAATATCGAAGATGAGATGCAGCGCGCCTATCTCGACTACGCCATGAGCGTGATCGTCGGTCGCGCCCTCCCGGATGTGCGTGACGGCCTGAAGCCGGTGCACAGGCGGGTGTTGTACGCCATGCGAGAGCTGGGCAACGACTGGAACAAACCCTATAAGAAGTCGGCCCGCGTGGTGGGTGATGTGATCGGTAAGTATCACCCCCACGGCGATACGGCGGTCTACGACACCATCGTCAGAATGGCCCAGGACTTCTCCATGCGGCATCTGCTGGTGGATGGTCAGGGTAACTTTGGCTCAGTGGATGGTGATTCCGCTGCGGCCATGCGTTACACCGAAGTGCGCATGACCCGGTTGGCTCATGAGCTTCTGGTCGACCTGGAGAAGGACACCGTCGCCTACGGGCCCAACTACGACGGCTCCCTCAAAGAGCCGTTGGTGATGCCGTGCAAGTTTCCCCACCTGTTGGTGAATGGCTCTTCCGGCATCGCCGTGGGCATGGCGACCAACATCCCCTCGCACAATCTGGGCGAGGTGGTGGATGCCACCTGCGCTCTGATCGACGAGCCGGAGCTGTCGGTCCGTGACCTGATGGAGTACGTGCCCGGCCCCGATTTCCCCACCGGCGGCACGATTCACGGGCGAGCAGGCATCGTCAACGGCTACGAAACCGGTCGCGGCAGTGTCGTGGTTCGGGCGCGAACCACCATCGAGACCAAAAAGGATGGCCGGGAAGCGATCATCGTTGACGAGCTGCCCTACCAGGTGAACAAAGCGCGCCTGGTGGAGCGAATCGCCGATCTCGTTCGCGAGAAAAAGCTGGAGGGCATCTCCGATCTGAGAGATGAGTCGGACCGCGAAGGGATGCGGGTGGTGATCGAGCTGAAGCGCGACGCCTTCGCTGATGTGGTGCTGAATCACCTCTTCAAACACACGCCGATGCAGACCACCTTCGGCATCAACGCTCTGGCGTTGGTGGCAGGCAAACCGATCACCCTGACCCTGAAAGGGTTCCTGGAGAACTTCATCCTGCACCGCCGCGAAGTGGTGACGCGCAGAACCGAATTCGATCTACGCAAAGCCCAGGCACGGGCGCATATTTTGGAAGGTCTTGCCGTCGCCCTGGCCAATATCGACCGCATCATCGCCCTGATCCGCGAGTCCCCCAACTCGGCCCAGGCCAAGATCGGCCTCATGGAGACCCTCTGGGATCGCGGTCCAGTGGAAGCGATGCTGCAACGGGCCATGGGTGACCAGATGGTGCCGTCGGCCCAGTTCGAAGAGGGCGGCTATCGCCTCACCGAAGTGCAGGCCCAGGCGATTCTGGATATGCGTCTGCACCGCCTTACCGGCCTGGAACAGGATAAGATTCGCGATGAGTTCGAGACGATCCTGAAAGAGATCGCCCATCTCAAGGCGATTCTCGCCTCCGAATCGATGCTGCTGGATGTGATCAAAGGCGAACTGCTGGAGATCAAGGAGAACTTCGCCGACCCCCGCCGTACCCGCATCGTCACCGATGTGGCCGACTTCTCCATGGAGGACCTCATCGCCGAGGAGGAGATGGTGGTGACGGTGAGCCATGCCGGATATATCAAGCGCCAGTCCACCGACGTCTACCGCGCCCAGCGCCGAGGCGGACGGGGCAAGAGCGCTACCGGAGTGCGGGAGGAGGATTTCGTCGAGCAGCTTTTCATCGCCTCCACCCACGACACCATCCTCTGTTTTACCGACAGTGGTCGGGTGTTCAAACTCAAAGTGTATGAAATTCCCCAGGCCAGCAGAACCGCCCGCGGCAAGGCGATCGTCAATCTCCTGGCCCTGGAAGCCGGGGAGAAGGTGCGTCAGATCCTGCCGGTTCCTCTGGAGAAGGAGGAGCACGACGCCTGGGATCTGCTCTTCGCCACCAGCCGGGGCTTGATCAAGAAGACCGCCCTCTCCGCCTATGCCAATATTCGTGCCAACGGTATCCGGGCCATCAACCTCCTGGAAGGAGATGACCTGATCGGCGTCACACTGCTTCCCCACTTGGAAGAGACCGACGGAGAGACGGACGCTGCGGAGGACGCTGCGGAGGACGCCGAGAGTGTTGACGGTGAGGATGATGGTGTCGTGCGCGGACGGGTCATGCTGGTTTCCGGCAACGGCAAGGTGGTGCGTTTCCAAGCCCGCAAGGTGCGACGCTCCGGGCGCGTCTCCCAGGGTGTGCGCGGCATGAGGCTGAAAGAGAAGGATCAGGTGATCTCCCTCAATGTGATCGAGCCTGGGGCCGAATGCCACATTCTGACCATCACCGAGAACGGTTACGGCAAGCGGACCGAACAGACGCTCTTCCCCACCAAGGGACGCGGCACACAGGGCGTGATCGGCATGACTACCAGTGCGCGCAACGGCCTTGTCGTCGGAGCGCTGCCGGTGATTGACAGCGATCAGGTTATGCTGATCACCGATCAAGGAACCGTGCTCAGGACAGGTGTCGAGTCGATCCGTATCACCAGTCGGGCCGCCCAGGGTGTCACGGTGCTCAATGTCCGAGAACAAGAGCGGGTGGTCGCCGTCTGCCGCATCGCCGAATCGGAAGAGGATGACGAAGAGGATCTCGAAACGAGCGAACAGGAAGAGGGCTCGGAAATCGGAGAATCGACTCTAGAAGAGTCCGGGCCGGAAGAGACTGAATAACGAACGGTAGATACGGTATTAAGAAGAGGGAGCAGAAGGACAATGCTCGAT
>JADGBX010000045.1 GCA_015231265.1 Magnetococcales bacterium | reverse complement strand
ATATCATCGCCCTGGTCGCACTCTACCGACCTGGCCCCCTCGGTTCGGGCATGGTGGATGATTTCATCGATTGCAAACATGGTATCAAGGAGGTTGTTTATCCTCTCCCTCAACTGGAGCCGATTCTCAAGGAAACCTATGGCGTGATTCTCTATCAGGAACAGGTCATGAAAATAGCCCAGACCCTGGCAGGATACACCTTGGGTGGAGCTGATCTGTTGCGACGCGCCATGGGCAAGAAGAAGCCGGAAGAGATGGCAGCCCAGCGGGAAGTGTTCATGGCGGGAGCCCGTAAGAATGCGATCGATCTGAAAAAGGCGGAACACATCTTTGATCTCATGGAGAAATTTGCGGGGTATGGATTCAATAAATCCCACTCAGCAGCCTACGCCCTGATCTCCTACCAGACAGCATGGTTGAAGGCACACTATCCCAAGGAGTTTCTCGCTGCCACGCTCACCTGTGATATTACCAACACTGACAAGGTGATTCGCTTTGTTCAGGAGTGTCGCAACATGGGAGTAGAGATGATGCCGCCGGATGTCAATGCTTCCCAGAGAGTGTTCGCTGTGGAGGGTGATGGCATCCGTTACGGACTAGCTGCCGTCAAGAATGTTGGTGATGCTGCTGTAGATGCGATGGTTGTTGAGAGGGATCATAATGGTCCATTTCAGGATCTGTTCGATCTCTGTCAGCGAGTGGACTCGGGTAGTCTCAACAGACGGGTCATGGAGAATCTCATCAAAGCCGGGGCCATGGACAGTATCGACGAGAATCGAGCGTCTCTTTTGGAGATACTGCCGACCGCAATGAGCTGGGGTGCTAAGAGACAGGAGGAGGTGAGCCAACAGCAGGCGAGCCTCTTTGCTACAGCTGAAACGGAAGAGGGCGCTTGGAGCAGACCGTCGATGCCTGAGGTGCGTCCGTGGGATGTCGAAACCGTTCTCTCCAATGAGAACACCTCGTTGGGTTTCTACATGTCGGGTCATCCTGTCAACGCCTTTGCCGACGAATTTGCGGCCTACGGTTTACCCTCGACACGGGGAATCCGGGTACGCCTCGGTGTGGAGTCACCACCCCCTGAAGAGCTGCGCGAGCACCCGGTCCGAGATGGTCTTGAGAAGGGAGGGCTCAGCCTCGGAAGTTCTCCACAAGCAAAAAGGCCCTGGCAGAAGCGTGGCGGTGAAGGGGGGAGTGATCCCATCCTGACCTTTGCCGGTCTAGTCACCGGATTTCGATTTCATCGCAGTAAAGGTGGCGACAGTATGGCATTCGTCATGCTGGAGGACCACTTTGGTGTCGTCGATGCCGTGATCTTTCCCGACAATTTTCAGAGATTGAGGGACCGTTTTGAAACCGGCGCAATCATTGCTGTGGAAGGGGAAACCAGCGTTGAAAACGACGTGGTGAAGATGATCATCACGGAGGCGGTTCCCATGGATGGACTGCGAGAGAGAACCTGCCGTTCACTTCGCCTAGATGTGGATGAGAATCTGTTGATGGCGGGAACGCTCGACGCCTTGGAGGATATCCTGAAACCTCATCTTGGCGGATCCATATTGCCGATATTTCACGTAGAGATGGAGCATGGTACGGCAGTTATTCCTTGCGGCGATCGTTGGCGTCTTCACCCTCGTGAGGGGTTGCGTCGGCGGCTCAGAGAGCTTCTGGGACAGGAAGCCGTCAATTTCAGCACCCAGATGCCGGATGGGATCCAGTCACTATCCGGGAAACAACCTCCCAACTCGCCTGATGGAGAGTGACGGTTTTGTGGGAGAAGGTTACGGGGACCGATGCAAACACCGTTTGGATGGGGTACCCTGTCATTTTTTTGGTTTTAGTGGTAGTTTCAACAAGAGTCCCACTCATGGGATATTCGCTGCACAGTCGTTGAAAGTGTGTTGGCTGCTGTAGTTGAATCGAACGAAAACGTCGTAGATATAATGGAGCCAGAAGCTGTGGAACAGGCCCCTGAACGCAAACGGATAACGTCGCGAACATTCCTCGACTTTGAACGGCCCATCGGCGAATTGATGGCAAAAGTGGATGAGTTGCGACACCTCTCTGACAATCCCGATATCGATATTTCTGAAGAGCTCGAACTTCTCGAAGATGAAGCGCGTAATCTTACAGACCGTATCTTTGCGAAATTGTCACCTTGGGAGAAGACTCAACTCTCTCGCCATCCAGATCGACCCTACACCCTTGATTACATCGATATGATCTTCGATGAATTCTTTGAACTTCACGGTGATCGTAACTTTGCCGATGACAGTGCTATTATCGGTGGGCTTTCCCGTCTGGACGGACAGGATGTGATGGTGATCGGCCAGGAGAAAGGGCGCGGGACAAAAGAGAAGGTACAGCGCAATTTCGGCATGCCGAGACCCGAAGGGTATCGTAAGGCGCTGCGTCTGATGAAGACGGCTGAGAAGTTTCGCATTCCTGTGATCTGTCTAATCGACACGCCGGGAGCCTATCCCGGCAAAGGCGCGGAAGAGCGGGGGCAGGCCGAGGCGATTGCCAGAAATCTGAAAGAGATGGTTACGTTGAAAGTTCCCTTGATCGCCGTGGTGATCGGGGAAGGCGGTTCCGGTGGTGCGTTGGCCATCGGAGTGGGTAACCGGATTTTGATGATGCAGTATGCGATCTATTCGGTAATTTCCCCTGAAGGGTGTGCCTCCATTCTTTGGAAAGACTCTGGAAAAGCGGAGTTGGCAGCAGAAGCGATGAAGCTGACGGCTCAAGAAATTTCCGAATTGAAGGTGATCGATGATATCGTTCCTGAACCCATCGGAGGGGCGCACCGTGATCCAGAGAAGGCGGCAAATCTGCTGAAGATTCATCTATTAAAGCACCTTGCCGACTTGAAACGTCTCTCACCAGATGAACTTGCCCGTGAACGGTATGAGAAGTTCATGTCCATGGGAGTTGTCCTGGGAGGGTGATGAAACAGTGAAAAAGGAGACGGACGAAAACAGTTTAGCTGAGCACTCGCTGGATGAGACGTCTCCCCTTTTATTGGAATCACGTACGGAGATGAGAACAACTGATGGTGATCCTGCCGATGCCAACAGTGAGGGAGTCAATCTAAGCCACCCTCCAAATGGTGAGAAAACGGCAACGGACAGCGCTCTGAAGAGTGAGGAAGAGAATAACTCTCAGAAGAACGAGAAAGAGGTGGTCGTTCTGGAGACTGAGATTCTTCAGGAGTTGCGCTTGGTCAGGGAGCAATTGGAGGCGATCAATCACCATCGCCTTCTTGCGTACCACAACACCACATTCCGTTTTCTCATGTTCAATCTGGTCCGAGGTATAGCGGCGGGTCTCGGTACGGTGATGGGTGCGACGATCGTGGTGTCATGGGCTGTCTATTTTCTCAGTAAGGTCGAGTTGCTGCCTATTGTTGGAGTCTGGATTAAAACGCTGATCGACTATGTACAGACAGGTCCGTAATGCTTGGACTTAATAGAGAAGATATCTGGAGTGTGTCGCTCCTGTGTGAATTATTTGGCAGTGCTCACACGTAACAATACAAAAGTCAGAGTTAACGTCTTCTAATTTTGAGAAAGACAACGCACACTGGATTCAACGGAGGTTGAGAATGCCACTCGTATCAATGCGTCAGTTGATGGACCACGCCAAGGAGAACGGCTACGGTTTGCCTGCGTTCAACGTCAACAACATGGAGCAGGTCCGTGCCATCTTCCGGGCTGCAGATGAGACCGATAGTCCCATTATCGTGCAGGCGTCAGCCGGTGCACGAAAATATGCTGCCGAAGAGTTTCTCCGGCATCAGGTACTGGCCGCTTTGGAAGCCTATCCCCATTTGCCGGTTGTAATGCATCAGGATCACGGCCAATCACCGGCTGTCTGTCTGGGGGCCATCCGCAGTGGTTTTACCAGTGTGATGATGGATGGATCCCTCCTGGCTGATGGCAAGACACCCTCCGACTGGGACTATAATGTGGAGGTCACTCGGAAAGTCACAGAGATGGCCCACGCTATCGGCGTTTCAGTCGAAGGAGAGCTTGGTGTGCTCGGATCCCTTGAGACCGGAGAAGCTGGGGAAGAGGATGGTCACGGTGCTGAAGGGAAATTGAGCCTTGATCGCCTGTTGACCGATCCGGAAGAGGCGGCTCAGTTCGTCAAGGAGACCCACGTCGATGCTTTGGCGATCGCCATCGGAACCTCCCATGGTGCCTATAAGTTCAGTCGTAAACCTACTGGCGATATATTGGCTATTGACCGAATCAAGGAGATCCACGACCGCATTCCCGATACGCATCTTGTCATGCACGGCTCCTCATCTGTTCCTCAGGAGCTGCTGGCAATTATCAATGAGTTCGGAGGCGGTATTCCCGAGACTTATGGTGTGCCAGTGGAAGAGATACAGGTGGGAATCAAGAGTGGTGTGACCAAAGTGAATATCGATACCGATCTGCGTCTTGCCATGACCGGTGCTATTCGCAAACACTTCCACAAGAACCCTGCTGATTTTGATCCACGTAAATATCTCCGTCCTGCTGAAGATGCAGCCTATGAAGTGTGTAAAGCCCGCTATGAGCAGTTTGGAGCGGCAGGCCATGCATCACAGATCACGCCGATCACAATGGATAAGATGTCGGCCATGTACGCCGATGGGACGCTGGATCCGAAGGTTACTTGATCCATGAGTCACTGCCACCGCCATATAGGGACCATTTTGGTCCTGCTCTGCATGTTTGCTTTCTCATGGCCAATTGTTTCCCCGGCCTATGCCGTGGACGCCGACTCCTGCCCGGTGGCGCGGGAGATGGCATCCAAGGCAGTAGATCTGTTCGATACCAATCCAAATAAAGGGCTCAAAGCTCTTGAACGTGCCTATGAACTCTGTCCCATCGATTCTGCTGTAGGCTACAACCTTGGTCTGGCCCACTACCTGTCAGGAGATCGTGAGAAGAGTCGTGCGCAGTGGGAACGCAACGTCAAGGATCACCCCGAACACTATCTCACCCACGTCAATCTTGCCTGGATTCACTTTGAACTGGGTGACGATGAGATGGCACACAGTTTGGCCTATGATGGATTGCGTGGTTCCTTTCCCAAGGACCAGGCACTGGCACACACCAAGGTGTACGCCCTTTTCAGAATGGGGCGTTATCTGGAAGCGTATGACTGGCTCACCAGAACGGACCTTGGCGGATTGCGGGCACAAAAGTGGCAGCGCATGGCTGCTGATTATGTTGTTGAGAGCCAGTGGCGTCGGTTCCGCAAAGGAGAACGGTTCAGTGCTATTAGCCGAACCATCAACCTGCTTGCCAAAGAGTATCCCGAAGAGACGGTGTTCCTGGAGGCCAAGGACCGTCTCGTTAGAGCCGATGTGGATGTGGATGCCGAGATTCCTTATGCCTTGCCTCTACCCCATGAGAGTTGGGCAAGAACTGGGAATGTGGATGATGGTCGCGATGTTCTTGATGGATTCATTGCCAGCCTGCCGCCGATCAATTCATGGGAGAAGCGTACCGATGCCTACGCTCTGATCATAGGGATCTACCGCTATAAGAACATGCGTGGACGGCAGTTTGCCGATAGGGATGCTCGGAATGTGCGTGACCTTCTTGCGCGCAGAAGTGTGTTTTTCGATGATCCCGAGCACATCCGTCTACGCATCAACGAAGGGGCGGGACTTCGCACGCTGAGTCGGGACATCGACTGGTTGCTGGAAAAAGGGCGTATCAATCCGAATGCCAAGCTGCTCATCTACTTCTCAGGCCATGGCGTCTTGTGGGAGGGTGAGGATGGGGTTGTCGAGCCGATGCTTCTGCCTGTTGATGCACGTCAGGATCGCCTTTCTCCGGGTACTGCAATTTCAGTCAGAGCACTCAAGCAGCAGATCGATGCCCTGCACAATCGTGATGTTGCAGTGATCCTCGACACCTGTTTCAACAGCACGCCCGTCTGCGCTTCGTGGGAGGAGGTGCATCCAGGAGATGAACCCATCTGGCGTACGGAACGTGATCAACCAGTCCGCGTCGTTTCTCCCTCTTTCTTTCAGGGAGGGAGAACCTGGGCAGTTGCCGCAATCAACAAGTCGGTACGCCCTTTTTTACCGGGACGACACAGCGCCTTCACCCACTTTCTTCTTAAGGGATTGTTAGGTGCTGCGGAGGGGTTGGACGGCAGTCCTCGAGATGGTTGGGTTGATCTTCAGGAGGCTCAACTCTACGTCCAGAACATGGTTGGACAGTGGAATATGGAGATGGATCCTCTCTTGATCTCCCCATCACCGTTACGCCTGATTAAAACCGGGGGAGAACGCTGAATGAAATCCACTTGTTTCCATCGATCAGCGCTTTCGGTTATTGTGACCCTCGCTGTGGTCTGTCTGTGGTTTATTCCCGAGGAGAGCTCTGCCTACCTTCTCAATGAGTGGGCATCTTTGAACACTGAAGAGGATCAAACCGCCAATGCTGAAGAGCCGAAACAGGGACGCTACTGGAAGGAACCTGTCAGCGGTATGCATTTCTCATGGGTGCACGGTGGTTGCTACTCCATAGGCAGTCCCCCCAGACGTGCTGGTAGGGACACTGATGAGGGCCCTGTACGGCGGGTGTGCGTCAAGGGGTTCTGGATGGGTCAGCACGAGGTGACCCAAGGGGAGTGGTGGCGGATCATGCGCAGTAACCCTTCCCACTTCCGCAAAGGTGTGGAGTATCCCGTTGAGCGTGTTGCATGGGAAGATGCTGAAGCATTTGTGAGAAAGCTTAACAGCATGTACCCCGGTCCTGTCCGCTTTCGTCTGCCGACCGAAGCAGAGTGGGAGTATGCCTGTCGCAATGGTGGTGATCGCATCCGCTTTGCAGGTGCGACCGAACCGGGGCAGGTGGCGTGGTTTCGTGAGAACAGTGGTCAAAGTTCGCAGCCCGTTGGCACACGTCGACCCAATCGATTCGGCCTCTTTGATATGAGCGGCAATGTCTGGGAGTGGACACAGAATGCCTATGACCCCGATGCTTATGTGGCCAAGAGCTCAGGAAGCGATGAACAGAGAGAGAGTGGTGAAGTGTTTCGGGCGATCCGTGGTGGTTCATGGGCCAGCTATAGAAACCATCTGCGCTGTTCAAACCGTGGATTTGAGCAATTCTCCAACAAACGTCCGACAATTGGTCTGCGTCTGGTGAGAGTGTATGGTGCCGAGCCCAAGCAAGACCGCATCAGTCCAGAAGAGCTGCTTCTCATGTAATACTCTTTCCGGGTTTCTGCATACTATGGTGCTATCTGCACCGTAGAGTTATCTGTTCAACAGCCAACGCGTCATCTCCAAGCGCATTTTTGCATTGCGGGTCATCTGATGAAAGAGATGGTGGAGACTGGTGCTTCTGTGGACCAGAGTTGGAAGATCCTCTGCAGAGTCTGCGTAAGCTGTCATCAGTCTGTAATCGAAGCAGGCAAGGGCTTTCAGCAATGGGTCCTTGTGGTGTCGTTCTTTTATCACTTCCCATCCCTCATCAATAGCGTTGCCCAGCGTATAGTGGATTGCTGAAAACAGGGTAACGACTCCATCAGTTGCTACCATGGGATCACTGTCGAATCCCTCTCCCTGTTCATGAGTACCTCTGTGATCCATATAGCTTCTAACCCTCTCCTTGTCATTGATGTATTCGCTTGGATCCACACGTTGAGCCCGCCCATAAGCATCGATTGTCGAACTCATAAAATGGATCGGAGTAGCTGCTGCGGAATTTTCAATAGTGAACATGGCATCCCGGATGACTGGCGCAACCATTTCAAGTTTTGCCGGATGGCGTTTTGGTGTTGGAGAGGGGGCCGTCGACAGAATCCTTACCTGATGTCCACGCTTTGCCAACGCCCGAACCAGACGGCCGAACACCCCCTTTTTAAAGAGATCATTAGAGAAGTTGAACGCATT
This sequence comes from Magnetococcales bacterium, assembly GCA_015231265.1. Lineage (GTDB taxonomy): Bacteria > Pseudomonadota > Magnetococcia > Magnetococcales > JADGBX01 > JADGBX01. The sequence continues at coordinate 10,154 of JADGBX010000045.1, read as the reverse complement.
CTGTTTGTGAAGAAGTGAGAGGTTGATCATCGGGAATTGTGTTGCCGTTTCAATGATATTTGCAATATTTGAGAGAGGGATTCTCTCGTGTAGACGCCCATGACGATCACACAGAATCTCCTGATGGATCTCATCAAAGCTGATCTGAATCTGAACGGATGCGTTTTTTGAAACAGGTCGAGATTTCAACGCTTGCGTCAGTTTCCGAAACACCGTCTTTGTTGATGGTAATGTCGCCGCAAATGTCCCATTGAGCAGGATGGCAAAGGTCGAGACGTGCTGCATCTGGGAGATTGCCTTACAGAATAGAGGAAGATCCTGTGTCAGATCGCCACCAGTAAAGAGAAGGTTTGGCGCCAAATGTTGCATGCTGTCTAATAGAGCGCTGGGGTCGCTCTCTATCGTTGGTTTTGGTCTCCAGACGAAAAGGCAGTGTCGGCAACTCTGTGGACACGGCAGACGGGGTATAAAACCCATTTTCTGAAAGGGATGATCGGTATCATGCTCTTTTGAGAGGCTATCTGGATTCGGGAGTTGGTCGATCAAGCTCAGGCGCTCTTGATCCTCCTCGCCAAGAATCTCTTGAGTTCTACTTTTTTGTACCGCTTGTATCTGACGAATGGCCTTCTGATCCTCTGATATGAAATAGCCTAATTGCGTCCAGAGTGTCAGAGTGTGGCGCACGGCTTTCTCAATGGTTCCAAATCCATCGACAAAACAAGCTGTCTTTTCGGCAGTTTCCACCATCTGATCAGGAAGAGCCCGAAGAGTAGGATCTCTGTGGTTTATCTTCCTGGCAAGAGTCTGCCAATGGGTATAATAGAGAACCAGAAAAGCTGTATCTGATTCGGCTTGTTGAAGAAATGACGTCACGTAAGCGTGCTGTGGATTTCGCGAGGCAGCGAGTACTGTTGGAATATAGGTAGGAAAGACCTCTCTTCGCAGCCAGTGCCATGCATAAAGAAAGACGAATGGCTCCAGTAATGGTAACGGTTCTTCAAAAACGGGGTGCACTGCATCCGGACCGGTGAGGAAGGGTGGACCACTGCTGAAGAGCCGTGTCGCTCTGAGAACAGCGTTGCGGAATCCATGTTGTTTATGGCTGAGATAGTCCTGAGTCAGTTGATCGGAGGAGGGTGATGATGTTCGAGTCTGTTTCATGCGCGGCGCCGCTCCTCAAGAGTTATGAACAGTGAAAGGCACGTTGGAAGCCGTGCGAGCCGTTTCGTTGTAAGATTCTGATGATCACTGAGTATTGCGTTACTCTCATGCTATACTGCTCAGCGTTGGCTGTGAATGTGTACTTACGGTTTGGCCAGTCGATGGTTGAACGCTATTCTCATCGTGTTGATTGATGATCTGTGCTCTGCTGACTGGTGGCCTGTTCATATAATAGAGAGTTCTGGAAGATGGACAAACCGCTTAAGAGATGGACCGTTGTGGTGTGCATGCTGCTGGTCACCCCTTTTTTGCTCATGGGAACAGTCCAGGCGGAGGACGATTTTTTTCTTCCGGGTGACCGCCCCATTGGCGAGTTAGGGACTCTGCTGTTTTTCACGAGTGAGCACTGCCCCTATTGTCAGCAGTTCAAAAGTGAGGTCCAGTCAATCTATGCGAAAACGGCCATTGGAGGCAAATTGCCGATGGTAGAGATTGAGCAGGATGATGCGGGGGATTATGAAGAGTGGTCTCAGTCGGTCTGGTTTCGCCCCAACTTCGTGATTCTCTGTCCGCTGGGAACTGTTGTCGGGCGGATCAAAGGGTACCAGGGCGAGGAGTTCTGGTGGGCGGATATGGAGACCCTTACCGAAGCCGTCCAAGCTCTGATCCTGTCACGTCGTGCAGCCGCCGTTGCCAGGTGATTATAGACGGATCATTCTTTTTTGTTTCATAGGAAACACTGCTGAGATCGGTTGACAGAACAATGAGCGAAAATAAAAAAAGAGGTTTCTTCGGTCGTCTCAAAGAGGAGCTTACCAAACCTCGTGAAATCAGCGATCTGACCAAAGGATTGTCAAAAACTCGAAAAGGGTTCGTTGCCAAAATGGATACGCTGCTTTCGAGCGGCGGAAAAGTAGATGAGGATCTCATTGAGGAGATGGAGGCGATTCTCATCACCTCTGATTTCGGAGTCGAGACCACGGAGGCAATTCTCGACGATGCAAAAGAGCGCCTGAAGACGATGAAAAGCGATGAGGCGTCCGATTTCCGAACCACGATCCAGGATGCTATTCGTGATCGACTGCAGAAGACCGTAAAACCGGCTTCTCTGGACGCCAAACCCCATGTGATCCTTGTCGTCGGTGTCAATGGCGTTGGAAAAACCACGACCATAGGTAAACTTGCAGCCAAGTTCAGTGCTGAAGGGCAATCGGTGATGTTGGCGGCTGGAGATACGTTCCGGGCTGCTGCAGTGGAACAGCTCAAGATCTGGGGAGAGCGTTCAGGTTGCCCGGTGATTGCGCAGGGGCAGAATGCCGATAGTGCATCGGTGATCTTCGATGCTTTTGAATCCTCACGATCCAAAGGAGTGGATCTGCTGATTGCCGATACCGCAGGGCGGCTTCACACCAAGGTCAATCTGATGGAGGAGCTGAAAAAGATCAAGCGTGTGGTAGAACGTCACGACTCTTCCGCGCCTCATGATGTCTGGCTGGTGCTAGATGCTACGACCGGTCAGAATGCGGTGAGTCAGGTGAAACAGTTTCATGAAGCTCTTGGTCTGACCGGACTGATCATCACAAAACTTGATGGCACAGCCAAAGGTGGTGTGGTCGTCGGGTTGGCGGAGCAGTACGCCTTGCCTATTCACTTTATTGGCGTTGGTGAAGGTGTTGAGGACCTGCAGCAGTTCGACCCTGATGCTTTTGTCTCTGCACTTTTTTCATCTGATTCATAATCACGACGGCAAGGATCGAAAGTGTTTTTTGGATTCAACTGATTGCTGAGTTTTGCCAATGGTGAAGCTGTACCATAACCCATTGGGGGGAGCAGATTTTTTATGAGATTCAGCCTTTTTCACCTCTGGGGTGTTCTGTTCCTTTCGGCCATTACTCTACTGTCCGAAACTGCAATCGTTTATGCTGAACTTCCTGAAAAAAGTATAGATGAAGCCCATGTCATAGGGTTCAGGAAGCGCTTTGCCACTCTTGAAGGACGTGGGAAAATCAGTCCCGTACTTCAACGAAAGAAGTGGCCGAAAAACGACAGCCTCGCCTCGTATCTGGAGATGGAGGTTCTCCTCCATCCCCGTTACCGTACCCGATCCAGCGACATCGAACGCTTCTTCAAACGGTGGCCGAATCATCCCCAATCCGTCCGTATCAAACGCTTGATGGATAAGCGGGTCACGGCGACCGGCTCCAACAGACAGGCTCTTCGGTGGTACGACACCCATGGCGCCCGTTCTCATAAGATGCGGGTTCGCTATATGCGACTGTTGATCGCTAAAAAGCGGTATAAGAAGGCCGAATCCGTCTGGAAAACCGCTTATCGAACCGGGTACCCGATTCCAACAGATGTGTTTCGAAAGATGATCCGGCGCAAAGGGGTATTGAAAGCCAAAGATCATGAGACCCGCGCCCGAGCGATGGTTCGACGCGGAAAGACGGGGCTATTCAATTCTCAACTCAAACGCATTGCACCCAAGCGCCGTACCTATTTTAAAGCGTTGGAAGCTGCGTATACAGTCAATGGCAAACTGTTTGACAGGTTGCTCAGGAAATTGCCTGCAAAGGAGTACAAAGATTCAGACCTCTGGTTCGTACGTATCAACACCCTGAGACGTAAGGGGTTTCGGGACAAGGCGACCCGGCTCCTTTTAGGAACTCAAGGGGGTTATCTTTCTGATAGCCACAGGCAGAAGTTACGTTTCCGAATCGGTCGCGATCTGATCAACCGAAAAACCGACTTTGCCAAGGCGGCAGATATCCTTGAAGGGAATGTCAAAGAGAAGGGAGCGGTTCTTGAGGACTCTCTCTGGATGGCGGCGTGGAGTAACTATCTTGCCAATCGCAAGGTCAAGGCGCTGGGCATGATGGAGACATTGGCTCGGGATGCTCGTCATTTTCGTCGTCGGAGTCAGGGAGCCTGGTGGGCCGCGCGGATTCTTGAAGAACTTGGACGCGATGGACAGCCTTGGTTAGAAAAGGCTGCACAATATCCGGACACTTTTTATGGATATCTTGCGTTTGAACGCGTCAATGGTGTGGGTGCTCCGTTGCCGGTCGGCAAGCCCATGGTATGCAGAATTCCCAATGGAAATCCTATTTATGAAAAAGGGGTCAAACGGTTCAAAAACCTGATCCGTGTTCGCCGAACCTACTACAACGGGCCGGAGATCGAGCGGTTATCTCAACGCTTGAATCTTGACCTGGAGACCCAGCTTTGTATTGCTCTCAAGTATGAACGCGCCAATCAGACAGTGCGCATTGCCGAACTGCTTCGCAGCCGTCGCCTTGTGCGTTGGCAAGGGCTCTATCCACGCCCTGAATGGAAACCGCTCACCGACTGGAGGCTCGATCCATCCCTCATTTGGGCTACAGCACGTCAGGAGAGCCTGCTTCTCCATCGGGTCCAATCACGGGTTGGAGCAATCGGACTGTTGCAGTTGATGCCGGCGACGGCTAAAGAGGAGATTCGTATCGTCGGGCTCGATCCTTTTACCCGTTACCGCATGCAACTTCCCTATTTCAACCTTGCCCTCGGCCAATCCTACCTCTCAAGGATGTTGGGACGTTTTGAAGGCGATCTCGTCCTGGCCTTGATCTCCTATAATGCGGGACCGGGAAGGGCACTCTCCTGGCGGAAAACACGCTATCAGCATGACCCCATTTTGTTTATTGAGAGCATCCCATTCACTGAAACACGCCACTATGTCAAACGGGTCAGTCACGCTTATGCCATCTATCGTGCCTTGGAAAAGCGGCCAATCTCTCTTGAGGATGCTATTCGACCCGGAAAGCCGGGGATCCATGCCGTACGGACATTAAAGCGCTGAACGTCGAATCGTGATCCTCTAAAAGCTATCAGAGGAAAGGGGTTACTGGTGTTGAGAGTTTATGCGGCACAAGTGACCGGTTTGACGCGTGTTATTGATTTTTCGCATCAACACTTCACCGGTGTCGGTATAGAAGAAGATTTTTCTTCCTTCCATTCCCCCCACGTTGCACGCTTTCAGTTTGATTCCGTGCTGTTTCAGCAATGTCTTCATCAGTGAAACATTCGCACTTCCAACAGAGGGTGAAGACGCACTCTCGTCGGGGCCGAAACCTCTGTTTGTGAACAGTTCGGAGCCACCAAAAAGTTTGAAATTCAGACTCTCCAATGTGTAGCCTCGGGAAGCACACATCTCCAGAATATGCGGAACAGTGCACTCGACGAAGCGAAAGCACTCCTGTTCACACGTTGTAGTGCTATTCTCATCATTTTGTTGCTGGTTTTTCTTCATAGGACAGCGCGAAAGTAGGCAGTGACACATCACGCCAAAACAGGTTTTTGGATGGTGAACTGTCAACGCAACACAAGACCCCAAAATGGTCGAAATAACAGTTGGCTTGTCCACATGGATCAGTTGGTTCGGCTCCAGATAGAGTGAGGGAAGCCCGCGAAAATCAGGACTTTTCATTGTCGACGGAAGAGTGAAGAGGAGAGCCGTTGCAACGTTTCTGGAGGGTGTGTAATGGTCTCCTTACTGCCTAAAAAGAGATATCCACCCGAAACCATGTTCTCGGCTAGCGACTGTAACATCTGTGTCCGGCTGGTGTCGTCGAAATAGCCGATTACATTGCGACAGAAGACGATATCCATCTTCTCTCGCAATCTGTAGTTGCCATCCATGAAGTTCAGTAACCGAAATCTGACAGTTCTGCGAATCTCGGGTGTCAGTCGAACCTGTTTCCGCTGTTTGTCACGACTCTTCAGAAAGTAGAGCTTCTTGATCGGGAGTGGAACAGGATCAATGCGGGCCAAGTCGTAGACAGCCTCTTCCCCATGCGTTAATGAGGATCGAGAGATGTCAGTACCAAGAATATTGAAGGAAAACCTGAAACCTGGATAGTGGCGAGAAAACTCGGAGAGAACAATTGCAAGGGTGTACGCTTCTTCGCCGGATCCACAGCCTGCGCTCCAGAGAATCAACGGTCTTCGTACACCTGCACCGACCGTTCGAATCAGCTCCGGAATGGCATTTTGAACTAAAAACTCGAACTGGCCGGCATCATGAAAGAAACCTGTTGATTGATTGGAGAGCAGATCGATGAAAGTGAACCACTCCTCCTGATCAGGAACCGTTCCAGCAATCAGATCAAGATAGTCCTGGATACGTGTCAGTTTGAGAGCAGAAAGTCGAGTTGAGATGGCAAGGGAGAGATCAGGACGCTGCTCTTTTGGGATGAGTATCCCAAAAAAGTCGTATATCGCTTTTTCAAACAGCCGGAACTCCGACTCCGTAACTCTCATCACCGTTGAAGGGCGGGGGGCAATTGATTATTTTGCACGTTTCAAAGCTTCCGGGGCAATTTTTTGGAGAGGCAAGGTCAGATCAACACCACCATGCTTGATCGCCTCTTTCGGCATACCGAAAACCACACAGGTCGCTTCATCCTGGGCGATATTGTAGGCTCCGCTCTCTTTCATCTCCTTCATGCCACGCGCACCATCATCACCCATGCCTGTCATGATAACACCCACGGCATTTTTCCCCGCATAGCGCGCTGCCGAACGGAAGAGAACATCCACTGAGGGGCGATGTCGGCTGACCAGGGGGCCATCCTTCACTTCAACATAGTAGCGAGCTCCACTGCGCTTGAGCAACATATGGTTGCTGCCCGGGGCGATCAGTGCCCGTCCACGAACAACGGAATCGTTGTTTTCGGCCTCTTTGACGCTGATCTGGCACAATCCGTCCAGTCGAGTGGCAAACGCCCGAGTAAAATTGGCAGGCATATGCTGGACGATGACGATTCCCGGCGAGTCCGGAGGCAGCACTTCCAAAAACTCACGCAGTGCCTCTGTTCCTCCTGTCGAAGCACCCACGACGAGGATCTTCTCCGTTGTCTGAATCATCGCACGTGATGTCGGTTTTGCGATGACGGCATCGGCGGTGAGTTTCGGCTGGACTTTGACGGTGCCTGCGCGGGCATTGCGTCGGGCATTGATCTTCTTGACGTTACAGAGTGCGGCCGCCTTAACACTGTCACAGATGTTTATCCGCGACTCTTCCAAGAAGGACTTGGTCCCCATCTTCGGCTTCGTGATAATCTCGACTGCGCCGTACTCCATCGCCTTAAGAGCTGTCTCAGACCCTTTTTCGGTCAATGTCGAGCACATGACCACGGGAATGGGGTGCTGTGTCATGATCTTTTTAAGAAAGGTCAGACCATCCATCCTGGGCATCTCGACATCCAGAGTAATGACGTCGGGAACAAGCTGTTTGATCTTTTCCGCTGCAGCAAACGGGTCCGGGGCGTTGCCGATCACATCGATTTCGGGGTCTGAGGAGAGGATCTTGCTCATTGTCTGACGAACGACTGCAGAATCATCAACAATAAGAACGCGAGTCTTCTTTTTTCCTGCACTCAGCATTGATCGCTTCCCATCAACAATAGAAATAATAAGATGTCTGAATAGATAGTATACCGACAGGCCGGTATCAGAAGTGCCGAAAGAGCAGCAGATTGAGCGAAAGGGAGGCTCTAGCTGACTCCAACACAATCTCTTTGGCACATTCTACGGAACTATGAAGAGGATTTCACCCCATATTGATGGCTGAGAAGTTCGATTTTTTTGTCCTTGCCAGTTTTGAGATTGAATTGCGAACAGTGTAAGACGCAAACTGCCGAAGCCCCTGTAGGAACTTCGGCAGTATAAGAGAGCTGTACGGTCTGGAAGTGATCATTGTGTGGCCAATGATGCAGCACACGTCTCAAAGAGAGATCAGACGTCCAATTTACCCTCTTCAGTCTCCACGTAACGGACCATGCGGTTGAGATCAAGAATCAGGGCAACGGTACCATCACCGAGGATGGTTGCCCCTGAGAACTCTTCAGAGTGTTCAAAGCTCTTGCCCAGTGACTTAATAACCGTCTGATGCTGGCCGATCACGTGGTCGACAACGAAGCCAACCCGTCGATCCTCGACTTCGGCGATCACAATCTGTTCCACATCAGGATGCTTACCTTCGATTTGGAAGCGGTTACGAATCCTGATATAGGGGACGATCACACCACGAACATTGATGACGTGACGACCATGAGTCCCTGTCACATCCTTGCGAGTCAGTTCGACGCACTCTTCCACAGCTGCCAGAGGTAGAACGAAGAACTCCTCGTTAACTTTCACGAGAAGACCTTCGATGATTGCCAATGTCAGAGGAAGTTTCAGGGTGATGGTGGTACCCGTTCCGAGTTCGCTCTGCACATCAATGGAACCTCGAAGCTGATCGATGGATTTCTTCACCACATCCATCCCAACACCGCGACCCGAGACATTCGTGATCTTGGCCGCCATGGAGAATCCAGCGCCGAAAATCAACTGGTAGGCCTCCTTGTCGGTCATCTCGATATCAGGGGGCAGGAGACCTTTTTCAATCGCTTTGGTCTTCAGCAGTTCAGGGTCAAGACCCTTACCGTCATCGGTCACCTTGATCAACACGTTGGCACCGGAGTGCTCGGCAGTAAGGTGGATCTTGCCGGTTCCAGGTTTGCCGACGGATTCGCGATGCTCGGGATCTTCAATACCGTGGTCGATACTGTTACGGATGATGTGAACCAGAGGATCGTTCAACTGATCGATCACCGTTTTATCCAGCTCAGTTTCTGCACCGGCTGTCGTCATCTCGATCTCTTTACCCAGCTCTTTTGAGAGATCACGTACCAAGCGACGGAACTTGTTGAACGTAGAACCGATGGCGAGCATGCGGATGCTCATGGTGTTGTCCCGCAACTCACCGGTCAGACGTTCCACCTCCTCAGCAATCAGTTGGAGATTCTGATCATCCATGGAGTTGGCTGTCTGATTGAGACGGGCCTGCACGGTCACCAGTTCACCAACCAAATCGACCAGATGGTCTAGTTTTTCCGAGGGGACACGAACACTGGTTGCCGCTGTATCCTGCTTGCGGACCTGCCGCTTCTGCTGGACCACCTTCTGCTCGACCAGGGCGGATTTAACCTGACCCTTATCGACCAGTCCCGCATTGACGAGGCGTTCACCGAGGGGCGGTTGCGAACCGAGAACCTTTTCTAGATCCTCTTTTTTGACTTCGCCGCGTTCGACGAGGATCTCACCAAGCTTTTTCGGCTCTTCCGTCTCGGTCAGGTCTTCGTCGTCTTCAATAAGCCGGACATCAACATCACACTCATCATCGACGAAGATAAAAACGTCATGGATGGCATTTTCACTCTGTTCAGTCGAGAGAAAGATATCCCACTCGGTGTAGCACTCTTCAGCATTGATCTCATCAAGATGGGGAATCTTGTCCAACCGGCTGACCAGTCGGCACTCACCAAGATCCCGCAACTCGTTGACCAACAGGATTGGATTGGTGCCATTGGCAAAAATTTCGGTGTGGGGCCGAACGGCGATTCGAAAAGTGCTTGCCCCCGTCGGGGCACTCCCACTGGTGACGGGTTCGGCGTCGGCTTCGACGGCTGCGGGTGCATCTTCGGCACCAGGGGTGAGAGCACGGAGACCGGTAATGATCTGCTGTGCAGTCTCTTCATCAGCAGGGTCACCACCTGCTGCCGCATCCAGCATGGAGCGGATGTGGTCCCGAGCGGCCAGAGTGAGGTCGATCAGATCCTTGGTAACGGGGATCTCCTGGCTTCTGGCCAGATCGAAAACGGTTTCGACGTTGTGGGTGAATTGAGCCACATCATCAAAACCGAACATGGCGCCAGAACCCTTGATGGTGTGCATGGCGCGAAAAACACGACCAATAAGGTCCATGTCTTCGGGAGCTTCTTCCAACTCCAGAAGAGAGTCTTCCAGTTCGGAAAGAAGTTCATAGGCCTCTTCTGTAAAGGCACTGGTATCGATTTCCACAGCCATGGCGACTATCTCCGTTGATGCGTGCGCAGCGGATTACCCTAGAACCTTCTTGATGACACCCAAGAGCTGGTCCGGTTTGAACGGTTTAACAATCCAGCCGGTTG
>JADGBX010000459.1 GCA_015231265.1 Magnetococcales bacterium | reverse complement strand
ACCGGTGATGTGGGCGTTCATTCCGGGCGGAAGCTTCGTATCCAGATAGGCCTGCACCAGATCCAACGCTTCTCCCAACTGGTGCGAGCTGCTGATGCTGTGCCGGACGATGATCCGGGTCTGACTGAAATCCTTGGTGATGTACCCGGCAACACTCCTGTGGCTGATCAGAGTCATGTACTCCTCAACCACCGCATCCTCTTCCGGCAGATAGGTCGGGTCCGGCTCCTCCAGACCATCCATGACGCTGTTGATCATCACCAGAACGTTGGCGAAGGAGAGACTCTTGTCGAAGAGCCCCGTCTCTTCAAGAAACTCCTGCAACTCCAGAATCGAATCCAGATACTCCAGTTTCTGGAAGGTGCCGACGATGTGCGCATTCAGGAGGATGGAGAAGGTCTGGGTGCCCGCCATATCCTGATTGATGGTGCGCATGTTCTGCACCAGAGGCGCGTCGGACTTGAAGAACTTCATGGGATCGTTGTCCACCTGGATCCGCATCGCCCCCCAGATCGAGGCCCCGATCATCACTATGGTGAAGAACACCATGCGCCGCTTATGGGTGATGGAGAAGTTGAAGACCGCCAGTGTCGCTCTCTGAAACAGGGTATCCTGCTGCTCGTCGGCACCCCCTTTTCGCCCCTTCTCCTTGCCCTCGGCAAGACTCAGCCAGGCGGGCACCAGACTGGAGGTAATCAGAAAGTTGAACAGCAGACCCGTCGACGCCACCAGCCCGAACTCCTCCAGAAGCTGGATCGGGCTCAGGGAGATGGAGAGAAAACTCAGATAGGTGGTGGCAAAGGTGAGCGCCACTGCGGTTGAGATGTGGTTGCTGGTCCGGGTTAGAGCGGCGGCCCCGTCCAGGCCGTCACGGCGCGCCTGAAAATAGGTGGCCAGCATGTGGACATCCTCGGTGGAGCCGACGATCACCAGCAGAGCCGGGACGATGGAGGTCATCACATTGATCGGCACATCCAGAGCCGCCATCAAGCCCAATGTCCAGATGACGCTGAGCAGAGAGGTGGCCAGAGGAATCAGAGCACCGTTGATCCGCTTCAGCGCCGTCGCCAACAGCACCAGAAGCAGCAGCAGTGACAAGGGAATGATGCGCCGCTGATCAGCACGAATTTCGGTACTGACCGCCTCTCGCACCACGGCGGATCCCTGCTGAAATACGGTATCGATCTCCGACTTCAGAGGTTCGATGGCGGCGTTGATCGCCTGTACCGCCTCGCTGTCGAATCCTACCTGTTCCGTCGCTTCCCGTTTGAAGTGAACCGCCACCAGCATGCTCCGGCCATTCTCGGAGAGCAGGATCTTCGACACCATGGGGTTGTTCAGCGCCTGAACCCGCAACCTCTCCCGCGCCTCTTCCGTCTGGGGAATCGACGCCAGAAACGGTTTGGTGGAGATCTCATCATCCTGATTCTGCAGATTGGCAACGGTGAATAGACTGACGGTCTTGGAGACGAAGGGCAGCTCCTCGATCACCTCCAGAGCACCACGCACAGCCTCCAACTTCGACGGCAGCAGCAGATCGGGATCATGCAGATAGAGGATACTGCCGTCATCCTCGCCAAAGGTGGTGCGCGCCTCTTCGTAGTGCTGTTTGGCAGGATCGTCCTCCAGCATCATCCCCTCCACGGAGATGTGATACTGAAGAGCAGAAAGCTGTGTCGAAGCTATCGCCGTTACCACCAGCAACAGCACGATGACCGACCAGGGCTTGCGAGCGGACGTAAGGAGCAATGGTTTCACGGTTAATCTCCCCCACACACGTCAATAGCAATCACAGACGTCTCATGCGTCTTTATTGCTTTTATGGGTCATGCCGAGAGAGAGAAGCACACGTCCGATTCACGGAGGTTCCGACACGCTCCACTCCACTCATGGAATCAAACCACTATGGCACACTCTGCGTTTTCACCCAAGCGGCGACCGCCCTTTGGCCGGCGGTTTCCCCCAGGAACCCCGGCGATCCTCGACCAACTTATATTTCATATGGATGG
>JADGBX010000458.1 GCA_015231265.1 Magnetococcales bacterium | reverse complement strand
AGGGCGTGGGGGCGTTGGCTCCACAGATCGTAAGCGTATTGAGTGAAAGGGGAGAATCATGGAGACCAACCCGGAGAGGGAGAGACGCATCGGCCAGACGCAGGGGCTGATGGTGTTTCTCGGCGCACTGACCGACGGCCTGGAGGGGCTGACCGGTCGCGGTGCCCAGGCGATCAGCTTTCGGGCTGGTCGTCAGGTGGGGCTGGCGTGGGAGGTGGAGCGAAAGGAGCCGGATCTCATGGCGGCGCTGGAGCAGGTGCGCATTGAGATGAATCGCATGGGCATCAACTGGCCGTTCGAGATCTACAAACGCCAGGACGAAGCCGATGCGGTAACCATCGACGAAAAGGGGCTCACCGAGATCAAGATGACCTTCCGCAACTGCATGGTGCGCTGCACGCTCTTTCGTTACGGCTTTCCCCAGGAGATGTCGCTCTGCCAGACCAAGCACGGCCTCTTCTGCGGCCTGTTGGAACAGATCTACGGGGTGAGTGCATCGCTGGGGGTGATTCACTCCGGGGAGAACGCCTGCCTGTTGAAGCTGCGCTTCCAGGACAAAGCCTGACACCATCGAGGGGGAGAGAGAAGATGTCCGAGAAGAAGAAGTTGTCCATCGAGTGGTTGTCGGGCTGTTCCGGCTGTGAAGTGGGTCTGGTGGATCTGCATGAGAAGCTGCTCAACGTTCTGGATGAGGTGGATCTGGTCCGCATTCCGATTCTGATGGATATCAAGGGGTATCCCAAGGCGGACGTGGGCATGATCACCGGCTCCATCCGCACCGAGCACGATCTCAACTCTGCCCGGAAGATGCGCGAAGCGTGCGATGTGATCATCGCCTTCGGCACCTGTCCGGTCTACGGCGGTCCCCACAGCGGTGGGTATGCCGACACGCCCCAGGAGCTGCTGGATGTGGCGTTCTGCAGCAACCCCAGCACCGTCACCACGGATATTCCCGATCAGACGCCGAAACTGCTGGATCAGACCCTGCCCATCGATGCGGAGATCGAGGTGGATCTCTACATGCCGGGGTGTCCACCCCATCCCGGACACATCTTCGATGGCTTGATGTCGCTGCTGCGAGGGCAGGCGCCGAAGATTCCCCGCTACACCGTCTGTTACAACTGCGACCGCAAGATGAAGAAGAGCGATGTCACCACCCTGCGCCGCACCTATGAAGGGCCGTTCGATCCCGACATCTGCTTCCTGACCCAGGGGTGCCTCTGTTTCGGTTCGGCGTCGTTGGATCGCTGCATGGCGCCCTGTCCCAAGTCCGGCGTGCCCTGCTTTTCGTGTGGCGGACCGTCGGAGCCGATCATTCTCGAACCGCCCAAGGATGTGCGTACCCGCATCGCCCATCAGATGTCCCATCTGACCAAGATCCCTCACGACACCATCGTCGCCGAGATCGAGTCGCAGGCCAAAACCCACTACGCCTACGCCATGGCTTCCCCGGTTTTCCGGCAGAAGCCGACGTTCCTGTTCAAGAAGTGGACCCAGAAATCGGAAGAGGCGTAAGCCCGAGGAGTGAGAAGATGGCACGTACCGTAACCATAGATCCCGTCACCCGGATCGAAGGACACGCCCGGGTTGAGCTGGATATTGCCGATGACGGCACCATAGAGAACTCGGTGTTCCGAGTGATGGATTTCCGCGGCTGGGAGAGTTTCCTGCGCGGCATGCAGGTGGAGATGATGCCGACGTTGACGCCGCGCATCTGCGGCACCTGCTCCGTAACGCACCATCTGGCGGCGGTGAAGACCGTGGACAAGGTGATGGGGGCGGTACCGCCGCCTGCAGCAGTGTTGATTCGGCGGATTCTCAATTTCGGCGGGTATCTCCACTCTCACGGCATTCATCTGTTTGCCCTGGCCGGACCCGATCTGCTGATGGATCCCGACACGCCACCGGAAGCGCGCAATGTGGTGGGCATGGCGGCGGTGGCACCGGATATCGTCAAGAAGGCGCTGCGGGTGCGCAGTATCGGAGCCCGCGTCACCGAGGAGATCGGTGG
>JADGBX010000457.1 GCA_015231265.1 Magnetococcales bacterium | reverse complement strand
GGGGTGTCCCAAAAGGTAGAGATCACCGATGGCATCCATGATTTTGTGGCGCACAAACTCGTTGTCGTAACGGAGTCCGCCTTCGTTGAGAATGCGAAAATCATCAATGGCGATGGCATTTTCCAGAGAGCCACCACGGGCCAACCCCTGGGACTGCAACGACTCCAGCTCTTTAAGAAAGCCAAAAGTGCGCGCGCGGCTGATCTCTTTGATGAAAGAGGTCTCCGAGATGTCAAACTCAATCCCCTGTTGAGAGAGCAGCGGGTGATCAAAATCGATCAGAAAACTGATGTGAAACCGTTCACTGGGCTCGAAGGTCGCCTCTTTGTTTCCGTTCTTGACGGAGACCCTTTTTTTGATGCGAATCCATTTTTTAGGGCGGTTTTGCTCCACAATGCCAGCGCACTGAATCAGAAAGACAAAGGGGGCAGCGCTGCCATCCATGATGGGCACTTCGGGGCCATCCAGATCGATATAGGCGTTGTCCACACCCAATCCGGCAAAGGCCGCCAACAGATGTTCTACCGTTGAGACTCGGGTATCGCCACCATTGGACAGAGTGGTGCAAAGCTGCGTCTCGACTACATTTTCAACTTTGGCCGGGATCAGCGCGCCGTTGCAGTCTGTTCTATGAAAGACGATTCCAGTGTTTTCCGGTGCCGGACGCAGAGAGAGGTAGGTCTTTTCTCCACCATGAAGCCCTATACCGGTACAGCGAATCGTATTTTTTAAAGTTCGTTGAAAGAGCATTAGCAAAATACCGTCAAAAAAGGAACGTGTTTTTCACATAAACAGAGCCGATAACAGGCTCGTCAATGCAAAAAAAGAACCAGAATTCCCAACGCACAGATCACTCACTTTACGCGATTTTGAGTGTTCAATCCAGAAAAATTGAAATTTTTCTTAATTAAGACAGGGAGAAAGCCTTCCTTGGTCTGCGTTCTGGTACACAATTCGGGTGAGGAGCGCACGCGCTCCTCACCAATTATGGGAGCGGTGATCAATCCATCTGCCGCCTCAGGAAGGTTGGAACATCCAAGTTGTCTTCGTTGTTGATCTGCTCCAACGTTTTACTGAAATCTTCTAGATCGACCGGGCGTCTCTGAGCGGAACGCCGAGGTCTCTCAGCTCTGGATTCGTAGGCGGGTTCAGCCTGCTGCTGATGTGGATGATGTGGTGCGGAAGGAGAAGAGGGCTGCTGCGCCATCACGGGTGGAGTCTGCTCCATGGGGCCGTGTGGAGGGGCCATGGGATGATTTTGCTGCGACTCCATGAGGGGCCTATCTTGGTGAGGAGGCGCTCCCATCTCGTTTGGCGTGTTGGGCTGCGGTTGTTGTTGCGACTGCTGCTGTGGAACGGACTGGAGTGGGGCCATCTGTGGCTCGGGTCGAGGGGCTGCCGTACCAAAAGGGGTGGCGGCCTCCATGGGAGCGGAGGTGGCCGCGGTGCGTTTGTTGGCATCGCTTTGAGGAAGCGAAACCTCGGCGCTGTCACCGATGCCGGTGGCGACAACCGTTACCCGAACCATGTCGGTCATGGATTCGTCCAGCACCGCGCCAAAGACGATGATGGCATCTTCGTGGGCCATGTCGCGGACCACGGAGGCGGCTTCATCCACCTCTTGCAGGGCCAGATCGTAACCGCCGGTGATGTTGATGAGGACACCGCGAGCACCGTGGATGGAGACATCATCCAGCAAGGGGCTGGAGATGGCGTTGGTGGCGGCATCCAGAGCTCGGGTATCCCCGGAAGCTTCGGAGGCGCCCATCATCGCTTGACCCATCTCGTCCATGACGGTGCGTACATCGGCAAAGTCAACGTTGATCAATCCAGGGATGGTGATCAGATCGGTGATGCCTCGGACCGCTTGGTTGAGAACGTCGTCCGCTTTGCGGAAGGCATCCAGGATAGTGGTGTTTTTGCCTACTACCTGCAGCAGCTTTTGGTTGGGAATGGTGATGACGGTGTCGACATGTTTGCGCAGCTCATCCAGCCCTTCATCGGCAAACTTCA
>JADGBX010000456.1 GCA_015231265.1 Magnetococcales bacterium | reverse complement strand
TCTTAGCTGGTGGAGCAGGGGCGGTGTCGCTCTCCGCAAGATAACGCTGTACATGTCGCGCTGTGATAATCCCTTTGACCGACAATTGGGTAAGATCGACACCGTGCTCTTCTGCAAGATCACGGGCCTGATGGGTTGCCTTAATGGATTCTTTACCACTCTCCATTTCGGGTTTAGCCTGATCACCCTGCCTGACAGAGGGAAGAATCAACGCTTCGCCGTTGGCAGGAACCTCAATGCGAGCAATGGGATTTCCGATCGCAACCTCATCGTTGAGAGAAGCGAGGTGGCGCAGTACTCCGGCCGTCTCTGCTTCGATTTCCAGTACCGTTTTTGACGACTCCACTGCAACGATCGCCTGACCTTTCTTCACCACTGCTCCATCTGCTTCCATCCACTCCACCAGCGTCACACTATCATCGTTGACGTTGGTCTGTGGCACGGTAACTGTTGTGGTAACAGGCTTCATGAAAGGGTCTCCTCAGACACTTTTCAGTCGGGAGAGCACTGTGGCTCGAATGGTGTCGGCATCGGGAAGAATCTGATCTTCCAAGGTTCGCGAGGCGGCAATGGCCGTTGGCACCGCTCCGACTCGGGCGAAGGGAAGGGCAGGGGTCTGCTCAGCAAGTAGAGCAGCGATTTCGGAACCGAAACCGTAAGGCGCCGCCCCCTCCTCAACAGCGATGACCGGCTCTCCAGGTACACAGAGACGGTGCAAACCCTGACCATCAAAGGGATGAAGTCGGGCCGGGAGTAGAATCCGAACTGAGATCTCATCCTCTATCAACAGTAGCTTTGCCGCCTCTTTCATGGGAGCCAGCATACCGCCATATCCGATCAGGGTGGCCTCTTCATCACAGAAGGCACTCAGTGAGAGCACCAGCCATCCTGCCCCGTCAGGGTCTCGATGACGAACATGAAAATCGTCCACCAGCCCATCGTCATCCAAACGATAGCGTTCGGTGTAGGCCCGCTTGTTCTCCAACCAGAGGGTGGGAAAAGCATGAGCAAGCGAATGTTTCAACAGCGTTTGCACAGGGTGGAGAGAGGAGGGAGCGACAACACGAAGACCGGTGATTCCGAGAAAGCGTCCATCAAGTGTTTGTGAGTGCGTCGGTCCGTATCCACGCCGGCCACCCATGGGGGTTCTGATAATGGCCGGAATCTTCACTTGCCGATCATACATGGTGCGGAAGAGTGCAAGATGGTTGACGAGTTGATCCATAGCCAGACCGAGGAAATCTCCGAACATGATCTCGGCGATGGGCGTTACTCCACCCAATGCCATGCCTCCGGAGAGACCGACAATCGCCGCTTCGCTAATCGGTGTGGAGTGCACTCTTTCTGGGAAGGTGGAGGAGAGGCCGTTGGTGATCTTGAACGCCCCGCCATAAGGATCAACGATATCTTCACCCAGTACATGGGTCGATACGTCCCCCTCCAGAATCGCATGCAGTGCGGCATTCAACCGTTTTCCAAGGGGGCGGTTGGCCTCGTGTTCCAGTATGGCGTGAGAGGTTTCGTCGGGTTCATCAGCATCAAGTGGGGCAAGAGACGGTTCCGTACGACCCCACCATATTTGTGACCCATCCTGTTCATCACGCCCAAAGAGACTCTCACTGGAAATAGCCTCCGGAAAGGGGGCCGACTCCGCAGAGGCCACGGCATGCTCGACCTGGTGTTGAACGGATTCCAATATCTGATCACATTGACGCGTGGAAAAGCGACTCATTAACCGCTCGACTGGATCCTGCGTCCGCAGTTGTTCAATCTCCTCCTGCGGTCGGGTGTCATCCCCCTTGCTGTGCGGTCCCAGACGAACGCTGCGAATCCAGAGAACGCGTGGACCCGAACCGTTTCGGATCTCTTGCGTCTCCTCTTGAGCGATCTGAGCCAGTTCCAGGGCATCGGGAATCTCCAACCGCCGACACGGTAGTCCGAAACCTGTCATCCGTTGATCAATGTCGCCCGAGAGTGTGGAGCGGGTAGGGGTGCTCTGGGCAATACCGTTGTCTTCT
>JADGBX010000455.1 GCA_015231265.1 Magnetococcales bacterium | reverse complement strand
AACTCCGGCAGGGGCCCCGACCCCTGCACCCGAGGTAGTAAAAGATTTAACACCTGACCGGCCACGGATTTAACACCTGACCGGCCACGGACAAACACCTGACCGGCCACGCCCCCCCTCTTTATCCCCACCTCTCCACAACGGAACCTCCCACCATGGCGCACCGCAAATTAACCGAAAAACAAGAAGCCTTCGCCCGCGCCTACGTCGAGAGCGGCAACGCCTCTGAAGCGTACCGAAGCTCCTACAACGTCCAGCCGAACACCAAACAACAGTCGATTACCCGCAAAGGATATCAACTGCTCAACACCCCCCACATTCTCGCTAGAATCGAATCTCTGCACGCCAGAGCCCGTGAACGTCACCATGATATAACTGTTGATTTTCTGACTAAAAACCTAAAGGATGCCATCGAAATCGCCCGTTCAAAGGAGCAGCCGAACGCCATGGTCCAGGCGGTGATGGCGCTGGCGAAACTGCACGGCATGCTCAACGACAAACAGGAACAACCTACAGAAGAAACGGTGACGGTAGTATGGCTCAACGACTCGAAATAAAGGCGACACTGCGCCCTTTTCAGAAGCAGTTGGAAGAGGCGCTGAAACGGTTCAACGTCCTGGTATGTCATCGGCGATTCGGCAAGACGGTGTTCTGCGTCTATCGGCTGGTGCGTCAGGCGCTTGAGTGTGACAATCGCGCGCCCCGATTCGCCTATGTCGCCCCTCTTTATAAACAGGCGAAACAGGTGGCGTGGGACTATCTTCAGTCGCTGGCCGGGCTGATTCCCGGCACGAAAGTGAACCAGGCCGAACTGCGGGTGGATCTCGCCAACGGCGCGCGCATTCAGCTCTACGGCGCCGACAATCCCGACGCCCTGCGCGGCATCTATCTGGATGGCGTCGTGCTGGATGAGTACGCCCAGATGTCACCGAGAATGTGGAGTGAGGTGATTCGACCCACACTTGCAGATCGGCAGGGGTGGGCGATCTTCATCGGCACGCCACAGGGCAAGAATGCCTTCTACGATCTTTACCAAAAAGCGAAAGATCTCCCCGAATGGTATAGAACACGCCTCAAAGCCTCTCAAACCGGCGTCATGCAGGAGGCGGAGCTGCAAGCGGCGCGGCTGGAGATGTCGGAGAATGAGTACAATCAGGAGTTTGAGTGCTCCTGGTCGGCGGCGATCAAGGGTGCCTACTACGCCCGCGCCCTGCAACAGGCGGAACAGGAGAATAGGACCACAACGGTCCCTTGGGAGACGACACTCCCTGTGCATACTGCGTGGGATCTGGGGGTGGATGATGCCACCTGTATCTGGTTCTTCCAGCAGGCGGGGCGAGAGATTCGGGTGATCGATTTCTACGAAGCCCAGGGTCACGGCCTCACCCACTACGTGCGCACCCTGCAACAGAAACCCTACATCTACGGCGACCACCTCCTTCCCCACGATGTCAAAGTACGCGAACTGGGCACCGGTCGTTCCCGGCTGGAGGTGTTGCAGTCCCTGGGAATACGGGCAAAGGTCGTGCCGCAGTTGGGTGTTGAAGATGGCATCAACGCGGTCCGTGCGATCCTTCCACGTTGTTGGTTCGACTCCGAAAAGTGTGCCCGTGGCGTCGAAGCGTTGAGCCAATATCGCAGCGACTACGACGAAGCGCGCGGCTTGTTCCGAGGTCAGCCTCTTCACGACTGGACCAGCCATGCAGCCGATGCCTTTCGTTATCTTGCCGTGGGCATTCAGGAGATCACGCCGGGTGGTCATCGACCACGCTTCGCCGTCATGGAAGAGGAGCGTCAGGTTGATGTGTTCAAAGAGGATCGTGATTCCTTTCATCATCCGCGACCATCTTTCGCTGAAATGTGAAAGGGGGCTTGGGTGGGATAGATCCGTGGCCCGTCAGGTGGTAAATCCGTGGCTGTTCAGGTGTTTAATCCGTGGCCGTTCAGGTGTTTAATCCGTGGCTGTTCAGGTGTTTAATCCGTGGCTGTTCAGGTGTTTAATCAGTGGCTGTTCAGGTGTTTATCCTTTACTGC
>JADGBX010000454.1 GCA_015231265.1 Magnetococcales bacterium | reverse complement strand
CGGAGTGTGAGGCTTTTTTGGCGACGGTGTATGTGTGCTGTTTTAGGTCCGGTGCCGATTACTCACTTCTTTATGATGCCCGACATGCGGTGCCATCTCCGTACTCTTCCTCTCCAGATATGAACACCATTCAGATAACCAAGCCGTGGCCATACCCTTTCCCTGAAGGAGGTTTGGAACCATGGGTTCCAAGGTGTCGCCTTTTGACGAGAGTGTTCCAGATCTCTTTGAGAAAAGAAGATCGCCAGTGTACAGATTTGAGTTGGAACGACTCTATAATCGGGGAAGCTGTTTCCTTGTTCCGATGAAACACGTACGATGATGAAGCGATAACATGGCTCGTCCACCTCGGAACCCCTTTCATGAACACCATACTGCTTCTGGGTGCCGTCGGCACTGGACTCTTTGCCGGAATCCTGGCCGGTCTCTTCGGTGTTGGCGGTGGCATCATCATCGTGCCCGCTCTGTTGGCTCTGTTCCACGTCACCGGCGTCGAAACCCCCTACGCCATGCAACTGGCAGTGGGCACCTCTCTCGCCACCATCATCATCACCAACATCTCCTCCACCTGGCACCACCATCGCCGGGGCTCGGTCGTCTGGCAGCGCGCCGGACTCTATTTACCTGGCGTACTGGCGGGTGCAGGTGCAGGAGGATTTCTCGCCACATTGATTGCCGGAGAGACCCTGAAAGCGCTCTTCGGGGGCTTTGAGATCATCATCGGGCTCAAGATGGCAGGGGTTCCGCTTCTACCCTTTCGTCGTCGGCAGGAGAAGAAACAGCCTCCCACACCTCGGCCAGCCACTCCCCTCCCCTGGCTGGGACAGCTCCTTCTAGCCGTGGTGATCGGAGCTATTAGTTCTCTCTTCGGCATCGGTGGAGGAACGCTGACGGTTCCGGCTCTGACCCTGCTCTCCGCTCTCCCCATGAAGAACGCCGTGGCCACCTCGTCGGCCATCGGTGTCGGCATTGCCGTGGCGGGGGCGCTCAGTTTTCTTCTCGCAGGCCAGGAGATGTCGGATCTTCCCGCCTCTTCCTGGGGATTCGTTCTTCCCACCGCCTTTGTCGGCATCATCATCGGCACGCTGACCACCACCCCGCTGGGAGTGCGTCTGGCCCACGCTCTGCCCCACGCCCTGATGAAACGGCTGTTCGGAATCCTGATGATCGTGGTCGGAATCAAACTGCTGATTCCATCCTAAGTTCTCTCTTTAGGGCGTGTCCTCAATTAGCCCGAAACCACACCATGCTTCGTTATTCGTCGCTCATGTGACCGTGCCATGCCGCAATCCTTACATCTTGCCTACTGCATTTTCAGCCACAAACGCGGATTCGTTCTCATTGCAGACACACCCTGGAATCACCCACCCTATCCAAAGCACATGCGCATTGATATCTTTTGAAGAATCATATGATCTTCCCAGGAGATAGCGCTGTGAACGGACCGTTCCTGAGCCACGCCAATCTGCGTCAGAGCCGCACCTTCCGCACCATCTGGAACTATCTGGTTCTTCTGGGCATCAGTTGGTACGTGTTGACGGTTCCCGTCTACATCGCCCTGGGGTTGGACAGCTCCGGCTGGTCGCTGGCACTCGACATCTTCTGGACCCTCTTTTTCATCGCTGATATCTTTATAAATTTTCGTCTTCCAATCTACAAGAACGGCAAACGCATCACCAACAGAAGAAAGATCGCCCGCCACTATATCCGGGGCTGGTTTGCCGTCGATCTCATCGCGACGATCCCCTTTGATCTCATCCTGGTGCTCCTATTCGGCAGCCAACCCGGCATGCTCCAGATCGTGCGTCTGGTGAGGATCTTCAAGGTGTTTCGACTCTTCCGGCTCAACACCGTGGTGGTGCGCTTGAGCGCCGGTGGCAAACAGGGTCTGGTCACCGATGTGGTTCTGGATACCAACAACCACATCAAGATCGCCCTGATGCTGTTCTGGATCGTGGTGGGGCTCAACACCATCTCCTGCGGCTGGCTGATGATCCACCCGGATCGGCTCACCGGTGATATCGCTACCGACATCATCTAC
>JADGBX010000453.1 GCA_015231265.1 Magnetococcales bacterium | reverse complement strand
AACGGCTGTTGTGACGACCAAGCAGAACATAGTGCCAGGGGCGTCCCTGCTGGTCATTGCCGATATGGATGTAGGGCTGATAGCCACTGCGAGTCAGATCGTTTTTCATGGAGGTGGCACCATCCCGATTGAGAAAACTCCCCACCTGGATGGCATAGAGGCGTGTGCCGGGGGTAGCGGACAGTGAGGCCCGAGCCTGCTCCGGTTGGGGATCAGGGATGACGATCTCTTCCGATTGGGGTGTGGAGATCGGGGAGAGAGGCGTGTGCTCTGTTGCTGAGATGATCTCAGCCACGGAATCGGCAGCCGCTGGGGTCGATTCAACGCCGACAGATCCCGACGCCTGTTTCGGTTGCGTTAGGGGAGGGGAGGGCCAGGTGAGACGGTTGATGGGCAAGCTCTCCACCTGCGCGGCACTCGGTGTGGAGACCGAGGTGACGAACGCCCGGGTTCCACTCTCGGTGTTGAACCGTTTTGCCGCTGCACGGGCTTTGCTGAAACCGTTGAAATGGCCGACGAAGACGAAGTTCCAGAGATCCCCCTTGCTGTTTCTGGAGGCTTGCGAGTAGGCGGTATACCCCTGTTTTTTCAGTCGTTCAACTTGTTGTAGTGCCCGATTCTGTTCCAGAAAACCACCGATTTGCAGAGTGTAGGAGTAGGGCGATGGTGGTGCCGTTATGGCTGCTACCGTCTTCTCTTGCGGTGCCGATTCCTCTTGTGGTGCAGGCGTTCGGGTTTCTGACCTGTCGGGTTCAGAATCGGTTGAGGTGTCCAGAGATGACGCCGGCAACTCTTTGGGAGTGACTTGGATGACGGAAGACGCGGTCAGTTGCCGTTCACGAGGAGGCGGTGTCGGAATCGGGGCTTGAATACGTCGGGGATCCATGGTGGTGACGAATCCTTTGACGCCTGCTTCGCTCTTAAGGCTGCGGACCATTCTGCGTGCTTCGTCCGACGTGGCATAGCGACCGACCATGACGAAGTGCCAGAGTCGACCCTGGGGGTCTCGATGCATCTGGATAAAGGGGGTGAAGCCTTTGGCCTGTAACTTGTTGATCATGCGATCTGCAGAGGAGCGGTTGATGAATCCACCCGCCTGTGCCGTATGGTGAAAGGTGTCATCCTTACCATCCACCTTTCTGTCAGCGATGGTTGTTTCTAAGGGTTCCGTCGCTGCTGTTGGTGTTGAGGAAGAGACGATGGCGGGGATATCCACCGTATTTACGCGCTCTTTCTGCGCTTTTGGATGAGACGGTTTTCTCGCCTCCGAAGGCGTTGAACGAGGTGTTGTTCCCGGGATTGCACGCTGCTCCACCGTCTTGGTTGTCACGGCATCTATAGATGGTGAGTTGGTGCCGGGATGGGAGAGCGGTTCGGAGATGACGGTGGTCGCATCCGGGTCGCGTGTGGCAGCAAGCACTGCTCTTCCCGGGGTGACTTCCTTCATTCCGGCGTTCCATTGGGCTTCCGTCAAGGGGGGCGCGGTGGGTTTCGTCTCTAGTGTAGCCGCTGTCCTTTCATCCTGCTCTGAGAGCGCCATCATTCCGGGCACCTCAGGAGAACGAACCACTGTTGTCGGGCCGGCTGAAGCAAAAGCGACTTCCAGTGGCGCGTCGTGCAGATAGTCGAAAAAGCGGGCTAGACTGAAGTCGATCGCCTCGATCAGATCATCGTCCGACTGAACCGGCAGACCGAGAATCCAGGTGGGTGCAATCCCAGGAGGAACCCGCACTTCCAGCGTATAGAAGCCTCCTGGAGGGGGTTTATAACGGACATCGACAACGTGGGCGACGCGCTGACTGGCCAGATGGGCAGCCCCGGAGACGGTTCGGGAGGAGAGCCCCTGCTCCAGGCGGATCTTCCGGGCAAGAACACCGTGTCCCGCCTGGGTCAGAGCGGCACGCTGCCGCTGTTGGATCAAAGCCAGTATAGCCGCTCTCTCCGAAGCGTTCATGACGCCGACAATACGCGGAGAGAAGAGCCAAACCCGGTTGGGTGCACCGTCGGAGCTATTGGCGCTCTGTACCGTGGTGAACGAGGAGC
>JADGBX010000452.1 GCA_015231265.1 Magnetococcales bacterium | reverse complement strand
GCTTATGGTGTTCTGGACGTGGTGGATGTGGGTCTTCCTCCCAGCTTCTACGGTTTGATGTCAGCCGGCGGTGGTCCCTTCTTCTACGTCGTAGAGGTGATGGGGTGGCGTGACGCGTTTGCCGCCAACACCAATGTTCGCAACGTGGTGATCTTCCGCAATGGTGCCGAGGTGATGAACGCCTGTATCCGCGGCCAGTAGAGTGGACTGATACAGGCCGATCTCCGTGGTCACCCAGTGAGTGAACCTCCGTAGAAACGGCCATCACACTCTTTTGGACAGTCGCCCCCAGGAACCCCGCCGCACCCGTCTCTTTCTATCGGATGGGTTGGCGGTTGCCGGGGGCGTTTTGCATCAGGTCACCCCTCTACTCAACCATCAAGAATCTCTCTCCGGACAGCGCCCCTTCTCGTGAGTAGACGCAACCCCGTAACAGACTGAAGAACAGTGCACCACGACGGAACATCCCCCTACGCACTCTGGTTGGAAACCCGCAGAGCGTCTCAGCTCTTTCGCACCCTTACGCCCATGGCTCCGGAGGAGGGAGGGGTGGTTCGGGTCGAGGGACAGCGCTTGATCAACGTCTCCTCCAACGACTACCTGGGCCTTTCGCACCATCCGGCGCTCATCTCCCGTGCCCAGGAGTGGACGGCGCTCTGGGGCGCAGGGGCGACCGCCTCGCGTCTGGTGTGTGGTGATCTGGAGCCGTTCTCCCTGTTGGAAAAAAAACTGGCCAGGAGTAAGGGAACCGAGGCGGCGTTGATCTTCAATGCCGGTTTCCAGGCCAATGGAACGGTTCTCGCGTCACTGCTGGACCGTCGGATTCTGGGACGGGAACCGTTGGTCTTTTCCGATCGTCTGAACCACGCCAGCATGCATTTCGGTTGCCAGTCGGCCGGGGTGAGACAGAAGCGGTTCCGACATCGGGATGGCGAGCATCTGGCTCGGCTTCTGGAGCAGACGGAAGGGGGCGAAGCGCGACGTTTCATCCTGTCGGAGACGGTGTTCAGCATGGATGGAGATCGCGCTGATGTAGGCGCTTTGGTGGATCTGGCTCGGCGTCACGAGGCGTTTCTCTATCTGGACGAGGCGCACGCCGCCGGTGTGCTTGGCGAAAACGGTTTCGGGCTGTCGCCTCCTCATGCGACCGAGGTGGGCCTGAGCCTGGGAACCTTCGGCAAGGGGTTGGGCAGTTTTGGCGCCTATGTGGCCTGTTCCCAGGAGATCCGGGACTATTTGATCAACCACTGCGGCGGATTCATCTACTCCACTGCGTTGCCACCGGCGGTGCTGGGCGCCATGGATGCTGCATTGGACCTGATGCCGACGCAGGAGATGGCCGCAGCCAGAAAACGGGTTTTGGGCCATGCGGAGCGACTCAGACAGGCGCTTCAGGCGGAGGGGCTCTCCACTGGGGATTCCACCACTCCGATCGTGCCGGTGATGGTGGGCGAGAGCGGAGAGGCGTCGAAAATGGCCGCTCTGTTGCGGCAGAGGGGTGTTCTGGCGGTGGCGATCCGCCCGCCGACGGTGCCTCCGGGCACAGCTCGGTTGCGCCTCTCTCTGAGCGCGGCCCATTCGGAAGCGGATATCGATCGGGTGATCGAAGCGGTGATTCTCACTGCCAGAGAGGTGGAGATCGCCGGTGTTTCATCCGGCTCCTCCGATCCGAGGCAGGGGAAAGTTTTATGAGCGCGTTGATCCTCGTTCATGGTTGGGGATTCGGTCCCGGTGTCTGGCGACCGGTGCGCGCAGCGCTTGCGACCTTTTCAGCCGAGGTGTCGGAGGTGAAGGCGTGGGATCTGGGGTTTTTTGGCCAGATCAGGGAACCGCTGCCCCCGAACGGTTCGTTCGTTGCCGTGGGCCACTCCCTTGGGCTGCTCCACCTGTTGCAGCGATTGGCTGAAGACTCGCCCAAGGGTGAGGAGTTGCGTCGCCGGTGTGTCGCTCTGGTGGCCATCAACGGCTTCAGCCGCTTCAGCCTCTGTGAAGGGTATCCCGGTGTGCCTGAACGGGTTCTCCTGCGCATGCAGCGCCGTTTACGTCGCGATCCCGCCGGAG
>JADGBX010000451.1 GCA_015231265.1 Magnetococcales bacterium | reverse complement strand
ACCAGCTGCCTGTTGCTGTTGACGCTGCTGCTGTGCTTGCTGATAGACGGCGGCAAAGTTGATGGGATCAAGCACCAGCGGCTTGAATCCACCCTCGGTTACCACCTGGGTCACTACCTGACGGATATAGGGGAAGAGAATATTGGGGCACTCGATTCCCAACATGGGCGCCATATGATCTTTGGGAATGTTGCGCATCAGAAAGAGCCCTGCATAGGAGACTTCCACCAGGAACAACGCCTTCTCCTCTGCCTTCACATCTACAGTGATATTCAGCGTCACTTCAAAATGGTCCTGACCGACAGGCTTGGTTTTGGTGTCCAGATTGAAAGTCACTTTCGGCTCGTTGGGATCTTGATAGATCTCAGGAGCGTTGGGATTCTCAAACGAGAAATCCTTCAGGTAGAGCTTTTCAATATGGAAGACGGGCTGATCCGTGGGCGCTGCGCCGGGGGCCGCTGTGTCAGGCGTGGTCATATCAGGGATTCCCTATTGGGGGTGATCGGCTTCACCGACCACCGAATATGAAAACGAGAGTGGATGGCAAGCCCTCCTCACCATCCGTCACCTCATGAATGCGATCATGCAAAGAGTACGTCAGAAGTGTATAAGGGAAAAGGCTCTACAGCACATCTTATGCGTCTGACTCATTTGACGCAGAAGATGCGGCGTTGCCTTGGCCACCATTCTGCTGCCCGGAGCCCTTACGACGGCGGCGACGGCGGCGACGACGACGTTTGGGAGCCGACTTCGGAGCCCCCTCCTCGGAAGCGGCACCATCTTCCTTCTCCCGGGGCGCTGTCGTCTGCTGATTCTCTGCGCTGTTCTCCTGGTTATCACCTTCTGTTCCACTCCTGGGACGACGACTGCGACGACGACGTTTCGTTGCAGAACCCCTCTTATCACCACCACCCCTCTCGTTCCTGGAACCGTCACGGCCACCTCCCCTTCCTCGACGCGCCCCACTACGATCAGAGGATTTACGCGGTTTGGCGGGAGGGCGTTTCAGATCGGCATACAGCTCCTCCTCAGCCCAACCCACGGGGATCTTATGTCCGGCATACGACTCCACCGCTTCCAGATGATAGGCTCCATCCTCATCGACGAAGGTCCAGGCATCTCCCGTCGCTCCGGCTCTGGCAGTACGACCGATACGATGAACGTAATCTTCAGGATTTTCTGGAAGATCGTAGTTGACGACATGGGTCACATCATCAATGTGCAGACCACGCCCGGCAACATCGGTGGCGATCAATACCGGAAGCGAACCGGCCTGAAAACTCTTCAGAACACGCATTCTCTTATTCTGGGGAACATCGCCGGAGAGATACCCCGAGATCACACCATTGTGTTCCAGCCATGCCTGCAACCGCTCGCCCATCCGTTTGGTGTTGACGAAGATCATTATCCTGGGTGTTCGCACATCGGACGCATCGCTCTCAGGCGTCTCTTCACCAGCAGAAGGCTCCGACTCTGCCTCAACGGAGAGTTCAGATGCATCTGTCGCGCGCTCTTCGCCGCCGCTAGCATCCTCCGTCTCGCTTTCTGTTTCACCCTCGACGCGGACCAGTCCAGGTAACTGCTGGAATAGGCCGACGAGAAGTGAAATCTTACGCCGCGACTCCACATGATACAGAAGCTGATTGACATCCTCGGCGGTGCGTACATCATCATCCTGGGTGGAGATTATCTCCGGGAGATTCATGTACTCCCATGAGAGCTCCTGAACCCGGGTCGAAATGGTTGCCGAAAAAAGCATCGACAACCGTTTTTCGAATGAAGGGAGACGGCGCATCAGATAGCGCAAGTCGGCAATGAACCCCATGTCGAACATGCGGTCCGCCTCGTCGATGATCAACACTTCGACCTGATTGACAGCGTAGACTTTCTGTTTGAAATAGTCGATCAGACGTCCCGGAGTACCGATCAACAGATCCACGTTGCCATGAGAGAGTTTTTTCCGCTGCTTCTCATAGTCCACGCCACCGTAGACTGCAGCGATGGTCAGACCGCTCTCACCGCTCAGTGTAAGGGCATCTTGTTCAATCTGAATGGCCAGTTCACG
>JADGBX010000450.1 GCA_015231265.1 Magnetococcales bacterium | reverse complement strand
ACACATGTCAAAAAAAAACCACACTGAACCGCTCACACAGGCCTCTTCCATGACGGATCTCCTCCTTGAAACCACCCTCTTCCTCGTTTATCGATGCGTGTCGTGGTAACCATACCCTCCACCCTTCCCGACGCACATCCCCAACCCAGCCGCAGGCATGGACGATCTCCGGAGAGGGGTCGCACCCTTCTCACAGGAGAGCCCCAACGGCTTTACACTCCTGAAACCGGCGTGTAATCTGAGTCCATTCCCGAACGCACCACGCTATTGCCAGAGATCGCACGCATGGTCTTCACCAGCCTCGATTTTGTCCTCTTCTTTGCGATCCTGTTTCCCCTTCAGCGCCTGCTCTCCGGCCCGGCCCGTGTCTGGCTGCTGCTCTCGGCGAGCTACCTCTTCTACGGCTGGTGGGACTGGCGCTTTCTCGGGCTGATTCTCTTTTCGTCCCTGGTGGATTATGGCTGTGGCCTGGCCATGGAGTCGCGACGCTTCATCACGCGCCGCACGCTGATTCTGATCATCAGTCTGGTGGTCAATCTGGGTACGTTGATGGTGTTTAAATACTTCAACTTCTTCATCAACTCCCTGACCGCCTCCCTGCACGCCATGGAGATGGGTGCGCTGGCGGATCGCTTCTTTCACTACCAGACTCTCAACATCATTCTGCCCGCCGGTATCTCGTTCTACACCTTTCAGTCCCTCAGCTACACCATCGACATCTACCGCCGGGAGATGAAACCCACGCGCTCCCTGCCCAACTTTCTGCTTTATGTCAGCTTCTTTCCGCAACTGGTGGCCGGCCCCATCGAGCGCGCCAAGGAGCTGCTACCCCAGATCGAAGCGCCGACGCGCGCCCGGTTGCAGGATATCCGTGAAGGGCTGCTTCTGACGCTGGTGGGATTCTTCAAGAAGATCGTCATCGCCGACAACATGGCGATCATCGTCGACACGCTCTTTGCCGAACCGGAGCGGGGCGCCGGAGCGATTCTCATCGCCGGTTACGCCTTCGCCATTCAGATCTACTGCGACTTCTCCGGCTACACCGATATTGCCCGCGGCGTCGCCCGCATGATGGGCTACCGGCTTCGGCTCAACTTCAACCTCCCCTACATGGCCGCCACCCCCCAGTCGTTCTGGCGTCGCTGGCACATGTCGCTCTCCACCTGGTTTCGCGATTACGTCTACATCCCTCTGGGCGGCAGCCGTTCCGGTCGCTGGCGCACCAGCTTCAATCTCATGGCCACCATGCTGCTCTGCGGACTCTGGCACGGCGCCGACTGGCGCTTCGTCGTCTGGGGGGGGTATCACGGCCTGCTGCTGATGCTCACCCAGGGGCTGCAACGGCTGCTTGGCCAACCGCTGCCCGACAGCCTCGACCGTCACCCGGCGAGCTGGTTGGGGGTGTTCGTCACCTTCCATCTGGTCTGCATCGGCTGGGTGCTGTTCCGCTCCGAGGATCTGGGCCACTTTCTCCACATCGCCAACATCTTCGCCACCACCCCTCTGAGCCAGGGCATCACGCCGGGTCTGCTGCTCACCTTCGCCAGCCTCACCCTGCCGTTGATGGTTTTCCAAGTGGTGCAGCACACCAGCTCGCTGACACTCTGGAACGACTGGTCCCCCACCCTGCGCGTTGCAGGAGGTATGGCGCTGTTGGGACTGATTCTCTTCATGGGTCCGGCGGAGAAACCGGATTTCATCTATTTTCAGTTTTGAGGAAGGGGTTTCACACCGATGACCAGCGCCTCGTCTGCTGATAAAAGACCGATCCGACGCCTGATCCTGGCCGGGGTGGTGGGTTTCCTCGCCGCCACCGTCCTGTCGGAACTGGGACGGCGACTGCTGGACGGCTATGAACTCCTCTCCCCCACCCTGATTCAAGACCATCAACGGGGCTGGTCCAACCGCCCCATGGCCGCACCCCGACAGCAGGTCGAACACTATCTGAACGATCTGCCCCTTGATACGGAAACGCCCAAAGCGTGGTTCTTCGAACGTCCGCCGCCCTTGACCAAACCGGCCACGCCGCCGCTTCTGGTCCAGCGGGCAGCGGATCACCCCGCCTA
>JADGBX010000044.1 GCA_015231265.1 Magnetococcales bacterium | reverse complement strand
GATAAGCTCTAGGCCACCCTAGGCGGGGCGCTCTTCTATCCGGCGTTTCTGATGGTCTTCTCGGTGGCGGTGGTGATCTTCATACTGGTGGTGGTGTTTCCCCAGTTTTCCACCATGTTCCAGAACCTGGGCGACCAGTTGCCGAATACGACCCGGTTTCTGATGGGCGTCAGCGAGCTGATCCGCGCCTACTGGCAGTATCTTGTTTTGGCGATGGTGGCTGCTCTGTTCGGCATCATGCGCTGGCTGAAGAGCCCGGGAGGCGGCGTCATCGTCGATCGGTTACAGCTGCGACTACCGGTGGTTCGAGAGATCTTCGTTCAGATCTATCTGACTCAGATCTTTCGGGTATTGGGCTTTTCGCTGGATAACGGCGTTGCCATGCTGGATGCGGTCAAAGCAACGCAAGATCTGATAAAAAATCGGATCTTCAATAAATTTCTGAACCTTTTGGAAGCGAACATCACTGAAGGTAAGGGCTTTGCCGTCGGGTTCCAGGAGACCCCTTTCATACCGCCCCTTGTCCGGCAGATGATGGCGACGGCGGAAGAGACCGGAACGGTTCCGAAAGTGTGTCTGAAGATGGCCGATTTCTATGATCGGGAACTGATGAAGAGGTTGAGTACGCTCTCCAAGGCCATTGAACCGATCATGTTGGTGATCATGGGCTTGGTGGTCGGCATCATCGTCAGCTCGCTGATTCTGCCGATCTTCAAACTCTCCGGCGCTGTTGGATAATCCGGTGCTGTTGTATGACGGCCCTGCAGAGTGTGGTAGAGAGCGCAGACTCAAGAAGCGTTAACTGATTGTGTAGAAAGTGATAACTGAACGTTCAGTCACCCTTCACGCCATGAAGGCAGGGAGTGACTTACAAGAATGATCTCGGGAGATAAGCAATGGTAGTGAGTGGAAATCGTGCACGTGCATGGAAAGGTCAGCAGGGATTCACCTTGATGGAGATTTTGATCGTCGTGATCATCCTCTCGGTGTTGGCGGCCATCGTCATGCCCCAGTTCGGCAGCTCGACGGAGGATGCCAAGCTCAGCTCGGTGAAGAACAATCTCACCAGCATGCGCGCCATTGTCGACATGTACCATCACCAGCACAACAACCGCTATCCCGGCGCCTATAAAGAGACTGACGGCACCACCGCTGCCGCCACTGCTGCTGATGCTGCAACAGCGTTCGTTGCTCAGTTGACCCAGTACACCGATGCCAACGGCAAGGTCTCCGGCACCAAGGACAACACCTACCGCTTCGGTCCCTATCTCAAACAGTTTACCCTGCCGGAGAATCCGTTCCTCACCGGTACGGCGGCGACCAATATTGTCGTTGATCTGACTGAAAACGACATCACCGTGGCCCCGACCGCTGATGGTACCACCGGCTGGAAATTCTATCTTCTGACCGGTCGCCTCACTGCCAACGACAATGTTGCCCTCTCCGACGGCACCAAGACCACGGCGTTCTGAACTCGGATTCAGGAGCAGCATGAAACGCACGCATGACATGGGCGGTTTCAGTCTGCTGGAGACACTTCTGGCCATGGTGATCATCGCCATTATGGCTGGCGTGACTTATCCGACGTTGCAGAGTCACAGTACGGAGAATCTGGCCGTCGCAGCACGTAGTGTTGCGGCGGCTTTGCGTTATGCCCAGAGCGAGTCGGTGCGGCAGGGGCAGGTTCACGGTGTCTATGTCGATCACACCAGCGAACGTGTCTACGTCTACCGCATGGATACCGGCAGTCCACCGGATCCCGATACAACGCTCTATCACCCCGTCGATAAGAAGCTCTACGACTTCACGCTTGGCAGCGATGTCACCGGCGGCACCGTCATCGCCAACGCATCGGCACCCTTCACTTACACTGGTCTGTTGGGCGCCCACAATGAGATCCTGTTCGATACCGAAAGGGGCTTGCCCTACTACGACGACGGCACCTCGCTCTACCCTTTGATCAACGGCGACATCACCATCAGCCAAGAGACGCTCACGACAACGGTTCGGATTAGTGTGATCACGGGACGGGTGACGATCCTGTGAGGTGTCACGGCCCCACACGGCATTCTCAAGGAGGATTCTCCTACTTTGAGGTGATGATCTCGGTGGTGATCTTCTCCCTGGGATTGGTACCCTCCCTTCAGGCTCTGAACAGTGCCATGCAGAGTCTGGAGGTGTTGGAGGAGTCCATCAGCAATCAGCGCCGCGCTCGCTCACGCATGGAGGAGATATTGATCCAGCCCTACAGCGCTCTTCTCTCCGCTGCAACCGTTGCGGGTGACGAATCCACCGCCACCTCCTACTCCGATGCCGCAGGCACTGAGAATCGTCGTATCGTCTATCTCTCCCTCTACGATGGCGACAATGCCGATGGGGATAACGACCCCTTCACCGGCAAGGATACCGGGCTGCTCTGGGTCAAGGTGGAGATCGAAGGGACGGCGTTCATGCTTGAAACGCTGACGATTCCATGAGACCAACGCACTATCACCACAGTATGCAGAGCGGATCAGGGTTCATTCTGATGCCGGTGTTGGTGATTCTGGCCACGGTGTCGTCGATGGTGTTTCTGGTTCACTACGAAACCTCCATGAGCCTGAAGATCAGCACCACCGGCTTCGACAACACCAAGACCGAATACGCCACCCGTGGTGCCGATGTTTTGGCACAGTGGAGTGTGGATCAGGTGGCCGACTGTTCTTCATACAGTGTCATGCCCAGCCGCTACTTCGGTGACTACAAGATTGCAGCAACAGTCTCCCCTTCGACCGGCTCACCGGTGACGATCACTTCCTCCTCCACCAACCTCACCACAGGCACCTCCTACACCACAACCCAGACTGTCGAACGCTACAATGATGGCTGGGGACAGTGGACAGTGATCCAACCCGATGGAATCACAGGAGTGGATGCCTTTATTCAACAAGACAGCCCGACGACCAACAAAGGGGGCGACTCTAACCTGGTTGTTAATTCTGAAACCACGAAGTCGGTTCGGTCACTGGTCAAATTTCCGTTGGACGACATCCCCGAGGGTTCGGAGATCGCCCAGGCCATCGCCAGGTTTTATCTCAATAGCGGGACAGGGGCCTCGGAGTATCACTATCTCCATGCCGTCACGTCGGAGTGGTTCGAAGATCAGGTCACCGGCACCAACCTGACCAACACCACGACGTGGGGATCCCCGCTCTGGACCAATCCTCCCGCCGATCTCGACTGGCCCGAGACCGGATTCTGGGTAGCAGGCACATCATCCGGTTGGAAGTCGGCAGACATTACCACCGAGGCCCAGGCGTGGTTCAACGGTACCAGAGGCAACTACGGCCTGATGATCTATGCTGACCCCCAGGCAGGCAACAACGAGAAAATATACACCAGCAGCGATGATGGAACGGCATCCTTGCGCCCCAAGCTGGAAGTATTTCACACCTGCCCCTGCAACGTCTGCCCCTACGTACCACCCGATGACTAGTCTCTACACACATCCAATAGAGCCGCGCATTCCCGGACAAGAAGCCCCTGTATCGGCTGAGGCGGGGTTCTCCCTGATCGAGATCGTCATGGCCCTGGTGATCTCGACGTTGGTGATGGTGTCACTCTCCGGCATCGTCGGTCAGATGACCACCAACATGAACCTCGTCCTGGAAAAACGGGACGCTCTGGATGACGCCCAGTTCGCCATGGATCGCATGGAGCAGGCGGTTCTGAAGACGGAGCGCTTTCTGTTGCCCCTCATGGATAATCCAGCCACGGCCTGGAATGAATCGGTTCACACCGTCCTGGCCGTCACACTGGATCCGACGTTGGATCGGGATCGAGACGGTATTCCCGATGCCGATAATGACCGGGATGGCCAAGTTGATGAGGATCTACCCAAGGATATGAACAACGACGGCAAGGCAGGAATCCTCGGCATTGATGACGACAACGACGGCGACATCGACGAGTCAGCCACGGAAGATGATGATGAAGACGACGATGATCTGGGCAGTAAGGATGAAGATTGGCTAGACGGTCAGGACAATGATGGCGATGGCTCCATCGACGAAGATATGCCCGCCGACATGAACAATGATGGGGACGATGGCGTTGATGCCGTGGATGACGATGGAGATGGTACCACGGACGAGAATGCAAAAGAGGATGACGATGAGGATGAAGATGACGGTGGAGGCAAGGATGAAGACTGGATCGACTCCGTCGTCTTTTTTCTAAGCGGCACCAATCTGATGGAGCGTCTGCCCAACCCCCACGCAACGAGCGGCACCGACTATGTGGAACACATCATCGCCAGTGATGTGAATCTCTTTCAAGTCACTCGCCGCACACCAGGCGCAACGGAGCGAGGGGAACTGGTTGACATCCAACTGGAGATCACGACGGACAGCGGGGAGTCCGTCAGCATGACGTCAACGGTGAGAATCGGCGGCAGCGTTTTGTAGAGAGCGGCTGACCGACCATATGGATTTCCGAGCAGCATTCAGGTTCAATAGCAGTCACAAAGGAGTCTGAGGTGTCCTTCCTGGCAAGAGCGGACACCCCTTCCTCCCTGAAAGAGGAGAGAGAGGAGAACAGACACTGCTCAGGAAATTGGTAGCGCCTCAGATTCGTTTAGGAAGTATAATCCACGGCATGTTCTGCAACCTCAATGCAGTGGAGAGAAAACATGGCTGTTGTGGATGTGCGGTGTCCTGACTGCGATGGGCTTGATGTCGTAATATTTGGCAGGCAACCGAACGGTACTCAGCGCTATCGCTGCCAGAATGGCAAATGCTCGCGGACGACTTTTCTGGAAACTTAACGCCTACCGTGGCCGGTTACCGGAAGTGAAAGAGCAAGTCGTTGATATGGCAATGAACGGTAGCGGGATTCGTGATACGGCTCGTGTGCTTAGAATAAGCCAGAACACTGTCATGGACATTTTAAAAATAAGGTGAGCAAGTCATTCAGGTAAACAAGCCTGAGCTTGAGAAGTTACATGCTGAATCTACTGAAGTTTCATTGGTTAAAGTGGACGAAGCGGAGGCTGATGAGATGTGGAGCTTTGTGGGCAAAAAGGACAATCAACGCTGGCTCTGGCAGGCGATAGACCGGGTTTCGGGCCAAATCTTCGCTTATGTTTTTGGTTCGCGCCAGGAGATCGCGTTCCGTGAACTCAAGGCGCTGTTGCAACCATTTGGTATTCAGAAATTTTACACCGATGACTGGGGAGCATATTCCAGAAATCTGCATCCAGATGAGCATGTCATTGGCAAAGATAACACCTGGAAAATCGAGAGAAAGCACTTGACATTACAAACTAGAATCAAACGATTGATCCGCAAAACGATCTGTTTTTCCAGAGTCAATGAGATGCACGATGCTGTCATCGGGATCTTCATCAACCGATATGAATTTGGTCGCTCCATATAGACTTTTTCAACTAAACTGAGGCATTACTCCCAGCGACGGAGAATAACCCCGGATTTCTCCAGACCACTACCACCTACTATGATAAAGGCCGGACAAGCCGGTCGGAGAGCTGGGAGGGGACGCAACATGAGTTTGTGCGGTTCCTTCATACGGGTAAATCTCTCAAGGTATCGTGAGAGTCATCGACTTTCAGGCACCGCAGATACTCCTCTATCCGGTGATCACTCATTCCGTCGAACAGGTCTCCTTGCGTAAAACCATCCAGCCGGCCCAAAATCTGGTATTTGATCCGATCCCACCAAGTCAGCTCTTGCTCACTTTTGATCCGGCCCCTGTGATCGATGTACCGGAGCTGTCCGACATGACGGTATCCAAGGGCCGCCGGAGGTAAACGGGTGACGGCATCGTTGTTGTTGACGTAGCGGTATGTTCTCTCACCCAGGGTGTCCCTGTATAAATCGGCAAACTGCCGATCTCCAACCCGAGGGCAGCCGAAGGTATACATACCATCGACATAGTGAGGTCGGAATTAATCTACGAAGAACCGTGTAGCAGCCAGCACAGCAAGAGCACCGCCCAGACTGTCCGTCATTGCGTTCATAATGTGGTTGATTGTCCGGAATAATCTTTATCGGTCCCGTGGTGCCTCGAAACTCAACTCTGCAATAGGTGTAATTCCTCAACCAGACGGGGGTAATTGCGTCTAAAACGGTCCGGACTTGGTCGCTGTTGATATAGATATTCTGCATAGGCTCTTGTTGAGAGAGGCCAGCTACTAACTTCTCATAGTCTGGATATTTCACGCCTCTCAACACATGCCACACCTTCTTGGTGATCAGGCAAATCACACGATCATGGTCAAGATCAACGAGGAGATGCGGAACCTCACGGAATTTGCGCCATTTTTTTCGCACATTGGCCAGTGCATAAGAGGGGATGGCGATGTCAAAAGGCAGTACCGGCGCTCTATTAATGAGGACCATTGCGGCTGGAGCGATCGATACGATTTGACCATTTGCCCGGAAGAGGACGTGTGTTCTCTCGGGTGGGGAGAATTTATCTCTGAGCCATGGCAGAAGGATCTTTTCAAGCGGTTCATCGGGCAGAGGAAGTTTGATCATCTCACTGTTCATTTGGCTGCCCTACTGCACTGAAAAAGTTACGTTCCGCCTGGGTCACCATCTCTCTAGCCGCAAGGCAATATGACTTGATGCGGTTGGCCTCTTGCTCACTCATGCAGTGGCTCAATCCCGCCAGTTGCGTCATCTGAGCAATGTGATCCCACCGACCGGTAATGCGTCCGATTTTGAGCATCTCTTCCCAGGAAAGCGTCCCCTTTTGGAGTCTCTCAGTCAGAGTGGCAGAGGCTCTGGCATCGCTCTTGTCGGGCCACATCTCCATAGCCACTGCTTTTTGATTGAGATTATTCGGGCTCAACTGGATGGCCATGACGACAGCATCATGCATGGCCTTGGTGTCTGATGTTGTCATCTCATCCCTCCCGCCCGATCACGCCCGAGCAGTGCTCGCTTTGGGTCGGCCGCTACGTTTCGGTATATCTGAGATGGCAGGGACAAGAGTGCAGCATTCGCTACTTCCGAATACGTCAGGTCGCATCTGATAGCGGGTGTACTGTCCATCACAGGCAAATTCGAGCATGCGACAGTATTCGGCCGGGATGCGATCTCTTTTCCGCCAATTGATAACGGAGGCGTGCGTGACATGACATACATCAGCCACTTTCCGCATATTTCCAAAATGTTCAATGAGTTCAGATACAATAATCCTGCACACAGCGAACTCCTAAATGTGAGTTAAGACTAACATTAAGGTATTAATAAGCTCACTATTGCAGACAGAACTGTCAAGTGGAAAGATAATAAACATGGAAACAATCGGCGAACGACTCAAACATATCCGCAACGAGCGCGGTCTTACCCAAGACCAGCTCGCCCAGAAGGCAGGCATCGCCCGGCAGACCATCATGGCGATCGAGCGAGGGCAGACGCAGGAACCTCGCAAGGTGCTCCCTCTGTGTCAGGCTCTGGGCATCTCTCTTGAGTGGCTGCTGAATGGTGAGGGAGATATTTACAAGTCGTATCAAAACTGTGACTTGGAACTGGTGCAGATGGTTGCCCTGCATGTGCTCCAAGCAGATCGGGATGCTAACTGGAAGCTGAATCCAGATGATCTAGCTACACTTATAAAGCAAGGTGTTGCCTTGATGATTGAGTATCGGCAGGACGAGAAGGACGATAAGAAGAACATCATCCATCTTACCCGTCATCTCGCAGTCTCCGCTGGTCGCTAAGTAGTGATAACATTACATTTCGCAGTCAATCTTGCATGGAGGGCATATCAGTATCCACTTTTTTTAGGAGATCTGATATGTCGCACAAACCCAGAGAAGCATCCTTCGTCAACTCTCTCCAGGCCGCTGTAGACCGCACCAAGAGTGAGCGAGAAAAGGTGCGCTGGCGTCTTGCTATCCTCGTAATTTCCTGCACTCTTCCAGTAGCGTTCTTGGTTTTTTTGGTGGCGAGGATTACGCAAAAACTGTCATTTCTGTACCCTCAAATCTGACTGGAATAGAGAAGCAACTCATTGATAGTAAATCAAAGATGATTGTCCTATCTGCGTTGGTCGAGGAGGTGGCAGAAAGATCTAACGCAAGCCGGCAGCGTATTTGGGTCGATCTAAAGAGAGTCCTGAATATTTGGTCGGTCGACAACCTCAACGACCGCGATTTTGCCCGAGCTGTTGAATATTTGAGTAGTCGGACCTAATCCAAAACGCCCTGAAAGGCCTCTCCATCTCATGTGGAGGGGCTTTTTTCTTGACAGAACGAACAATCCATAGTTTGAATATATAAAATTATTAACATCGAAATGTAATGTTATTTGAGGATGCCATATGTCGATATCCACCTCAACGTTGCAGTGCTATACGCTCAAGGAGACGGCCGCTTTGCTGGCCGTTTCTGAGACCACTGTCCGCCGTCTGGTCCATGCCGGCAGTTTGCCGGTACTGAGACCGAGAGGGCGAAAGATGATCATCAGAGCAACCGAGATCGAGAAATACCTGGAGTCTAACGCAGAATCATCGGACCATATGAGAGCGACGACGCCGGGTGCGATGCCACGTAAGGAGGGTGAGACATGGCAAGACTCTACCGGCGCAAAGGGTCAAACTGCTGGTACGCGGCCTACAAGGACGCAAGCGGCAAGACGACTCGACGCTCTACTCAAGAGACCCACAAGGGCAGAGCGCAAGCCATAGTTGCTCGTTGGGAGACGGCAGCGTTCAACGAGCGGAATATTGGCCAACCATTTCAGACTACGCCTATGACGAGCTGATGCTGGCATATCTCGAGGAGACATTACCCAGACGTAAGAGTCAGGTGCCTGCTATCTATCACGCACGACGGCTGACTAATTATTTCTCTGGTCGCAACATGTCGGAGATCCGAGCCAGAGAGATCCGAGCCTATATTACAGCCCGCCAAAATGATGGCGTCAAAGCCGGCACCATCAACCGCGAGTTGGGACTGTTTCAGGCGGCAATCAATCACGCGATCAAAGAGTGGGAGTGGCGTCTCGATAACCCGGTTCGCGGTCGGTTTCTCAAAGAGCCGGAGGGGCGTCTGCGTTGGTTGAGTAGTGAGGAGATCGAGGCGTTGCTCCAGCAGGCAAAAGAGGTGCCTCATCTCAACGCCTTTGTTCTGCTTGCTCTGAACACCGGGTGTCGATCCGGGGAACTGCTGGGGTTGGAGTGGTCTCGGGTAGACTGGAGCCGGCGGGAGATCCGGCTCGATGCTGAGCACACCAAGACCGGGAAGGGGAGAATCATCCCCACCAACGATGCCGCCCACGAGGCCCTGCTGGATCGTGCGCGCTTCCGGGCTACTCACTGCCCGGCATCGCCTTGGGTGTTTGCGCATGAGGATGGAGAGCGGATCAAGTCGATCAGACGCTCTTTCAAGACCGCGTGCAGAAATGCTCGGATTGAAGATGCGACCCCGCACACATTACGGCACACCTGTGCATCACATCTCGTTTCAAGCGGTGTACCCATTTATGAGGTACAGCAGCTTTTGGGTCACAGCTCACACGAGATGACTCAGCGTTATGCTCACCTTGCCCCGGATCGGGTGAAGCGAGCAGTGTCGGCGTTGGAAATAATGAGCACAAAATCGACACACCCAGGCACAAACGAAAAAGCGGCTAAGGTGCTGATGACACCTTAACCGCTTGTTTTCCCGACCTATTCAATGGTCGGGGCGAGAGGATTCGAACCTCCGACCCCTAGCACCCCATGCTAGTGCGCTACCAGGCTGCGCCACGCCCCGTCACATGTGATTCCTTCAACTTTGAAGGCCCAGAGGATGCCTGTTGACGAAAAGATTGTCAAGCCTCTCTGCTTCGGAATGATCATCTCTTTTCACATCGATCTCCAGGGGTATTCCTGTGAACAGGTCTGTTTATTGCATGGAAACCCTGGTGAGACATGAGCGCTTCCTTCCATGAGTGTGTTGAAATGCGC
Source organism: Magnetococcales bacterium (assembly GCA_015231265.1). Lineage (GTDB taxonomy): Bacteria > Pseudomonadota > Magnetococcia > Magnetococcales > JADGBX01 > JADGBX01. Next base: position 8,254 of record JADGBX010000044.1, on the reverse strand, counting down.
TCGGACGAGCACTTTGGAAAGCACTATTTCCCATAAAAAAACATATGGGAAACAAACGACTGTATAGATCACCGAGGGTGGTATGAGGTTGGTGCACTGGCGACGGAAATTCACGATGGTTGCGGTTGTGGCAAGTATGATGGTTGCCATCTTTGTGACGGCTCCACACACAGTCATTGCCGATGATCTGTTATTGCATGACGATTTTAATCGGGTCAACGGCATCATGGTGGGCAATGGTTGGCAGGAAGTTGCTCCCCCTGAAGATTGCGAAAGTGGTTCGGCTGGTGTTTCCAATGTCGTTCCCAGCGGCCACGCTCTGTTTCAGGAGTTGACGCAGGAGATCGAATCGTCCGGATTGGATGGAGCAGGAAAGCCGAATATTGTGCTTCCTGCAGACACGACTGCAGGGATTGGGGATCATCAACTCCGTTTTGCATTTGAAAACGGTCAGCGTGCGCAGAGGGTTTCTCGGGAGTTCAGTCGCGAGTTGGTAAGGGTTGTCTTCGATATCATTCCGCTCTATGCCATGGGCGGTATGGATGATCGGGCGTGGGTGGGTGCTAGAATCACTTTTCTCGATACCGCTGGCCGTGCTCTGGGTGAGTTGCGCCATATGTTCGTTCAGTCTGCCTATAATGATGCCCTTAATACCGATACGGTTTTCACGCGGACGATGAGCGGTGATTTTGATGGCGATGTCCGACAGATCTCCATTCCGGTAACGGCTCTGCGAGAACGTTTTCTTCCTGGTGTTCGTCGTGATGCCATTGCAAAAACCAGACTCTCCTTTGAGGCTGAGGCCGGGTGGTGCGGTTCGACGCTTGAAGCAGCTATTGACAATGTAACCGTCCATGCCGCTTACTCACCCCTCTTTGTCTTGACCGATTCGGACCGCCGGGCACTCTTTGCCAAAGGGTTGACCGCGTTTCAGCAGCAACGCAACGCATTTCCCGGAAACTGGATTGCTGATGTTCAGAATACGTTCGGTCATAAAAAAACAGGTATCTGGATTGCAGCGCTCAGGGATGAAACGGCTGGTGATCCTTCCAAAATCGCCGATCTGATGAACCGTTACGGGTTTTCCGGCAAAGATCTGTTCTACACCGGATTTCTCACAGGTATCCTGGTCGATAGCCAGGGAGCTTCTGCATTACGATGATCAGTATGAACGCACAACATCTTCACCGTCCCCGCCCGCGAACGGTCTGGACATGGCTCCTGACTGCGAGTGTTGTTGCCATTGTTCTGTTGACGACTCTGGTTGCGCGTGCCGAGACGACACCTTCGGATATGGTCGACCCTACCCGACGAACGTCGATTGGCCAGGGAAAGGGTCCTCTCAACGGGTCGTCGGATTCTTCGATGCTCAATGAGGATGGGGATCTTGATGTCTCCAGTGGTGCGTGGAGTGTCAGTTTCATCAAGGCAAATGGTGAGCACGGGACTGCAAGGATCAATGGCCAGTTGGTGACGGTCGGCGATGAGTTCGGAACAGAGGGCGTCATCGTCAAAGCAATCACTCCCGACAGTATCATTCTCAAACATAAGGGGAAGGAGGTGACCTTGGCGCGCTCTTCCTGCCCTGGTCGGCAGTCAACAATGCGCAAGGGTCGTCGTCTACTTCGTCTTTCCGGGGAGTGTCCCAGTTCCCTCTTCAGCGGTGACAAGGGGCATGAGATCCCACTGGTCAAGAAGGGCAATTACATCCGTGAGATCTCCGTCTATCTCAATGAAGCGGTGGGTGAAGGCCTGAAAGTGACCTTCATCGTCGATACTGGTGCCAGCGCGGTATTGATTCCAGAGAATATCTTCAATACGCTGAAAGAGATGGGGGGGGTGAAACCCAGTGACATGCGGCGCCAGACTCGGGTGACCATTGCCGATGGTTCCGTCAGTACGCGCCAGACTTTCTCACTGCGGTCACTGCGGTTGGGAGGGTACACCGTCACCAATGTGTACTCCATTATCGGTGAGGCGAACTCGACGCCTCTTCTGGGCATGAACGTCATTGAGCGGCTTAACGCCCATATCGATTACAAACGCAACGTTCTGGTGATCGGTAGTGCTGGGCAGGAACGAAAATCCACGACATCGAAGAGTGTTGCGGATTTACCGAAAGAGATGGAAGAAGAGACGAAGAGCCCAGATTCGACAGAGGATGAAGATTCCGAGAACTCGACGGAGTAAGGGCACTTTCCGGATGAGGTGGCAACACTTTTTCGGACAGCTTTGTTCGTAGAAAGCAAGAGTTCTGGCAGTGGGCTCCGACTACTCTGGAATCGCATTGAGGACGTAGCATACTCAGGTGCTTTTTGCTCTTCAGACCATCTTGAACATGGTCAAAATGGCCTTGAGTGACTGTGGTTCTGTCGTGATGCCCAAGGCAACGGCAGGCACTATAGTAGTTCCAACTCAAATCTGTACACTGGCGTCTTCTTTTCTCAAAGAGACCTGGAACGCTCACGTCAAAAGGCGACACCTTGGAACCCATGGTTCCAAACCTCTTTCAGGGAAATGGTATGGCCACAGCTTGGTTATCTGATGGTGTTCATATCTGGAGAGGAAGAGTACGGAGATGGCACCGCATGTCGGGCATCATATAGAAGTGAGTAATCGGCGCCGGACCTAAAACAGCACAAACCCTCCGTCCCCAAAAAAAGACACCGTGGAACCCATGGTTCCACACCTCCTTTTAGGAGGGAGTATGGCCACGGCAAAGGCAACACCAAAAAAACGGCAAAACCTTGAGGCGCTGCCTCAAACTCCGGCAGGGTCCCCGCACCCTGCACCCGAGTAGTAAAGGACAAACACCTGAACGGCCACAGATAAACACCTGAACGGCCACGGATTGACCACCGCTCCCCCCTGCCCTACGCACTCCCGATCACCGTCTGAATCTCATCATGGCAGAGCGTGACACGCTCACCGGCCCGTACGCTCTTATCACACGGAACACTCACCAATAGTTCTTGGCATCCGGGCGACTCTCCGTCTCCATACCTGGGAGAATCACCGGCTCCTTCCGCATCGGCTCGATGGCCGTCTCTTCGGCAGGAGACGCGGTTTCTGCGGCAGGCGTGGTCTCCATCTCGATGAGTTTTGGCGTTGGTGGCGCGTCGAGGTGGAGAAAACGACACTGCTCGTCATTGTCATTGTGGCGCCACACCGCCCAGGCGTCGGTTTCGGCAATGCGGGTAAAGCGCTGCTCGATGTGGGCTTTGTAGATCTTCTCCATCTGGACGACGTTACGGTTGGTCCCCTTTTTGGGGATGGCGATCAGATCGATGCGACAGAGAAACGGCCCAGCCGGTGGATGCGTCTCTTCGCTGAAGGTGCGAGAGAGATCCCACCAGAGCAGATCCCTCTTCGGCGGCGGCTGCTTCAGCCAGAAGGGGAAGGGATTGGAGAAATCTGTGGTCCAGATGCGCTCCCCCGGTCGGAGATGCTCTTCGAGAAGTTTCGCTCCCTGCTGAAGAGTAGAGCGGTACTTTTCGTCGGTGAAATAGAGCGTGCGCAGCGGCGAGTGGCTCTCTTCGGAGAGCGGCGAGCCCAGCACCAGCGGCAGCGAGAGGTGGTGGGTGACAATGGCGCGACCGTCGGCAACCGTCGGTTTGAGAATCGGCACCACCGCCAGCACGGCGATGGCCATCAGATAGGCGGATGCGCTGCCCATGATGGCGTTGGTGCGGATGAGCGTGGTGTTCTCCGATGCGGCGCCACTCTCGGGAGCAGGGGGAAGCGCCAGAGGATCCGGGGAGTTTTTGAGGGAGGTGTGGGCCGCCTCCGGAGGCAGATCATGCCCCCGCGTCTGCCGGGTGAGCAGATGGGAGAGACGCACCAGAGACATGGCGCGGATTCGACGAATGCCCTCGAAGACGATCCAAGCCATGGCGGGCAGGGTTCCGATCAGGAGATCGCGGTTCTGCATCGCCAGCAGAACACCGGAACCAAGCGCAAAGAACGCCGCCATCACGAAGGGATCGAACAGCCGTACGAAGGTCGATCCCTGCACCAGCGCCATGCGCGCCAAAACCAAAATCGCCGCCCCCCAGAGCATCTCCTGGCCGTGGCTGAGCATCATGGGAATCTTCCCCAACTGAATGACGTTGGAGAGCGACGTCATACCGGCGACCTGGGAGAGATTGCTCAGATAGGCGCCATGCAGACCGAAGGAGAGTTCGACCAGAACCATGCCCAGGATGAGCACCGGGATCGCCAACAGAACGGCGCGCGTGACATGGGCGATGCGGAGAAGCGCCAGCACCAGCGCCGCTCCGGCCATGAGGGTGAAGGAGATCTTGATGTAGAAGGTGGCCAGCACCAGCACGCCGATGATCACGCCGTCCAGGGCATCGGCCCAGAACGGCAGCGGCTGAAAACGGCGCCGCGGCGGCACCAGAACCGCCACCAGAAGCAGATTGAACAGCGCCCAACCGATGCGGTTGTAGGGAGCAACGAGGGCGAACACCTCGTGGGTGCCGTCCAGAAGTCTGGGGGAGATGACCAGCAGACTCACGGCCAGGGTGAAGAGAACCGCCATCCAACTGGGAAAGCGACGGTGACAGATCCAGAGCGCCGACGGCACCAGAAACAGAAGAACGATCAGATTGGACCAGGTGACCAGCTTGGCGGAAGCCTCGATCTGCATGCCCATGTGCAGCAGGGCGAAGTAGAGCCCGCCAACGGGGGTGGGAAAGTCGAGGTGGGGCATCTGGCCGTTCCAGACCCGCCAGGCCGACCCCAGAGAGATGAAGATATCCTTGGAGAATGCAGTGATCAGCACCCCCTCATCCAGCACCTGCATGGTGATGAAGGGCGCCAACACCAACAACGCCACGGGCGCAACGGTCCAGAGGGGAAAGGTGCGGTGCCAAAAAGTCATGGTGCGCGTCTCACCGGAGGGACGATCATCCGGACACGAGGTCAGGATTATTCAGGTTATGAAGCTTTTAGAGGGCCATGATGCCATGTCTCAGGCGATGGATTCCAGTTCCTGAGTAATGTGGCAGGCCGTCAGCAGGAAGGCCAGGGGTTTCCGTGGAATAGTGATACGAAGAGGCGGCATGCCGAGGAAGAGCAGCGCGTAGTAGAACCCCATCGCCCACGGATCGTTTTCCACCTCCGCGAACCGGTGCAGTTGCCGCAGACCACGCCGGGGTCTCACATCTCTTTTTCGCCGTTGTCGGCGGACCCCGGACTCTCATGGTCGAACGACCCATCTGCACCACCCTTCCGGGCAGTGATCATCGTGGTTCGGCACGCGATCCAGCGTCTCTTCAGGCTATTTTGTCCGGCTCAGGGCGTTGTTGTTCTGGGTGAAGATGCTCCCTTTCGGTTTTTGATACTGCCCCTTTTTCAACACCATATCAAAACCGGAGCCCAGAATGGTCGCGGTACTCGTCGCAACCGGTTGGGCTGCGGGGCGGCCTAGAATCCCGCCCGGCCCGGCTTTCTCCTGGATGAGACGCGTTCTACGCTGTGCCTGATAGCGGTACTGTTCCGGATTGGCAAGCTGCTGCTCTTCCTGATTCTTCAGATAGAGGTAGTTGGTCACCAGCATGGCCACCAGCGTGTAGGGCAGATCGAAGTAGGCCAGTCCCAGGAAGGCCCCGGAGGCGGCATAGCCGACGAGACCCACCTGGATCATTGCACTGAGATCGCGCCCCCACATCGCCCCCTCGAGACGGGTTCCTATTTTGATCGCCTTGTTGCCCAGTCGGAAAGAGAACAAGAATATCAACAGGAACAACACAAGTCCGACGAATCCCTGCTCACCGAGCACCTCGAAGTAGATGCTGTGGGCGTCGTGGTACTGGTGCGGGTTGGGCGCATAGCGCAGGAAGTTCGAGGGCTGGAACACCTGGAAGCCACCACCGACGAAGGGGCGGTCCTTGGCGAGGTTGAAGGCGAACCACCAGGCGTTGATGCGTCCGGCGGCGGAGGCGTCGGCGGTGATCTTCTGCTCACCCTGGGTAAAACCGACGATAGAGCCCATCCTGTCCTTCCACTTGGGCGGCATGAAGGCAAGGAGGGGGATCATGACGATCACGACGAAGAACATGGTGAACCAGCGGCTGCGACTCTTCCACCAGAAGAAGAGCAGCAGCACCGACGCCCCCACGGCACCGCCACGGGAGTAGGTTCCGACGATGGCGGCCATACTGGTGATAATCATCACCCAGAGCAGAAGGCGGAGCGCCTTGCTTCGGGTGTAGAGTTGCAGATAGCGCATCAGCGGCACAACAACGATCAACGCCAAGGCCATCGCGTTGTTATCATAAAAGAAACTACCCTGCGGCCCATAGACGCGGAAAGAGCCGCCGGTGAGGATGGTAAAGATGCCCCCCTTCATACCCCAGAAGCCGATGGAGACCACCAGAACCCACACCAGATAGTGCAGCCAGCGCCGTTCATAGATCAACAGGAGGATCGCCATGGTCATGATCTGAATCTTCATGAACCTGTTCCACTCCCAGTGGGCAACGGGGTTAATGGCGAATTGGGTTGTGATGGATGTCCAGGCGATAAAGAGCATCAGCACAATGGTCACACTGGTCCACGGAACACGGACCCGTGCCTTGGGACTGAACAACATGCCCGCAAGGGTGATGATGGCGATGAAGTAGACGAAACGGTAGTTGTAGGCAAACCCCCAGGTGAGACGGTGGGGATTCATATAGCCGACCCATGCCCACAGCAGCAGCCCCACCCTTGGATTGTAGAAGGCGAGCGGCATCATCCCGAGGATGAAGAGTGTGAGAACGAGGTCGCGCATGAGAGATCAGCCGGTTCGTGTCGAGTACGTATTCAAAAAGGAGATAACGCGGCGAGCGTTCTCCTGCCAGAGAAATCCGCCCTGTTCGATTCTGTCGTGTGCCTGTCGGCCCAGGGTGGAACGCAGCGCCGGATCGGTGGACAGGGCAAGCAGAGCCCGCGCCAGTGCCCCCACATCACCATCGGGCAACAGCAGTCCCTCCTGGCGATGGCGCATCACCTCCTGGATATTCTCCCGCTCCGGGGCGATCACCGGCAGGCCCATGGCAAGATATTCGAACAGTTTGATGGGAGAGGCATAGGGGGTAACATCCGGTTGCAGGCCGAGATCCATGGCCGCCAACCAACTGGGAATCTCCTCCCGGTTCACCGCCCCGGTAAAGTGCACCCGGTCGTCGAGCCCCAGGTGGGCCACCAGTTGCCGCAGTTCCGGAAGCGCCGGACCATCGCCCACAAGCAGCAGTTTCAGAGACGGCACCTCGTCCCGCAACGCCTGGAGAGCGTAGATCGCCTGATCCACACCGTGCCACGGGCGGATCCAGCCGACGAAGCCTGCCACCACGTCATCGGCGGTCGCCTGCATGGTCTCTCGCCGGTGTTGGCCGTCCACCTGACGATGAAACCGCTCGCGGTCGATCCCGTTGTGCATCACCAGCCACTGCCTTGCGGTGACTCCCCGCTTCTCGAAGATCCCTTGCAGCACTCGGGTGACCACGATCACCGCATCGGCCCGACGGATGAGACTGTTCTCCATGGCGGTGGCCAGACGCGGCCAGTGAAGCCGTCCATCTCGCTGCATCTCTTCACTGAGGGGGGCGTTCACCTCCAGAATCAGAGGGATTCGCAAAATCCGTGCCGCCATCAGTCCGGCGGTGTTGTAGACGGCGTAGCGTTCGTAGATCGCATCGGCCCGCCAGCGAAACCCTTTGATGAGCAGAGCGAACAGGGCGGGCAGGTTGTAGAGCAGCGCCGCGGTCTCGTAGAGCCAGCCGGGGATGGTGAGGGCGCGAGGACTCTTCTGCTCCGAAGGCTGCGTGCCGGCGCCGTCCGATTTACCGGTCACCGCCGGTTGCGCCGGACCCATCAGGCACACCTCGTGGCCCACTGCTTCCAGAGAGCGGCAGAGAGCGTTTATATGTATGCCCTGGGCGTCGCCGCCACGGGTTCGATGGTGGTAGAGTATCCTCATGCCGTCACAATTATTTTTTATGCGTAACGAGGCCACAGGATACCGCATGGGTCGGTGGGAATGGAAGAGTCCGTTATCGGGTTATCGAAACGAGTGGCATGAAAGGGGCGTAGGTTCGGTGCCGATGACTCTCTTTACTGTGGTACACACCCTTCTGTGCCTTTGCCGTCTTTAAAGTCAACGTCATCAAGTGGTGGAGAGTTATATATTTCTAAAGAAATATATGGGTGTAATGGGCGCGCTTGGGGGTGGGGAGTAATGTGGTTTGGTCGGTGATGTTGTTTTTCT
>JADGBX010000449.1 GCA_015231265.1 Magnetococcales bacterium | reverse complement strand
CATCCAACCATAAGCGAAAAAACTGCTACGAGCGGACGCCCTGAAGCGGACAAGAGCAGAAATCATGGCGTATCCAGAATGGCGTCGGCGGTTTTGACTGAAAAGATGAGCGCGGTTTCGCAGACAAGGAAGTCGATACGACCATCGGCCAGAGCGGTGAGCGCCTCGTCCGGGGTGTTGATGATCGGCTCTTCGTGGGCGTTGAAGCTGGTGTTGACCAGGCAGGGAATGCCCGTACGATCTCTATACTCTTTTAACGTATCGTAATAGAGCGGATTGGTCTCCCGCTCGATGATCTGGGGTCGGGCGGTGCCATCCACATGGACGACGGCGGGCATCATACCGTGAAACGCCTCGCGCACATCGGTGGTGATGGTCATGAAGCGGCACGCCTCCCGATTGGTGTCGTCGATGACAAACACCCGTTCGGCGTCCTCATCGAGCACGAACGGCGCGAACGGCATGAACTCGGTGCGGTTGAGGCGACCGTTGAGGGTGTCGTTGAGGGACTTCTTCACCGGAGCCGCCATGATGCTGCGCGCACCCAGGGCACGAGGCCCCATCTCCATGCGCTGGGAGAAGATGGCACCGATTCGACCATGGGAGAGCAGTTCTGCGGCGGGTGCGGAGGGATCATCGTGGGTCTGGATGCGGAATCCCCCCCGTTTCTCGGCGGCGTCGGTCAGAGCTGCACAGTCGTAGCAGCGTCCCAGGTAGGCGTTGGGCAGCGAGCCTCTTTTGAGATTCTGGAGACCAGCGGTTTCGATCTCCATGTGCACGCAGTTGCCCACCGGCAGCCCTTCATCGCCCATACCGGGGAAGATGTACGCCTCCTCGACACCAGGCAGCTCCGCCACCTTCTGGTTGAGGCGAACGTTGGAGAAAACACCACCGCTCATCCCGATATAGCGGGCGGGAAAGCGTTTTCTCAGCACCTCAACCCAGTCGAGAATCACCACCTCCAGCGCGTACTGGATCGACGACGCCAGATCCTCGCGGGAGATGCCCGGCTCCATGGCGGCCATGGCGGTCATCACCTCATCGTAGTGGAGGTGTTCGGCATCGAAGGAGCCGTCGGGGTGAATGGTGAAGAGTGCACGGATGCGATCGCCGATGATCGGTTTGCCAAAGGCGGCCAGGCCGGTGATTTTGCCCTCGTGGCGGTTGGGACGAAACCCAAGATGTTTGGTCACCGACTGGTAGGCGAGACCGATGGAGGCGGCGCTCTTCTGTTTACGATCAATCAAAAACTCCTCACCACCGTAAAGACAGGTCAGAGTCTCTCCATCCCACCCATAGGCAGCGTAGGTGGTGCCGTCGCCACCGCCGTCGGCACTGATATAGAGGGCATCCTTCTCCCAGGTGGTGTATTTAAACGCCCCCAGCACGTGGGTGTAGTGGTGATTGGCGAAGGTGATGCGGGCATCGTCGCGCAGTCCCAGATCCTGACGGATCAGGTCTTCGTGCACCAGTTCGAAGGGGTCCGGCTCCTGGAGCAGCGTCATCTCACCGCCCAGGGAGCGTGTTTTCCCCCGCAGGCCGCGCCAGATATTCCGAATCGGCATGGAGGTGCGTTTGAAGTGGCGCAGGGGGAGGTTCATCCGAGACAGGCAGGCGACATCGATCTGTGATCGCTCGATCCCGGCAATCTCCAGCACCTCATCGATGGAGGAGAGTGTGAGTCGGTGGCCGTCGCTCTTCTTGCGGGAAAGCCGTTCCTCCTTGCAGTAAGCGACCAGTTCGCCCTCCACAAAGAGCGCTGCGGCACCATCATGGCCGGTGTGTATGCCCAGAATGATCATCTCGTCCTCTTTTTTAGACACGATGGGCGTGTGCTTTTTTTGTCGACAGTGGGTGTGTTCTGTCTTAGGTCCAACGCCAACCGCTCACTTCGCTGTGGTGCCCGACAATCGGTGCCATTACCGTACTCTTCCTCACCAGTGAAGAACAACCCCGATTACCTTGTCGTTGATGTGGCTGTGGCCGGTCAGGTGGTTATCCGTGGCCGGTCAGGTGGTTATCCGTGGCCGGTCAGGTGGTTATCCTTTACTACCTCGGGTCCAGGGGGC
>JADGBX010000448.1 GCA_015231265.1 Magnetococcales bacterium | reverse complement strand
TATCGACCGTCAGATCGTGATTGAGGCGATGGAGACGGCGATTCAGACCGCTTCTCGCAAGAAGTACGGCAATAATAAGAACCTTCAGGCACGTTTCGACGCAAAATCCGGCCAGTTTCAGCTCTTTCAGCTCAGAGAAGTGCTGGATATGCGCCCGGATGATTACGTAGAGCCGGAAGAGAGTGAAGAGAGTGAGGAAGAAGGGGCTGACGCACAGGTAGAGGGTGCTGAGGCTGAAGCTGAAGAGAAACCGCGTTTCTATGAAGATTCCGAGCTGCACATTGCGCTGGACGAGGCCAAAGAGCTGAACCCCGGTGCAAAAGTCGGTGATTTTATCGCTGAATCATTGCCGCCGATCGAGTTTGGCCGCATCGCTGCGCAGACCGCCAAGCAGGTGATCATGCAGAAGGTTCGCGATGCCGAACGTGAGCGGATTCATGCGGAGTATATCGACCGGGTCGGCCAGTTGGTCAACGGGCTGGTGAAGCGGGTCGAGCGCAATAATATCTATGTGGATTTGGGCCGGACAACGGCGTTTCTGCCCCATGAGAATATGCTCTCCCGCGAGCACTATCGCAGCGGGGAGCGGATTCGCGCCTACATCAGCGAAGTGCGGGACGTCAACCGTGGGCCGCAGGTGATCCTGTCGAGAACCCATCCCGAAGTGGTGATTCGCCTCTTCGAGATGGAAGTTCCCGAGATCTACGACGGAATCGTCGAGATCAAGGCGGTGGCGCGTGATCCCGGTTTCCGGAGCAAGATCGCCGTGCGTTCCAACGACAGTTTCGTTGATCCCGTTGGGGCCTGTGTCGGTATGCGCGGCTCCCGGGTTCAGGGTGTGGTGACCGAGCTTCAGGGTGAACGCATCGACATCATCGAGTGGTCGTCGGATCCCGCTGCCTTCGTCTGCAACGCTCTGGCACCGGCCGAGGTCTCCAAGGTTGTGATGGACGAGGAGGATCGCAACATTCGGGTCATCGTCGACGAAACCCAGCTCTCGTTGGCCATCGGTCGCCGGGGGCAGAATGTTCGTCTCGCTTCGGAGCTGACGGGCTGGCGCATCGATATCGTCACCGAGCAGGAGTACAGCGAGGGTCGGGCCGAAGAGTTCGACGATCTGGCCAAGGCGTTCATGGCTTCCTTGGATATCGACGAAGATGTGGCGGCAGTGCTGATTCAGGAAGGATTCTCCAGCAGCGAAGAGGTGGCCTACGTGCCCCTCGAAGAGCTGGCCTCCATTGAAGGTTTCGACGAGGAGATCGCCCAGGAGTTGCGCAATCGGGCACGGAATCAGTTGTTGCAGCAGGCGCTGGAGACCGAAGAGCGTAAGGATACGGTTGAAGTGGATGCCCGTCTGGCCGAGATGGAGGGCGTCTCTGAAGAGATGCTGGTCCTCATGGCCGAGAAGGGTGTGGTCGATCTGGACAATCTGGCCGACCTGGCAACCGATGAGCTGGATGAGATTCTGGAAGGTGCCGTCGATAAGAGTCAGTCGGAAGCGTTGATCATGGAAGCCCGCCGTCTTGCTGGATGGTTTGAAGATGGTGAGGCGGCTGAGAGTGCCTAGCGAGACGGTGGAGCCCGGACGTGGCTGAGAGAAGCGGACGTCGAGGAAGGGGCTCCAAAACAGCAGCAAACGGGGCATCAAAACGCTCGAACCGGGCTGCGGCACGTTCCAACCGGCCAGCAGCACGCTCGAACCGGCCAGCAGCACGACGCGTTGGCAGAGGGTCCGAACCCGATGGACGTGTTGGCACCCAGCGCAATGGGTCGACGCGACAGTGCGCGGTCACCCGCGCTCTGAAGCCCAAATCGGAACTGCTGCGCTTCGTGGTCGGACCCGACGGAACGCCGGTGGCCGATGTGGCCGGACGGCTTCCGGGACGCGGAATCCACGTCCGCCCGGAGCGGCAGAACGTGGCTGCGTTTCTCGCCGGTCGGATCCGCATGCGCCGCCCCAAGGGTCTGCAGCTGCCGGTTGCCGATCAGGACGCGGCGCTGGCGTTGGTGGGTGAACAGCTCACCCGTCGGTTGGTGGAGGCGATCGGACTGGCCCGCCGAAGCGGTGGCTCCA
>JADGBX010000447.1 GCA_015231265.1 Magnetococcales bacterium | reverse complement strand
TCGACATGCTGCGCAAGACGCACACACCCATGTGTCCCTGGACTATCATACGGGCTGATGACAAACCCAAAGCGAGAATCAACGCCATGCGGATCATTCTCAACTCGGTGGATTATCCCGAACGCAATCAGGAGTTGGATTTTGTTCCGGAGAGCGACGTGGTGATCTCTGCTTCAAGAGAGTTGGAGCATATGAATGCCGAACGCATCAGCCGAGGCGAATTCGTCAACCCTTCCACCAACGATGAGTAATTCCGTCAATTGATTCACAGCGAGGGGGTGGGATTCAGTCGAAGCGCAAGCCGTAACGAATGCCCACATTGTCCATCCCCTCGTTGGGATCGGCCAGATAGCCGTTGGAGATGTGTTCCAAGTAAAGGGAGATGTTGTTGCTTGGGGTGACATTGATGCCGATTCCGGCAGAGAGGTGAAACAGAACCCGAGAACCCAAGGACTTGCGATCCCGTTCATAGGTATAGGTTTCACCATCGTGGACGGCCCCTCCGAGACCGAACTCGAAGAAACCCGAACCGTTCCAGATCTCCGTATCCCAGAGCAGCCCACCGTAGACGTGGCTGGTGTTGTCACTGTCGTTGATGGTGGTGCCGAAGCGTAGGCGAGGTGCATAAATATCACGGAAGATCTGATTGTCTGGAGAGTCGAAGATCAGCTCACCATTGAAGTCATTGCCATTTTCTCGGTTGAAACTCACCGCATCCACATCATGGGCAAAGTAGCCTATCCGAATTTCCGACAACCAGCCGCCGCCGTTGCTCTGTTGCTGAGTCGGTTCTTCCCCAATATGCTCACCGGTCATGTCGTAGCCGTCACCTCGCGCCTCTTGCACGCTGATGAGAGCAGGAACTGCAATGGCCAGGAGCAGGAAAAGTGCGCGAAAGTGAGGAAGAGAGCGGAGTCTCATGGTGGTGCCTTTCTACCTGGAGCGGATCACGTTAGAACGGTATTTGCACGGAGTATGTGTCATGCTGCGGACGACTGTTTCATTGAATCTCTCATCCGGGTACGGAATGACTGCCACCAAGTATCGGCATCCTCGACAAGATCGGCAAGCGTTTGATTCATCTCCGGAGGCAGCGGGGCCGTGAGAGTCAGTGGCGTGTCCAGGGGCAGAGAAATGGTTGCGGCATGCAGATGCATTGCGCGGCCATCCACCGGTTCTCCACCATAGAGAGGGTCTCCGAGGATCGGGCAGCCCGCCGCTGCGCAGTGCACTCTGAGTTGATGGGTGCGTCCGGTTTTCGGAATCAACAACAGCAAGGCGAGCGCATCGTTTGCAGCCACTATCGTGTAGTTCGTCTCCCCCATCTTACCCTGATCGGAAACGAGGATGCGTGGACGTCCGGGCCAGCCATTATCGAAGAGGGGGAGGTTGATCGTGCCTTGGGAGCGGGGAGGAGAGCCCTGGACAATCGCAAGATAGCGCTTCTCCACACGGCCACTGGCGAACAGGTCGCTTATCTCCCTGCGGGCTGCTCGATGGCGCCCCAAGACAAGACACCCACTTGTCGCGGCATCGAGTCGATGGACAGGGGAGGGGCGTCCTTTACGTCCGAACCGCCATCCATCAAGACGGTCGGCAAGAACCGGCCCCCCTCCTGGCCCTTTGTAGAGAGGGAGGCGATTGGGTTTATTGATGACAAGGATATCCCGATCGATATGGAGGATCATCTCATCCTCCAGGGCGCTCTTGTCGATGTGATCGTATCCGGGAACGTGATACTCCCACGGCTCACGTTTGCGCCGTCTGCTCTCCCTAAGGCTCAAAGGCGTCGCCCTCCTGTGTCATGACCAACACTTTGAAATCGCATGCGTTGCAGTGCTCTTCCTTGTGAAGTTGAGAGCCTTTGTCCGTGATCTCTCCCGTGATGGGTGAACGGTCACAATAGGAGCCTTCGACATGCCAACAGTATCGACCGGCATTCTCTCCTTGATTACGGCCATTATGGCAGGAGAGGGTGCTGACCGAGCAGGGTGGTTCTCCTGGCGAAAAGAGGTGGTGTGGTTCGGCAATAAAAAAGGGGATTACATCCATAGCCATGTCACCGTGGAGCGTGTGT
>JADGBX010000446.1 GCA_015231265.1 Magnetococcales bacterium | reverse complement strand
GCGTAAGCTGTTCCAACCCTTCAGTCAGGCGGATAGCTCGACGACCCGGAAATATGGCGGCACCGGCCTGGGACTCACCATCAGTCAGAAGCTGGTGGAGATGATGGAAGGCCGGATCTGGTTGGAGTCGGAAGTGGGCAACGGCAGCACCTTCCTCTTTACAGCAGGCTTCACCCGTGAAGTGGATGCGGTGGCTGCCGATATGGTTCCGCCCGACGAGATGGATGATCTGCGCGTGCTGGTGGTGGATGACAACCGCACCGCCGGTCGCGCCGTGGAGAACATGTTGGCCTCGTTCGGATTTCAAGCCCACGGCGTCGCATCGGGCCAAGAGGCGCTGGATATCGCCAGGGAGGCCGACGACGACGGTCGTCCCTTTCAGCTTGTTCTGCTGGACAGCTTCATGCCGGGTATGAGTTGCACCGAGACGCTACAGGCATTCGACACGCACTTCTCCAGAGACACCATGCCGAAGATGGTGCTGCTTACCCGTCAGGATAACGAGGATCTCACGCCCGACACTCTGGTTCTGTCGGATGATCGTATCGTCAAGCCGGTCAACTGCTCCGCACTCTTCGATGCCGTGATGAACGTCTTCGGCAAGACGGTGATGAAGGTGTGCCGCGCCGGCAAGCAGCAGGTCGATGTGGCGAGCATCGTCAAACAGATCGGCAACGCCCGCATTCTCCTGGTGGAGGATAACGCCATCAACCAGCAGGTCGCCCGTGAAATCCTCCAGGGGGTTGAACTGAATGTGGAGGTTGCCAATGATGGCGTCGAGGCTCTGGAACAGGTGCAACGCAGCCGCTACGACCTGGTGTTGATGGATATCCAGATGCCCAACATGGATGGCTATGAAGCCACGGCGCGCATTCGCAGTCAGAACCGTTTTCAGGAGCTGCCGATTATCGCCATGACCGCCCACGCCATGGGTGGAGACCGCGAGAAGTGCCTCGCAGCCGGCATGAACGATCATCTGGCCAAACCCATCGACAAGGTTCATCTCTTCGCGACGCTGGTCCAGTGGATCACACCCCGTGACGGTTTGGGGTTGGAGATCTCGGAGCGTGGAGATACGCCGGAATTCACTGTCGAACGCGGTGCGCTTCCCGAGGAGCTGGCGGGGATAGATCTGGATGAGGCGCTGGAGCGCATGGGAGGTAACGGTAAGCTTCTGCACGATCTGCTGCTGGAGTTTCATCGTGATCATGCCGGAGCGTTCAACCAGATCGCTGCCACCCTCTCCACCGGGGATGATGCCCGTCTGGAGGCGGCTGCGGTGATCGCCCATACCGTCAAGGGCATTGCCGGCAACATCTCCGCCCATCGCCTTGCCGATGCGGCGCTGACGTTGGAGTCGGAGTTGCGGCACGGCGCCACCGATGTGGGGGCACCTCTGGCTCTGTTCCAGGACGCCTTGGCGGAAGTGGTCGCGGCCATTGCGTCGATGATCGACGCGGAAGAGGCGTCGGACGTGCCCGATCACAGCCTCCGTTCCACCGACCTTGATTCGGCCTCCATCCCCTCCCTCATAGAGCAGTTGCAGCGGCAACTGGAGAGTCGGGATTTCGATAGCATGGCCAGTTTCGAGCAGCTCCGACCACTGCTGTCGGGAGAGTCCGAGCGTGTTGATGAACTGCTCTCCACACTGGAAGAGCAGATCAACCGAATCGCCTTGAAAGAGGCGCTACAGACGTTGCAACAGCTCTCCGATCAGCGGCAGTGGGAGTAGGGCACGGCGGCCACCCTCACATCACGGTTTGCCCGGATGTTACAGAATGCCTCTGCTCTCGAAGAAGCTCTTGTACTGCATGTCCTCTTCAAGGATGTGGCCTGTGAGCCACTCCGAAAGAAACGTATCCAACCCTTGAATCACCGACGTATCCCCCGCTTTGAGGCGCTTTTGTAACTGGGCGACTTTGGCGGCAAAACGGGTGTGGCTCTGGTGCTGCTGATTGGCGCCGGGGTAACCGTGCTGCTTGAACAGCGCCTCTTCATCGGAGAAGTGCTCGAAGGCAAAGTCGGCCAAATTATCAATGATATTGCCGATGAGGATCGGGTCATCCTTGTGGTTGTGGACC
>JADGBX010000445.1 GCA_015231265.1 Magnetococcales bacterium | reverse complement strand
ACTATCAATCCCCTCACCTTGGGTGTTATAGAGTCGGAGACCGATACGCGCACGCTCTCCTCCACTTTGGGTGCCACCCGTGCTACTCGATACGGGCCGAGCATCACCTTGGCCAATGTGGTAACACGCACCTACGCCGATACGGTGCTGGACCCCACTATTACCAACAGCTCATCCCTGACGCTCTCCATTCCCCTGCTGCGGGGGTTAGGTAAGCTCAACGCCTCCATCACGGAGCTCGCCGCCTATAAGGCTGTGGATGCTGCCCGTCTCAACGCCTCGCACCAGATTGCGCTCAAGGTGCGCACCACCATCGATGCCTACTGGTCTGTGGTGGGGGCTCGGAAGAATCTGGAGAGTCTATCCACCACGATGAAACGGGCTACGAAAACCGCCGATATTTTGGATGCGCGTCTCAAGGGCGGGGAGCTGGCCCCAACCGAGTATCAACGTTCACTGGCGGAGTTGCAGCTGCGCCAAATCGATATCGATGATGCTGAACGCACCCTGCATATCGCCCAACAGAATCTGCTCCTTACCCTGGGAATCGACCCTGATACCCCGAACGTCTCCCTCTCTCTGGCGGACACTTTTCCGGTACCGGCCGATGCTGAACAACTGGAAGCATTGGACCAGAAGGTTCTGTATGAACGCGCCAAAAGGGGGCGATTGGACGTAAAGGCGTTGGAGGTGCAGATCGACTCTGCCGAGATGCAAGCCAAGAAGGCGGAGAATGACCTGCTCCCTCAGTTGGATCTGGGTGTGACGGCAAATATGATCAATCCGCTCTTTGCATCTTCCACCGATGAGATTCCCCGCTCCTACACCGATCTTCGTGGTATGTCCGGTCCCAATCTGACCGGAACGCTGACCTTGAGCTATCCCCTGGGCAATCACGCTCTGAAGGGTGCCTTCAAAACGCAGAAGGAGGCAGTCAATACCCTTCGTGACTCCCTCCGCCTGACGCTGCTCTCGATCCAAACGGCCATCTCCATCGCCCGGGAGAAACTGGTGAGTGCCCAGCGCAAATACAGCAAATCCCAAGACTCTCTGCGTCTTCTGGAAACCGTGGCCGCTGACACCATGCGGCAGATGAACTATGGCCAGGCCGGTATGACCGATCTGATCAGCGTGGAGGATCGTCTCGCCTCGGTCAGACTGCGGGTCAATAGTGCCCAACTGGACTACGCCAAAGCCCTCTCTGAACTACGGGCAAGTATTGGTGCGCTCTCTTCTGGTGAAGATCCCGACATGGTGTTTCAGGCTGACGCATTTCTCACCCTTCCAAAGCTACCCTGATCCGCAGGGAGCTGATCCGCCAAGATGCCCAGCACTCAACCGCAGGAGAAAAACGGGTTAAAAAGTGCGCTCCAGCACCGCTTTGGCTTCCGCCAGATCACGGAAGTCCAGCGCATGGGTGTTGCCTGCTGTCATCAGCCCCAGAAAGAAATCCACCGATTCCCGTGAGATTTCCTGCTCGCGCACACTGAAACCATCCACTTCCATCTGGTTCAATGCATCAAAGGGTTCCAGCTTCCGCAGAGATGTGGTGACGCCGGGATCGTATCTGGGAAAGATGATGGTTGCATCGGTGAAGGTTTGCAGAGGGACAGGCCGGTTCTCAATCGCGGGGGGTGCAACGTATTTGACGTGACCTTTGCCGCTGACATCCTGGATATACTCGGTCAGATCATCAAACCCGGGCTGACACTCCCTGCCGAGAAAGTAGCTGTTCTCCTTCAAACTGGAAGCGGTAGGAACAGGCAGAATGTGGCGTTTGCGGATGTTGAAGTGGAGGGTGTCGTCGGAAAGCAGACGGTAACCATGTTGGGCGAAATAGGCCGCAAGCGTGCTCTTGCCGCTACCACTCCGGGCAAAAAAGAGGAAAAGACGCTCTCCCTTCTGCACCGACGACGCATGAAACGCCACGTCCACATCGGGATTGGTTAAGAATGAGAGTTGCATGGCCACCGAGTTTAGAAAGGGGCCGAGTTGGGCGATGGTCTCCATCCGAAAGGCGATGCGATTACAACCGGAACGCATGTAATAACCCGTCTCTTCCAACGCCTGCCAGAGATGCAGATC
>JADGBX010000444.1 GCA_015231265.1 Magnetococcales bacterium | reverse complement strand
CGGTTCGCTGTTTTCATCGATGGCCGCCTCGATGGTGCGGGCGCGGTCGTGGGCGGAGATGCCGGTGGTAACGCCGGTCTTGGCCTCGATGGAGATGGTGAAGGCGGTCTTGAACTTGGCGTCGTTGTCCACCACCATCAGCGGCAGATTGAGCTTCTCGATGCGCTCCCGGGTCAAGGCCAGACAGATCAGACCGCGCCCGTGCTTGGCCATGAAGTTGACCGCCTCCGGCGTGCAGTTGTCGGCGGCGATAACCAGATCGCCTTCGTTTTCCCGATCTTCGTCATCCACCAGAATCACCATGCGACCCTGACGAATGTCGGCGACAACCTCTTCAATTGTGTTGAATGAGGACATGATTCAGCCCTAAAGGAATCCTTTCCGACGCAGGAAATCTTCGTCGATACCGCCCGATTTCACACCACCATCATCACCCGTGCGCCCTTGATCGTTCATGCTCTTTTCAGGAGCAGGACAGCGCTTGCCAACCTTCAGCAACCGCTCCACATAGCGACCAAGAACATCGGTCTCGACGTTGACTGTCGAACCCGGACGCAACACCGCCAGTGCGGTCTTTTTCTGCGTATGGGGGATGATGTTGACAGAAAACCGCGTATCGTCTCCGGAATCCCGCACATCGTTGACCGTCAGACTCACGCCGTCGATGGCGACGGAGCCCTTTGCTACAATATAACGCGTTGCCTCGCCGGTGACACGGAACCATATTTCCATCGAGCCGCCCCGAGGCACCATCTGCTCCACGTGACCCACCGTATCCACATGTCCCTGCACCAGATGTCCATCCAGACGATCCCCGTAGCGCAACGCCTTTTCCAGATTGACCGGATCTCCCGGCGTCTTATTGGCAAAGGTGGTGCGACGCACGGTTTCCGCCGACATCTGTACTGAAAAGACCGTGCCACTCATGGCGGTCACGGTCAGACAGGCGCCGTTGACAGCGATGGAGTCACCGATCTTCACCCGGCTGAGATCGTAATCGGAAGCGATGCGCAGCGTCCAATCGCTGCTACTACGCTCCAGGGCATCAATGCGGCCCACGGTTTCGATCAAACCTGTAAACATCGTTGCAGACTCCTTCTTCCACACCGTTCCTCGGCGAGACGAGACACCCGGCTATCCACCGAAATCGGCCTCGATCACAACATCCTCACCCACAGGGGAGAGTGTCATGTTCTTCAGCACCGGCGCTTCGGAAAGACGCGTCACGCCGAGACCATCCAGAATCCCCGGAGCATCCCGACCACCGATCAATTTGGGGGCAAGAAAGAGCATCAACCGATCAGCCAGACCGGAGGCGAGCATGCCGTAGGTGAGACGTCCACCCGATTCCGAGAAGAGCGAAGTGATCTCTCGCTCCCCCAGTTTCCACATCAAATCTTGAAGATCGACCCGGCCCCGACAGGTGGAGCGGCAGACGATGATCTCAAGAGCAGGCGCCCGCTCTCCGTAACGCTGCATCAACTGCGCCGCCTTCTCGGTATCGTATCGACCGTCGGCCACGGCGATCCAGAGCGGGGCCGTCTCGGAAGAGGTGAAGAGTGCGGCCTCTTCCGGAATGGAGAGCTTGGAGTCCACCACCAACCGGATAGGGTCGCGTCCTCGCGGAACCCGGCAGGTGAGCTGGGGTTCATCAGCCAGAACGGTGCCGATACCCACCATCACCACATCGTGACGATCGCGGTGACGATGCACCAGACGACGGGCATCAGGACCGGTGATCCACTGGCTCTCGTTGGTGTGCGTGGCGATCTTACCATCCAGAGAGGCGGCCGCCTTGAGCGTGATCAGAGGGCGCTTATGGGTGATCCAACAGAGAAATGGCCGGTTGAGCTGAGTCGCCTCCTCCTCCAGAAGACCCACCTCGACGGCAATGCCCGCCTCACGGATGCGCTGGATCCCTCTTCCAGACACCTGTGGGTTGGGATCCTCCATCGCCACCACCACGCGTGAAACGCCGGCAGCGATCAGAGCATCGGCACAGGGAGGGGTTCGACCCTGATGACTACACGGTTCCAGGGTGACATAGGCAGTGGCGCCGACAGAACGCTCAGCCGCGTCCCGAAGAGCAAACACCTCGGCATGGGGCTCACCGGCCTTGGGGGGAAAGCCACGCCCC
>JADGBX010000443.1 GCA_015231265.1 Magnetococcales bacterium | reverse complement strand
GCTCATAGGAGATCAGAAGATCCGTGGAGAGCACCGGCCATTTGATCTTCGCCAACAGACGACGGGAGATGTTGGATTTCCCAGCGCCTCTGGCGCCGATCATAATGATTTTCATGGACTCTTCTCCCAGGGCGATTCGGAGATCAGATAGACGAACGGCGCTGCTGTTCGCGCAGAAACTTGAGCAACAGCATCACCAGAGGGGTTCCATGCATCAGCAGGTCGAAGATGTCGATGGGGCGACTCAACGTGCCTTGGGCAAGCATGCGCAGCTTCTCGATCAGGTGCGGCTCGGGAACGAACGGCGCTCCTCCCAACAACACCGCAACAATGATCAGAGTACTCCAGTCCAGAGTGTCCAACCACGCCAGTGGAGATGTCTTTGCCGAAGGGGAACGTTCTCCTGGATCTGGGGTCGGTTTCTCTGCCATGAGCGGGCCTCTTCACATCGGAGTGGGCGATCTGCACTAGGGCGTGTTGACATTCAGAACAGATCCACGTTTGCGCCTGAAAAAGTGTCAGGCAAGGCGTGAGGAGTGCGGTTTTCTACAACCAAATGAGCGACGAACAACGCAGCATGACGCTTTTTCAGGTCGAACCCGAAGGGCTGGCGCCAAGCCAGCGCGGATATGGGCTGAATGTCAACACGCCCTAGAGTTTACCACCACTCCCGCCTCCAAAGAACAGTGTGTTTGCGACCGATATGCCCGCCACGTTTCCAACCCCCATTCTGCAACGATTGACCCATGGAGGTTTCCGGTTACAATAGTGCACGGAGCGCGGGTGTCGTCTAATGGTAGGGCCGAAGCTTCCCAAGCTTCTGACGGGGGTTCGATTCCCCTCACCCGCTCCAACTCAACACCCTTTTTGCACCCTCTCCCGACCTCACTTTCACAGTCACACCCCCACGCGCACACCTGGAAGAGCTCACCATGGCGAAGTACGGTTACGCATGCATCAGCACTCTGGAACAGGATGTCAGTACGCAGACGGAGGCGCTGAAGAGCGCAGGCTGCGGCATCATACGAACCGAAAGCAGGCGCGTATCCGGTTCAGGTGAAAGAGAGGAGTTGAACATCCTGATCGAGTCGCTGCGTGGTGGTGATGTTCTGGTGGTCACGCGGATCGACCGTCTGGCCCGCTCCCTCGGCGCGCTCCAAACCATCGTGCAAAGACTCACGGAGAAGGGGGCCACCCTTCAGACAACGGAGCAGCCCATCGACACCGCTCATGCAGACAGCACGGCGTTTCTGGAGATGTTGCGGCTGTTTGCCGAGTTCGAAGAGCACCATCGCCGGGAGCGAGAGACGGAAGAGGGTGTTCAGGAACAGAGCGAAGAGCGCGACACGCAACAGAAGCCGAAAGTGGATCCACTGGAGATCAAGAGACTGCGGGAAGCGGGTGTCGGTCCCACAGCCATCGCCAAACAGCTGGGAATCAGCAGGCCAGCGGTCTACCGGGTCTTCAAGCAGATCAACGCCGGACAGATCATCGACACCCCGGAGACGGCCACCGATGGGCATGTAGCAATCCAACGCCTCCCTGGGAAGCGACATCGAAAGGGGTGAGCGCCGACAGGCGCACCACCCACCCGCTCAAACAGTCCCGGTCATAACGACGACACTCAGCCATCCACACCGTGGGCTCTGCGAGCACCGGAGACGGTGTTCTTCAGCAGCATGGCGATGGTCATGGGGCCGACACCGCCCGGCACCGGGGTGATCGCGGCCGCCCGCTCGCTGGCAGCGTCATAGTCCACATCACCGCAGAGGGAGCCGTCCTCCAGTCGATTGATACCCACATCGATCACCGTCGCCCCCTCCTTGATCCAATCCCCCTTCACCAGCTTGGCCCGACCAACGGCGGCGATGACGATATCGGCGTTGCGAACCGTGCCGGCCAGATCGGGCGTCCGGGAGTGGCAGATGGTGACGGTGGCGTGCTCGGCCAGCAGCATCAGAGCCACCGGCTTGCCGACGATGTTGGAGCGCCCCACAACCACGGCATCCTTGCCTTTTAAGGAAACACCGGTGGTTTCGAGCAGCTTCATAACACCCCAAGGGGTACAAGAGCGAAACGTGGGGTCTCCAGTCACCAGACGACCGACGCTGTAGGGATGAAAGCCATCGGCATCCTT
>JADGBX010000442.1 GCA_015231265.1 Magnetococcales bacterium | reverse complement strand
GACGGACGCTGGCCTCCCGTCGATTTTCTCGACGCCGGTGAGCGCCACGCCGGTATCGCCGCCGATATCGTCGCTCTGCTGGGTCAGCGCCTGGGCATCACCTTCCGACCGCAGCGGGCCGCCAGCTTCAAGGAGATGCTGCAGAAGGTGATCGCCGGTGACACCCCCATCGGCGAACCCATCGCCAAAAAGGGGGATCGGCCCGACCATCTCTACTTCAGCGACCCCTTCTTCAGCGTCCGCTACTCCATCATGACGCGCAAAGGCGTGGAGGGGATTCGCACTCTCAAGGATCTCGGCGGCAAGACCCTGGCCATCGAGGCGGGGTTCTGGATCATCAAGCACCTGGAGAGCCACCACCCCGACATCATCATCGCACCGTTCAAGGATACGGCGGCGGCGCTGAAGGCGGTCTCCTACGGCAAGGCGGACGCCTACATCGGCACCCAGGTGGTGGCAACCTGGATCGCCCGTGAGCAGCAGCTCTCCAACCTCCAGTTCGTTGCCGATGCCGGTTTTAAGCCCAATCCGCAATACTTCGCCATTCACAAAACCCCCGAGTGGCAGCCTCTGGTGAGCATCATCAACAAGGGGCTGGCCTCGATCAGCCGTCAGGAGCGCCGGCAGATCTCCCAGCGCTGGATCGGCAGCACGACCGAGGCCGCAGGGCCGGATAACGGGGTGGTGCTTACCCCGAAGGAGCGGCTCTGGCTCCAGGCCCATCCGGTGTGGAGAGTGGCCAACGAGATCGACTGGCCGCCCTTCGACTTTGCCGAAGAGGGGGAGCCCCGCGGCTTCTCCATCGACGTGATCTCCCTGGCGGCACGCAAGGTGGGGGTCGATCTCCAGTTCATCAACGGTATGAGCTGGGCGGAGCTGATGGCCGCCTTCAAGGCGGGGGAGCTGGATGTTCTGCCGGCGGTCAACAACACCGCGCCGCGACGGGCGTTCATCGCCTTCACCCACCACTATGCGGAAAACCCCCTGGTTCTGGTCACCAAGAGCGATCAAACAACCCTCAAACGCACCGAGGATCTGCACGGCAGACGGCTGGCGGTGATCGCAGGCTACTCCATCACCCAGCACATCGAGAGCCACCATCCGCAGATCGAGCGGGTGGTGGTCAAGGATGTGGCCGAGGCGCTGAAGGCGGTGTCGCTGGGACGGGTGGACGGCTTCGTCGGCAGTCTCGGCCCCATCTCCTACGTGATGAAGAAGAGCTTCATCCCCGGCATCACCATCGTCGGCGAGGTGGATATGGTCCCGGTGGCGGAGATCCGTCTGCACATGGGTGTGGCCAAGGAGCGGCAGACGCTGCGCGCCATCCTGCAGAAGGGGCTCGACGCCATCACCGACAAGGAGCTGATGGCGATTCGCAAGCGGTGGATGCCGTTCATCTCCGGCCAGGAGAAGGAGAAGCAGCGCGTCAACCTCACCCAGGAGGAGCGGCGCTGGCTCGCCGACCACCCGGAGATCCGCCTCGGTATCGACCCCTCCTGGCCGCCGTTCGAGTTTTTCGACGAAAACGGTGCCCACAGCGGTATCAGCGCCGGCTACGTCGCCGCCATGGAGAAGATGCTGGGCATCGCCATGACGCCGCAGCCCGGCCTGAGCTGGCCGCAGGTGATCGACAAGGCGAAAGCGGGGGAGATCGATCTTCTTCCCATGGTGATGCGCAGCGCCGAGCGGGAGACATTTCTGACCTTCACCAAGCCGTTCGTCTCCTTCCCCGTGGTGATCGCCGGACGCAAGGGGGAGAGCCTCATCGACGGCCTGGACGCCCTGGACGGCAAGCGGATCGGGGTGGTGAAGGGGTATGTGACCCAGGGTCTTCTCACCGAACACCATCCGGAACTGAACCTGGTACCCATGGAGACGTTGGCCCTGGGGCTCAAGGCGCTGGATGAGGGGCATCTGCACGCCTTCGTCGACAATCTGGGCGCCATCAGTTACGAGATGGGCAGAGCGGTGCTGCCCAACGTCCAGATCGCCGGTCCCACCCGCTTCTCCTTCGAGCTGGCCATGGGCGTGCGCAAGGAGTGGCCGGAGCTGGTCTCCATCCTCGACAAGAGTCTCGCCGCCCTCAGCCGTGAAGAGCACAACACCATCAAGAATACCTGGCTGGCGGTGGAGGTCACCTTCGGCACCGATCTCAAAAC
>JADGBX010000441.1 GCA_015231265.1 Magnetococcales bacterium | reverse complement strand
TCGGCGCTTGGCTCCACGACTGCGGCAAGGTCACCACGCCGGAATATGTGGTCGACAAAGCCAGCAAGCTGGAAACCATATACAACCGCATCCACGAAGTGCGCATGCGCTTTGAAGTGCTGATTCGTGACGCCTGGGTCGACTACTACAAAGCACTGGCCGATCACCCCGATGCCAAGGAGACTCTTGCCGAGACGCGCGACACCACCATCACGGCTCTCCGCGATGATTTCGCCTTTATCGCCGAGTGCAACGTGGGGGGTGAATTCATGGCCGATGAGAAGATCGAAAGGCTCAACGCCATCGCCCAGCGCACCTGGACCCGGCATCTGGACAATCGTATCGGCCTCTCTCAGCTGGAAACCCAGCGCATGGAGCGTACTTCGGCCCCCACCCTGCCGGTGGAGGAGCCGCTGCTGTCCGACCGCCCCGATCACATCATCGAACGCCCCGTCCCTGCCGAACACTACTTCGGCGACAACGCTTTGGGATTCACAAGCCCGGTGCCGGAACACCTCTACAATCTTGGTGAACTCTACAATCTCAGCATTAAACGGGGCACATTGAGTGAAGAGGATCGCTTCAAGATCAACGAACATGTGATCGAGACCATCCGCATGCTCAACCTTCTGCCGTTCCCCGATCACTTGAAGCGCGTTCCCGAGTATGCTGGCAATCACCATGAGACGATGATCGGTTCGGGCTATCCCAGAGGCTTGACTGCCGACCAGCTCACGATCCCGGAACGCATCATGGGTCTCGCCGATATCTTCGAGGCGCTCACCGCCGCCGACCGCCCCTATAAAACACCTAAAACACTTACCCAAGCCCTGAAAATCATGACCTTCATGATCAAAGACGGCCATCTGGATTCCGACCTTTTTGAGCTGTTCCTCAAAAGTGGTGTGTTCCGCGACTATGCCGACACCTATCTGCGCGCCGACCAGATCGATGATGTGAAGATCGACGCATTCATCCAATAACAGGCAGGCAGAAGTAATCAGGTATTGGAGATCTCTACGGGGTGTGCCATAGTTGTAGTTTGGGGTTTTTCACCGAGGATCGCTTGAAACAGAACGCATACTCTATGGATACCACTCTTTTTGCCCACGTGGAGGACACCCTCCAGCTCCAAAGCGACGCCAAGAACAAACCGGCGGCCCTGATCCTTTTGAAGGGTGAAGGCGGGGATACGGTGTTCGATCTGCTCGAAGGAGAGACCACACTGGGACGGGACTGGGACAACACCATCATCCTGCAACAGGCCAAGGTCTCCCGTACCCACTGTTGCTTCACCGTCGAATCCAATCCGGAACGGGTGGTCGTCACCGATCTGGGATCCCGCAACGGCACCTTTCTCAATCAGCAACGCCTCCCCCCCGACACCCCCACGGTGCTGAAAGATGGCGATCTGGTGGACATCGGCAAGAGCAACGCCTTCACCTACATCCCCAAAGGCAGCTACAAGCGCCTCAGCCACGACCGCCTTCAGCAGGCCGCCAATATCGATGCGCTGACCGGGTGCTTCAACAAGGGCTTTCTCAACCGCCGCTTTCCACAACTTTTCTATCGCTCGATTGCCCTGGATCAGCCCCTCAGCCTGATCATCTTCGATCTGGACCACTTCAAGGGGCTCAACGACACCTATGGCCACGACGCCGGTGACTACGTCCTGAAGGAGTTGAGCCGGCTGATTCGGGAGGAGGGATTGCGTCAACACCCCGGCCTCTTCATCCGCTTTGGCGGCGAGGAGTTCACCATCATTCTCCAGGAAACACCCCTGGAGAATGCCTGCACTCTGGCGGAGTCTCTGCGTGCTCTGGTGGCAGACCATGCGTTCAATTACGATGGTAATCGTCTGCCTGTTTTCGCATCCCTGGGCGTGGCGGAACGCTGTGCACGGACACCGGACCACACATCCCTGTTCAAACTGGCCGACACAGCTCTCTACCGTTCCAAGAACGAAGGGCGTAATCGCGTGACCTGCGATGATCAGACGCAAAAGGCCGAATAGCCCGGAACCCGCAAAGAAGTGCGCGCACGAACCACGACCGATCTGCGAAAACAACAGCGCGCCCATAGGATATTTTGCCGTTCGTGACCGGTTGCTGTATATATTGATTCGAGTGCTTAGGGCGTGTCCTCAATTAGAACGAATCCGCG
>JADGBX010000440.1 GCA_015231265.1 Magnetococcales bacterium | reverse complement strand
AAGAGCGAGATGCCTAAATCGAAGAAAAAACGGCGTAAGAAGAAGGGCAACAAGTAATGAGCAGAGTTGCAACAGACAGACGGAAGGGTCCGATGGTGCTCGCGTGTATCGTGAGTCTCAGTCTGATTGCAGCCCTCGCACAACCGGTGGAGGCGCGGCGCGGTGGCTTGGGTAAGGCTGTTGGATCGGTTACGAAGAAGAGCCTGCCCAAGACCTTCAAGACGACCAAATCGCGCGCATCCAAAAGAGGGGCCGTAACGCGCAAAAAGAGAAAGGACCCTCTTGCAGGCTTGAGCAAAAAGGCACTGGCAGCGGCAGCGGCTGCTGGTCTGACCGGCATGGGGATCAAACTCACCCCCAAGATCGTTGCCTACCTGAACCAGAAGGAGGAGGAGGACATCTGGCGCTATCAGCCCAGAGATTCCCGTGATCCCTTCCAGTCACCCATTGCACTCATCAAACAGCTTGCCGAAGAGGAGGAGGATCTGGCCCGACCGGCGAGAGAGCCGGAGCCCCTCGAACAGTTTGAACTGACCAGTCTGAAACTGGTCGGTGTCATCCATCTTGAGGCGGAGTCCGTGGCGATGGTTCAGGATCCGGTGGGCAAGGGGTACACCGTGCGCGTCGGCCACTACATGGGCATGAGGGAGGGCCGGATTATCCGTATCGGCGATAGCGAAGTGGAACTGCTCGAGAACAATCCTACCCCAAGAGACCGCAATGCGACTCGTTTGACCGTGATCCGCTTGCATGAAAAGGAGTAAAACCGTGGCCAAGGGGATGATACGTAACGCTCTGATACTGGGCATTGCGATACTGGCCGGATGTATGGCTACGACCAACCGTTCCGGAGACAAAGCCGTACCGGAAGAGGTTGCTCAACCCACTGTCATGATCCAGCGGATCGATGTTTCCGATGCCGGTTCGAACACACTGATTCGGATTCTGGCCAACGGTCCGTTGACCCACGATCTGGTGCAACTGGATCAACCGGAACGGCTGCTCTTCACCTTCGAAGAAGCGGGACTCAATCCTGCTATTCAGCCACGCATTGTCAATACACTGCATGCGACGGGACTCTTTCCCCGTGAAACAGGGAAGAAGCGGAGCCAGTTGGAGGTCACCCTGCGTGGAAAGCGCCCCTACGAGGTGACGGAGCGCATGGATGGCCTGGATCTCACGCTGCGTCCTGCTGTCGCTGAGGTGAAGAAGAGCGGTGTGCCGTACTTGAGAGATGTGCAGGTCGCTCCCGCTGATGGCGGCACCATCCTGCGTCTTATTGGCTCTGATGTGTTGCCGACACCCCGTTCATTCCGCCTCACCAAGCCACCGCGACTGGTGCTTGATATTCAGGGTGTGACCAGCCGGGTCGAGACTGCCCGTTTGACGCCCAACACGCAGGAAGTGTTGAATATTCAGACCGGTTCCAGCAAGGATCGTGTGCGTGTTGTGGTAGATCTTGCCTCATCGGAGATCACCCACCGTATCGAAGCAAATAACGGCCATCCCATCATTCACTTCGGTCATGGCCGCATCAATGTTCCCGGAGCCGCTCCCGTACAGGCACAGCCTGGTGAGCAGGCGTCGATGAAACAGGCCGTACCGCTAGATGGGGGTGCACACCATCGTGTGGTGCCTGATCCCATGGTTGAGGATATCCGATTTCGTCGTGATGAAGTTGTCTCTGAAGTCAGAATCTCCCTCAACCGTACCGATGCCGTGCTCTCAAGCCGTCAGGATGACAACACCGTCGTGGTGACACTGACCGGTGTGGCGATCCCCGACGCTTTGGTTCGACGCATGGACGTGAGTGCATTCGGTGGTACAGTGAGTGCCGTCGACGCCTATGCCAAAGGTGGCGACACCATGTTGTTGGTGCGCATGAGTGACCCGACGGCGCTGTTCGAGGTTTTGCAGAAAGAGCGTGACATCCTGGTGCGTGTTCAGCCTCGGGCGTCCATTAACAATGAGGGGCTCAACGCCGACCAGAACCGGTTTACCGGTCAGCGCATCACCATGGACTTCAAGGATATTGATGTTCAGAACGCTTTGAAACTGATTGCCGAAATCAGTAACCGCAACATCATCACCTCCGATTCGGTCAAGGGCACGCTCACCATGCGGTTGGTGGATGTGCCGGTAGATCAAGCCCTTGATCTGATTCTGGAAGCGAAAGG
>JADGBX010000043.1 GCA_015231265.1 Magnetococcales bacterium | reverse complement strand
AACGCAGCATGGTGCATTTTCAGGCCAAACCCGAAGGGCTGGCGATACGCCAGCGCGGTTTTGGGCTAATTGAAGACACGCCCTAAAGTCCATTGCTTCATCATAACACCAAGCATCCATTTCAGACCGATCAAGCAATCGACTGGCTCAATCGGCAGTTGAGCGCAGCGTCTCAATGCATTGGAGTGCATGTTCAAAATCAAAGGCAGCCAAGTCACTCTCCAAACGCTGCAACACAGACACAAACGGCCCTCCCAGATGGGCACGAAGCTGTGCAACCAACTCCTGTGAACTGGGGTCTGCAGCCCGTAACAACAGCTCCATCTCATCCAGAAGAGAAGAGAGTGTTCTCTCCACGCCTTCGCCTTCCTGATCGGCAAGCAGCGCACCCTTCTTGACATGTCCTTTCACGCCAGTCCGAATTTCATCCATTGCACCTTGAAGCTGTCGGAGATGTTGTGAAGGATTCCGCCCATAGAGGAGATCCTTACAAACACCATCTGCAATCCCACTCAACCGTTTCGCTCCAAGATTCCCTGCGGCTCCCTTCAACGCATGGGCACATTGGCCGGCAGTCACAAGATCGTTATCATCGATTGCCTGCTGAATGAGAGAACAGTCCTCGGCATGATCCTGCAGAAACTCGATGAACAGTTTCTGATAGAGCTGTCGATTATTTCGAATCCGCGCCAGACCGGAGATCACATCGACGCCGCTTATCTCAATCTCTTGTTCTGAATCGTCAAACGCGCTGTTTCTCGACCGTGTCTGATCACTCTTCAACGCAGAATCATTATCTTCAGACACAGCAATGGCGTCATCCACCAGCTTGTGGCGCAACCACTTCTCCAGAGTCTGATAGAGATGGTAGGGATCGATCGGCTTCGAGATGTAATCGTTCATCCCTGCAGCCAGACACCGTTCTCGATCCTCAACCATGGCATGGGCAGTCATGGCCAGAATAGGCTGTGACGAAAAGCGGGGCTCCTTGCGTATCTCTGCAGTTGCCTGATAACCATCCATCTCCGGCATCTGCAGATCCATCAGAATCAAGTCATAAGAGCCAGCATTGTTCATCTCAATGGCAGCAAGCCCGTTTTCTGCGACTCCAACAGTGAGACCGCTCCCTTCAAGCAACTCCTGGGCAACCTGCTGATTGGTACGATTATCCTCCACAAGGAGCACGGCTGCATTCTCAAAATGGGGAACGGCCTGGCCCTGCATCTCATTAACGCGCGCGCTCTCCGCCATCTCCTGAGCGTTGGCCATCCGAACATCGATCTGGAAAGAGAAACAACTCCCCTCTCCCAACTGCGACTTCACGGAGATCTTGCCACCCATCATATGTACCAACCGATAACAGATGGAAAGACCCAACCCGGTCCCACCATAGACACGGGTCGTGGAAGAGTCCGCCTGGGTAAAAGGCTGAAAGAGCTTGGCCTGATCCTCTTCACTGATGCCGATCCCCGAGTCATGCACATGAAACCCCAACCTGACGGAACTGCTGGAGAGCAGATGAACAGGTTTGATACTGATACGAATGCTCCCCTCTTCTGTAAATTTCAAAGCATTGCTGGTAAGATTGGCAAGAATCTGCTCCAGCCGCAGGGGATCTCCCTTCAGAAATCTCGGAACTTCCGGTGCCACGTCGATGGTCAGGCTCAACCCCTTTTCACGAGCTTGTGGAGCAAACAGTGCCCGCACACTTCCTACAACGGCATCCAAAGAGAAGGTAGAGACCTCCAAATGAAGCTTACCGGCCTCAATTTTCGAGAAGTCCAGAATATCATTGATGATACGCAGTAGAGTTCTGGAGGAGGACTGGATGCGGGCAAGATAGTCACGAATTCTGCCAGGAGGGTCGGACTCCAGCGCCAGATAGGTCAAACCGATGATGGGGTTGAGAGGTGTACGAATCTCATGGCTCATATTGGCCAAAAATTCACTCTTGGCCTGACTTGCCTCCTCCGCTGATTTCTGTAAGTGAATGCGATTGGCCACTTCCTGGTTCAGAGATTCCGTTCTCTCATGAACCTTCTGTTCCAAATGGGAAGTGTAGGCCTGGATCTCCGTGCGCATAGTCTGAAATGCGGCACTTAAGCGGCCGAACTCGTCTTGGGAGTCGACGCGCGTCTCGCCATCATACTCCTTGCGGGCAATCTTCTCCGCAGCCTCGGTCAAACGTCGTAGATTGGAAGTCATCCGCATGGAAAAATACCATGAGATCAATCCAACGATGAGCAGCACCGCAACCACACCATAGAGCGCCTGAAGCACGATCGTCATGTTTTGCAGATCGATATCCCGATGGGTCTGGACGAGATGGACAAGCATCTCGTCTTCGGGCGCCACCACAACAAGCTTCCACTGATCTGCCTCATAGCGGTAGTCATTGATCGGCTCCAGCGCCGCATAAGCGACCAGATTGCGAGAACCACTCTCCATCCGTAGATGTGTAAAACCGGTCTCATTGTCACCGATTGTCTTAGCCAACGACTGCACAGCCTGAGAACCCGATGAAGAGAGGGCACCAGTGTAGTAGACCAATTTCCCGATAGTGTGCTCCTCGACGGGAATGGAGAGATGTTCCCGCCCTAAGGACGGCATGGCAATAATCACCCCCTTCTGATTGATCAGGAAGGCATATCCGCTGGCACTGATCTTGGATTCCAACACCTCCTGCACCAAATTGTTAAGGGTAATATCAAGAGCTACGGCACCGGCAAATCGATTTCTGGCGTGATTCCACAGAGGATGAAACAGCGTGATCATCAACCCCTGCCCTGCACGATCCTCGTAGGGAGGATCAACGGTTATAGGGGTTCCGGTCGTTGCCAGCACCTTCTTGCGAAAGGTTTCATCCGTATGGAATTTCTCCCAACTCGCTACATTTCGAGCAAACCAGTCCCGCCAGAACAGATTGTGAATATCCTCTCCCAACACCTTGGCCAGATGCAGATTGGGATAGGAGCGGGTCACAGGAGTCTCCCGGTCACCAATGAAATAGAGGAGTGAGTTGACGGGACTGCTCTCGAAAATTGGTTTCATCAGAAGATTGAGAAGAGAGCTCACTCGTGCCCATTCACGGCTCCGAGGTGTATCACCGATGGGGACATGCGCAAGAAAATCGGTTGCATCTTCCGGATGGTTGGTCAACGCACCTTGATAGATGGACAATCGATCACGAAAGGGGGGCTTGTCAAACAGGTCATCACTGTTTTTGATATGGTCGAAGTGGGTAATTAACTGCTGCGCACTCTCACCGACAATGGTCAGATTGTCGATGGAAGTCTGCATGATCATCGTGATATTTCTGGACTTTTCATAAGTGTAATCGACAATATACTTACGTGCCAGAAGTTGAAAATTCTTGACATTGGCATCAAGAGCAAAGCTCTCTGTCCGCTGAAAATGGTGTACGAGTAGACCGATCAGAAGCAGAGAAGAGACAGTTAATATGAGAATAATAGTAAGAATGAGACGACTTTGAAAACTCTCACGAGGCCGAAAATTACTTATGCGTACCCATCTATAGAGCCGTCTCCAAAAACCTTCATGTGCGGGAAGATCACCCACAATCCATCTCCCTGGGCAAATCTCGACACTCTATTGTTTTTTCTAAGCTAAACGTTACTTCTATTCCCATAGAATGGAGCAATAGACTGGAGTCATCGTGGGATCTATCCTCACGGAACTTCGCCATATCGGGTCTCCCCCCGGTGCACTGTGAGCTTAGTCCTTCAGCATACACCCTGAAACGCCAGGGTACAGAGTACCAGTTTTTGACCCAATCAGGAGCAGCGTGTCATTAAATATCTAAGAGCATTCATGGTCACCCTTCTGTTAGGGCGTGTCCTCAATTAGGACGAAATCGCGTTTGTGCCTGAAAATGCAGCAGGCAAGGCGTGAGGAGCGTGGTTTGGCACGGCCAAATAAGCGACGAACAACGCAGCATGGTGCGTTTTCAGGCCAAACCCGAAGAGCTGGCGGTACGCAGGCGCGGTTGTGGGCTAATTGAGGACACGCCCTAGTTTGGGGAATGCAAGCGTAAACGTAACACCGCTATCCGAATTGGCAAGAAGGGAGATTGCCCCTCCCTGGTCGGTGATGACACGGTACGCTATGGAGAGCTCAAGACCCTTTCCAGCGATCTCCTTGTTTGCACCATCTCCTTCATGATCACCGAAAATGCTGAAGAAGAGGGAACGTTCCGACTCAGGAAGATCCATTCCTGGCGCCTGAATCAGAATCTGCCAAGACGCCTCGCTTTCTGAAATTGAGAGAACGATGGAACTCTCAACAACGGAGCATCTTGCGGCATATTCCACCAGCTCAATCACCGCTTCGCTGGTGTATTGGTAGTCGATATCAACATCTGCACCTTCAACGCTCTTCTGAGCGATGACACACTCGACACCTTCGGACTTGGCCACACCCTGTACGCCTTCAAAGACGGTACTGATGACATGAGCCAATGACACACGTGCGGATTGGTACTCGACCTCTTTGGCTTCAAGACGGGAGAGCTTGCTGATGCGTGACACCAGTCTGTCCAGATCCTGCAAGGAGCTCTCTACTTCATTCATATTTCGGATTGCCCCACCCTTCTCTCCCTTGGACAGATCGTCCATGGCCATGCTGAGGTAGTTCATCGCCTGATGCAGAGGTGTTGCCGTGTGGTGTCCGATATTCGACAGAAATCGAATCTTAAGATCATGAGAGAGTTTCTCTGCCTGCAGAGCCGTTTCCGCCTGTTGCCGTCTCTCCGTCTCCTCCTGAAGATCCAAGGTCCGCCTGATAACCACCTCCAGATAATCGGGATCAAACGGCTTGGCCAGAAAATCATTGGCTCCCGCTCGAAAACACTCGACAGCCAACCCCTGATTCTGATCCGCTGTCAGCATTACCACGGGTATCTTGCTCCCCTCTTCACGCAACACCTTGATCACCGTATGTCCGCTCATATCCGGCATGTGATGATCGAGAATCATCATATCGGGTGCTTCAGCATCCACACTTACCAACGCACCCCGTCCATTCTCGGCATCCACCACCTCATACCCCCACAATTCGAGATAGGTTCGAAGCATGCTCCGAATATCTTCCCGATCATCGACGACAAGGATTTTCCTTCTGTTCATAACAACCATCCCTTCACTTTTTCAGATACGATTCAGAACCTGAGGCAGAATGAATAACACCGGATTGCAGACAGACTATTCCCTTGAAGACATATGCTCATGAAGCAACGGGCAGAGTTGGTTGCTATACGGAAGATCTGAAATCCGTTCCAGCTATGCCACCCCCTCTTTAAAACACCTCCGGTTCGACCCGTTGCAAAGAAAAAGCGAAGGTCGATCCGTGACTAAGACTGCTCTCTACACTCAATTGACCGTCATGCATCTCAACCAACTTAAAGGCAATGGCCAATCCAAGGCCCGTCCCACCAACTTTGCGCGTGGTTGAACCATCCACCTGATGAAAACGGTGAAAAACAGCCTGCAACTGATCGGGAGGAATTCCAACTCCGGTATCAGAGACCGCAAACCGTACGACGTCATTTCTACTGTGGACAGTGAGTGAAACCGTGCCTTTTTCCGTGAACTTAATCGCATTGTCCAACAAGATCATAAGGATCTGCTTCAACCTCTCCTCATCTGCATTCACCCAAACGTCATCACTATCGCAGACCACCTTTAATCCCTTTGCCATAGCTTTTTCCGTCACCACAACCTCCAGACTCCGAACAAATCGCTGAACAGAGTGGGGTTGACGCCGGAGGGTGTATTTCCCCGTCTCCATTCTGGAGAGATCCAGGAGATCAGTAATCAGAGCAAGAAGTGTCTTACCGTTCCTCTCCACCTTACTGGCCATGGAACTGATCTGCTCATTCATCTGACTGAGGAGATGAGTGCCCTGCTCCTGATCAGCGAGATGACTCGAAAGCTCTTTTGCGGTAGGGAGCCGCTCTACCGGATTAACCAGAAGGGGCATGTATCCGAGAATGACTGTCAGCGGTGTACGCAGCTCGTGACTCATTGTATTGAGGAATACCGATTTCGACTGATTAGCCGCTTCAGCTTGCTCCTTAGCAAGAATAAGGCGCTCTTCAACCTGTTTCTGTGCACTGATATCGACTATGCAACCGACGAACATCTTTCCTATCTTCAGATCTGCCTCTCCAACAGAAAGCCAGATTGGAAACACCTCTCCATCCTTGTGGCGCCCCTGAACCTCACGCCCGACACCAATAATCCGGTGCTCACCATGCGCAAGATACTGCTTTAGATATCCATCGTGGTGTACACGATAGGGCTCCGGCATCAACACGTTTACCTTCTGACCGACAACTTCGACGGCCTGATAACCGAACATCATCTCAGCAGCCGGATTGAAACTGGTGACCCTACCCTTTTCATCCATTGTGATGATGGCATTAAGCGCAGTGTTCAGTATTGCCGCTGTCTGTGCGTGATGACTCTGCAACTCCTGAATTCGCCGATCCACCTCTCCTTCAATTACGCTCTGCCGTTCAACTATGACCTTTAATCGCGCAACACTAATCAAAGTTATCATTATGCAGACGACAAATGCAAGAACAGCCTCCACAGCATAGCCGTCTTCACTGATCAACTTTCGTGGAGAGTACCCGAGCCTCCAGTGGCGCCCGGATACAGGAAACTCATTGTAAATACTATATTCTTCATTCAAATCATCCTGTAAAGACAGGTAGGAAGGAGGAGTATTTCCAGCACTGATCAACGACATTGCCATACTATCAGTAATATCATCAACCGAATATTTGAAACCCTCTGTTATTTCATTCTGAGGATCAAGATAATCGACCTGCTCTTTCAGAATACCCCCGATATCAAACACACCGACGGCAAAGCCCACCAATCCGGATACCCGCTGGTCTATGGAGTCGGTAACACCGCGATAAACAGGTTGATACACAATAACGACCGTCACCGATCTTCCGTTACTGTTCGTCACCATAGGGGCTGTGGCAATAGCAACCCCCGATTGTGCAGCCTGTTCAAGAGCTTCTCTTCGTAAGGGGTCGGATCCGTGGTCATACCCCACTCTCATCGTGTCGTATTCACGCGGCTCTACATAGAGGACCGGATAGTAAACCGAGCTCTGACCAACAGCTGTTTGAGATCCAGCACGAGCAGAATAGAGCCCAAGGCTTGAATGCCCTTCGGATCTCACTCTCTCTTCGAAGTGTTCACGCTCTTCGTGCATAAGAAGAGGAACCCACTGAAGAGAGAGAATTCCAGAACTGGACTGGAGAGCATCTTTAGACAAGAGAGCAAACATCTCCCGCTCCATCAATTGCGTACTGATATGGAGACGGGCAATCTCCTTCAAAACATTCAGATGATGCATCTCAAACCGCTGCTGAAACACCTTTGAGAAACGGGTAACCTCTTTTTTTAGTGCGATGTGGCGCCCACGCTGCTCAAGGCCTGAAACAGTAATAAAAGCGGCAACCGAGAGCACTACTCCTACTACACCGGCAATAACAACCGTAGAGTTTAGCCAGAATCTCACCGAATCTTCGACGCCATTGTTCAACATGATTTTCACCTTCAGCAATTGGCGATGAGAGACGTGCCGGAACCTCGATAGTCCTATATCCGGAACCCCGGTAGTCCAAAATATGTAAAAAGGCGTAGCAATATAATAACCCTACTTGCTCACCTACTAATAATGACCTTATTGGACTCGTAATTCGACAGGAATCTTATCCATGCTGGGGCAAACATACCGATATACAGTCAAGCGATTGGTGAGAACGGGTTGCTCACGGATCAGCGGCGGTTCTGAATAGCATCCATTCTTCCGACACCACCACGCCCATTGCGACTATTTTCTGCTCGGTTTCGAAAAGCTCTGCCATTACCACGGGAGAGATCTTGGCGGTCGCTTGAGCGATCGTTCAGCCTCCTTGAACGGTTTCCCCCTTCACTCTCTCTGCTTCGTCGACGTTCACGATTAATACGTGGCTGAAGACTATCCTGACGTCTCTCCCGCCAACGCTCTCCCCGACGCTGCTGATCGCGCCAACCAGCACCCTCCCGCTGACCCAACTCTCGACCTCGACGAGGCAGAGAGTTCTGAGGTGCAACACGCCGACTCCTACTGGTAGAGGATTCCTGGTTTCCCGTCTGCTCCTGCCTCCTCTTCGATGGATTCCATGTCTGGCGTGCAGGCATACTATCAAGAGACTCTTGACGCCTGTTGTTGAATGGAACGTTCTGCATGGTGCGCTCGGGTTGCTTTTCCCGATATCTACCATTTATACGTGATCCGGGGCGCTTCCCTTGTGTCGGCCCATAAAAGCGCTGTTGGCTTCTGACACGCTTCTGAACACGCAACAGAGACCTTCCATTGCTATCCTGCTTCACATTTCCATGCAGGATCTGACGCTGGTGTCTTTCGGAGCGAGTCGCCTCGGTAAAGGAGACGGGAATACCTCCCATTGTCCACTGTCCATGACGATTCGTCCGTGGGAATCCCTCAATGGAGAGTCGAGACATCCTCCCTTTGAACGGCACCTCCGGCTTACGCTCAAAATGGTCACTGTGAAGCAAACCACTCTGAACGGAACCGATCGCCGTTACGGTTTCTCCAGCTTTGATTCCCATCTTCTCTGCCGGGAAAGCCAAGGGCAAATCACCGATAAACGCACGTCCTTCGGCGTCATAACGCACAGGACCAGTGACAGCAGCGTGTTCACTCTGTGACAGCGTATCCAGACGGGAGGCTTCGATGGTTCCATCGCTGCGTCTGAACCCACTCACCTGCACCCTGCTTCCCACTGAGAGTGTTGTGAGCATTTCCACTCCCTTCTCAGAAGGGAGCGCCACCCACTGCCCCAGAACTTTGAGCTGCCCCTCCTCTCGATCTATCTCCGACACCGCGCCGGAGACTGGGTAATCAAGAGAGATACTCCGGGCATGATAGCGCCCTGATTCGACTTCATACGCTTCTATCTCAGCCACATGACCCAGTTTCAGCTCAGAGGCGGAGATCTCACCAAAAGGGGTCTTCACCGGCAGAGAATCATCATACTCAACATGCAGCCCATTCACCCAAATCGAGCCGAATTCGATGATCTCGCCGATAATACCCGTTCCGCCGATTCCACGATCTCCAGCGGCCAGGACTCCAGTACCACCGATTCCTCGATCCCCATCAGGGAGCATGCCTGTTCCACCGATTCCTCGGTCACCATCCGCCACCAGATCGGCACCACCCCTTTCTCCATCGGAAACGATCCCGGTACCACCGATGCCACGATCATCAACCCGAGGGGTCTCCGGAGTCTCTATGGCATTGTGACCCTCCCCACTATCGAGATCACCAGCTGCAACACCTGCTCCGAAAATAGCAATCAACACCAACAGCACGACAGAGAGTGTGAGACCAAAAGCAGAGCAGCGGCTCATGCCTCCTCCTCCCCACGCTCTACCTTTTCATCGGCAACGAAACAGTAAACCCCCAGATTGATACGATGGACTGCGTCAACGTTACCCTCATCTTCTTTTGCCAACTCCAGTGCAGCACGGTTGACGGTTCTGAGAGCAGTCATTGCCGCCTCTTCCGAAAGAGCCTGGAGTTTCTCGCACGACTCTCGACTCAAACGATCGTAGTGAACCGACCGCTCTAAAAATGGCACACCCTCCCCTTGCAGATTGTGCACTGCAGCGGCCATGTGATCGTGGAGGTTGCGTCCAAAGTAGTAGGACATCTTCTCTTCATCGCGACTGGGCGTGAACGCTTCCTGGTTGAGATGTGCCATATCGTCATCGTCAAGATGAATCATCTCAAGACGTAACCACTCATCCAGAACTGTTCTGGGACGCACATCCTTACTCACCGACTCTACCAATCCTTCGAAAGACGGCCCTCCCTCGGCTTGGCCAAAACGGGGGAGAGGCAGAGGTCGCCCCTCCTGATCAAGATAGAGGGGATCTCCCAACCATACGGCCACCATCTGAGACCCCACCGAGATCCCCTTGGGGACATCGGTATTTGGCCCTCCCTCAGCGCGGATACGTTTGACATCTTTGCGGTGGACGCCGGAAAGAAAGTGTATACGGCTGTCGGTCTGCCGTTTTCGTGCAACACGGAAATCACGACTGGCAGAGTCCACGTACGCCTCTTTCAAGAGAGGCAGCAGCGCCGGATAGTGCACACCCCGAGCTATCAACAGACGCGCCAACGGTCTGAGCAGACGTCGAATCGCTGTAAGTAGCGCTCTTGAGGGGAGTGCTGCTTTGGAACCGGGGGTATTCACGATCTTTTACCTGCTCCATTCATAATGACTCTCCATGTGATGAATCATACACAGAATCAATCTCCTTGATCCTCTCTTTCAGCATACTCCGAAAAAAAGTGGGAAACAATCCCATTTAATTATTGACGTGGGAAAATATTCCACATATGCTGTTTTCAAACGAGGGAAAATTTCCCACTTTCTTTCACGCGGTGCCGAACGAAACGGCATCAACTCGATTCAGGAGATTGATCATGAACACCTCTCTCACCACCAAACTGATCTTGGGCGCCTTTCTCATGCAGCCGGTTTTCGCTTCAGCAGAAGAGGTCGCCGAAACCGACACACTCTCTCCCCGAGCCTGGCATCAGGAGCAGCGGCAGGAGAACCAAGAGTGGAAACAGGGACAGCATCAGGAAAACCAGGCGTTCCGCAGTAGCCTGAAAGAGTCGGACATGAGCCGTCAGGAGAAACACCAGGCCATTCGCGATCACCGCCAGACACAGCGACAGGAGAATCGCGACTACGGTCGAGAGCAGCGAGGTGAGCGCAAAGAGTACAGGTCGGAACATCGCGCAGAGGGCAGAGAACACCGCACGGATCAACGGCAGGAGAATCGCCAGTGGAAACAGGAGCAGCATCAGGAGAATCGTGCGTGGAAACAGGA
Organism: Magnetococcales bacterium; assembly: GCA_015231265.1. Taxonomy (GTDB): domain Bacteria; phylum Pseudomonadota; class Magnetococcia; order Magnetococcales; family JADGBX01; genus JADGBX01. The sequence goes on along the minus strand of JADGBX010000043.1, from coordinate 7,307 downwards.
GCAACGACAGGATAACAAAGAGTTCCGCAACAACCTGAAAGAGTCGGACATGAACGGTCAGGAGAGACGACAAGCCGTCCGAGATCACCGCCAGACACAACGCCAGGAGAATAGTGGCCATTATCGTGAACAGAAGCAGGAAAACCGCGGCCACTATCAAGGGCAGCGGCAGGAAAACCGTCAGTATCGCCAGGATCAGGGCAGAGGTCACTATAGACAGAACCGTAACCAGGGCCAGAATCGCCGCCAGGAGTTCCGTCAGAATCGTGGAGGTTATCGTAACCAGAGTTTCCAGCAGAACCAGCGGCAACACGCGCGTCAGTTTGCCAATAACAGTGGCAACAACCGCAGCTTCAATCGCAACAACAGACGCCGTTGATCATGCAAAGAGTGATGAAAGAGAGGGAGTGCATGACATCTCCCTCTCTTGCTCACTGCCAAGAGTCGGTGCATCTTGAACGAACTGGATCGATCGACTGAATCAGGAGCCCGAGGATGAATCGCACCGTTCCCACCATACTGGCCCTTCTGGTCGTGTCCCTTTTCAGCCGTAATCTTTCAGCACTGCCGGATACCGGACAGAGTGCCTGTTACGACAACTGGCAGGAGATTCGCTGCCCCACACCCGGTGAACCCTACTACGGCCAAGATGCGCACTATCAGGGAACCCAACCCGCCTACCAAGATAATGGCGATGGAACCATCAGCGATCTCACCACGGGACTCATGTGGTCAAAAGGGGTTGATCCCCACAAAGTGACTCCCGCCTACGCCCATACCATCGCCAAGACAATGACTCTGGGTGGGCATACCGACTGGCGCGTTCCCACAATCAAGGAGCTGTACTCACTCATCGATTTTCGCGGCTATACCGGGTTTAGCGGACGGAGGAATTCAGGTGAGGTGCCAGGAAACGCAGTGCCTTACATCAACACCGATCTCTTCGATTTCCGCTTTGGAAACACCCAGGCCCGTGAACGCTACATCGATGCCCAATGGGTAACCTCCACCCACTACGTCTCTCTTACCATGGGACACATGGTGACCATGTTCGGAGTCAATTTTGCCGATGGTCGCATCAAAGGGTATGGATATCGTCCCGTCAATCAACACAGGACACTCAAACGATTCTATGCCCGCTATGTACGTGGTAATCCCGACTACGGCAAGAACGCTTTTCAAGACGGTGGCAACGGTACGGTGATCGATCGTAATAGCGGCCTGATCTGGATGCAGGGTGATAGTGGTCATGCAATGAGCTGGAAGGATGCGCTGGCCCATGCTGAAAACGCGACGTTCGCCGGCCATAACGACTGGCGCCTGCCCAACGCCAAAGAACTCCACTCTATCGTCGATTACAGCCGCTCACCTGATACAACAGATTCTGCAGCCATCGACCCCATCTTCACCACCAGTTCAATCACCAACGAGGCCGGCAGCAAGGACTATCCCTACTTCTGGACCTCCACAACCCATCTGGATGGTCCACGCCCCGGCAGCATGGCCGCCTATGTCTCCTTTGGCCGGGCCATGGGTCAGATGCGGGGACGCACCATGGACGTCCATGGCGCCGGAGCCCAGCGGAGCGACCCCAAAACCGGTCGCCCGGGACTGGGCCACGGTCCGCAAGGAGATGCCATACGCATCAAGAACTATGTTCGTCTGGTTCGGGGAGGCGAGGTCACACGCACCCCAGCTTCACCAGCACCACGGGACAGTTATCCAAACCGCATCAGAGTCTTGAAGAACAGTGCGGACGGTTCATCAAACAGCAACCGTTTCACCAATCATCAGGGAGCTGGAAACGAGAGCTCTTCGAAGATGCAAGGAGGATGGGGTTCCGGTGACTTCTCCTCCCACTTTATCAAACGTCTTGATCGAGACGGCGACGGCAAAGTCTCCCGCCAGGAGTTCGATGGCCCACCGGATCGATTCGATGTTCATGATACCGATAAGGATGGTTACCTCTCCAATCGTGAGACACCACGACCACCACGGCATTGATCGCGTCAAAGGAGTCACGTGTGAACAGAGGGTTGGGAATGTGTAACTTTTCTATTACACCATTTCATTGTTGTTACATTTCAGACAGCAAGATGGTAGTGTAGTAGCATAAAGACATTCCGTCTGCCGACCCTTTCTGGACACGCTGCCCCATGCGACCGGACTACGATCCCGATTGGACAGAAACCTACAAACACGCGATCAATAGCCCTGAAATAGCGCTCTCCCATGTCCGCTCCGGGCAACGCATCTTTATCGGAACCGGATGCGCGGTTCCTCAGCGTCTGGTGTGCGCCCTGTGTGACCGCTCTCAAGAGTTGGCGGATGTTGAAGTTGCCCATCTCCTCACATTCGGAGAAGCGCCCTATGCCGCTCGGGAGCTGGCCTCCTGCTTCTCCGTTAACAGCTTTTTCGTCTCCCAGAACGTCCGGCACGTTATTGAGGAGGGGTTAGGGAGTTACACCCCCATCCTTCTCTCGGATATCCCCCGCCTCTTCTCCTCCGGCCGACTGCCCATCGATGTGGCACTGATTCAGGTGACGCCCCCGGACAAGCGAGGAATGGTCTCGCTGGGCATCTCCGTCGATATCGTCAAGAGTGCAGCCGCTGCCGCCCAACTGGTGATTGCGCAGGTAAATCCCCGCATGCCTCGCACCTGGGGAGATGCCTTTCTCAATGTCGAGGAGATCGACATCCTGGTTCCATGGGAAGAACCTCTGGTCAATGCACCTGTTCCTGAACCCGATGCGGTCACACAAAAGATCGGACGTCTCATCGCCAGTCTGGTCGAGGATGGTGCAACTCTGGAGGTGGGCATTGGCCGCATTCCCCAAGCAGCTCTCAACCACCTGGGTGGCAAAAGAGACCTGGGCATACACACCGAAATGCTCACCGATGCTCTGATCGATCTCGTGGACTCCGGTGTTATCAACGGCGCCAAGAAGAGCCTTGATCGTGGACAGGTCGTTGCCAGCTTTGCGCTGGGGAGCCAACGCCTCTACGACTACATGGACGACAACCCCATCTTCTCCATGCATCCAACGGAGTATGTCAACGACATCACCGTGATCGCTCGTCAACACCGCATGGTGGCCGTCAACACCGCTCTGGAAGTGGACCTCACCGGTCAGGTGTGTGCCGATTCTCTTGGAGAACGTTTCTACTCCGGCGTGGGCGGACAGGTGGATTTCAACTGGGGTGCGGCGCGTTCAGACGGCGGAAAAGCGATCATTGCTCTTCCCGCCACCGCCGGAAAGAAAGAGAGTGCCGTCTCCCGCATCGTCTCCCGACTCTCACCGGGGGCCGGTGTGGTAACCACCCGCGGTGAGGTGCACTATGTCGTCACCGAATATGGCGTCGCCTATCTGCATGGCAAGAGCATTCAGGAGCGGGCAATGGCGTTGATTGCCATCGCGCATCCCGATTTCCGGGCAGCACTGATTCATCAAGCCATTGAAGCCCACTATCTACGACCCGAGTTGGCCACCGTCAAAGGGCAGATTCTGGTCAATCCCGATGAAGGGCGCACCACTTTAAGTTGCAAAGATGGCACGCGGATCACGGTCCGTTCAGTCCAACCTCAGGATGAACAACGGCTGAAGAAATTCCTCTACTCCCTCTCTTCCGATGCAGTCTATCGCCGCTTCCTGACACCTTTACGTCGCTTCAATCTGCAACGTATCCGTCGCTTCATCTATGTTGATCATCGCAAAGAGGTGGTGATCATCGCCACGCAACCGGTACCGGCCGGAGAACGAATCATGGCGGTCGCCGGCTACTATCTGGATCCCAACAGCAACCGTGCAGAAATCTCATTTGTCGTCCGGGACAAGTGGCAGGGTCGTGGTTTGGGAAAACGGCTCTTTCAACATCTGATCAAGATGGCAATGAATGCCGGTATTCAAGGATTCACCGCTGAACTGCTCTCCACCAATACCGCCATGCGCACTCTGTTCGAAAACAGCGGCCTCAAGCTCACCAAAGAGTACGACGGCAACATGGTCTTCATGCAGATGGATTTCGAGTAACTCGGAAACTAAGGCGTCCAGTCAAAAACGGACACTCATGCTTCAACCAGCCGCCTGTGCAAGATCAGCAAAGCGGGCACCAGAACAGTACTCTTTTCCGGACCGGATTGTTGGTTCATGATCCAGAAGCAAGCGGATATCGATCGTGAAGAGCATCTGGAACGACTGCGGGACCATAACACCATTCTAATCGAGGGAGTACGTCAGAGCGATTATCCAAGTATTACCATCCACCGCAGAGATACACGAGAAGATCGGAATTTGTCGGCTTTAACAAATAAATACGCCGTTGTCAGTGATGATGCAACGGTTACAAAGGAGTATCCGATTCTTGATTTCAACACCCCTCATAAGGTTGCAAACTTCATCTGCACCTTTCACCGCCAACCATCCCCCTGAATTGAACATAATAATGCAACATTATGAAATTTAACACTTAATTATCCAGTTTTATCCAATCTATCGACTTGCTATTCCGAAAAAAACACGTAGTATTACCTCATCGGTATCTCCATACAATGCGGTCTCAGGCAGGATACGAGAGACAAATGCATGGTCGATAATTGCAGACCAACTTCTTCAATGGATCGTACATTAAGATTGGTATTCCAATGGACCAAACGGCTAACATCACAGACCCAGATCCTCTGCCGGGTGGCACTGTTCCCTGGCGATGGGATAACAAGGAAAACCCCGGGGCAACATCTCTGGCACTGGAAGCCAACCAACTGTTCAGTCTGCTGAATCCGACGCTCATCAAAGGCAAAGGGCTGACGATTCAGTTCATCGGACCGACAGAGGGTGTTGGCACCTCGACCATGGCACGAGAGTTTGCCCTCGCCTCTTTACAGCATGCCGATGGTGGGGTGATGCTGTTGGATTTTGATTGGAAAGGCTCAGGCCACTTCCACCACTTCAATCAACATAAGCAGGCACAACGCCTCGGAGAGCCCGGCCCTGCCCAATCCATCGGCGTCGATCCAGCCGAGATCGTGCGCATGCCCTCCTCTCAAGGCCCCAGCGATCCTGATCATGATGAGGTTTCATTTCACCGTATTGGTGAAACGCCTCTTCTTGTCAGTCATTTGGTCAATCGGCAGGCACAACCGACACTACGCAACCAACCGGAGTTCTGGCGACGACTGCGCAAAGCGGCGACCTTGACCGTCGTCGACTCCCCTCCTGCAAATCGGTCGTCGGATGGACTGGTAATCTGCGGCATGATGGATGTGGTGATTTTGGTCGTTGAAGCAGAACATACCCGCGTCCCCGTCATCGAAAGCCTAAAGAGCAAACTGGCCGCCCAAGGAGCGGCTGTTGCAGGTGTGGTCTTCAACAAGCGCAAGTTCTATATCCCGAAACTGGTCTATCGGTGGCTCTGATGACTCTCTCTCGTCTGCAGGTACTTTTTCTGCTACTGCTGCTCTGGATTGCTCCGGAGACCCAGGCGAGTGCGCTGAATCCCGACAGACTGGATTGGATCCAAGACCCCCCACCACCCTATATGTATCTTCTTGGTCGTGACAACGCTGCCGCACGGGACCAGGCCTCTTCAACGTCCCACGACTACACTCCGGATGGTATACCGGACACCTGGTTCCGCATGTATCCTAGGAATCTCTACTTCTATCTGGGCCGAGGCGAGGGATACAACGTCACACACTTTATTCTGTACACTGTTGGTGTTCCCTACCGCCGATGGGATACCATTCCCAATAGTATCTACCCTCTGCTCCAGGTTGAACACGCAGGGCGTCGCGTTAATCGATCCAACGGCAGTATCGCAGGATTCAGCCTTCCTGAAACAGGTATGTTGGACATCTATATTGGCGATGATGGCATGTTGGCTCTTCGCCATACACCAATGATTTTTGAAATCCATACGCTGGATGGTGTCTACAAAATGGATATACAACCCACGAATATCTGGGACAATAAACCGAACTGAGCAACCTGCAGACTCCATATCACGTTCATGGCCTTATGAAGAGTCGTCTCCGACGCTGCCCTTCCAGCCATGAATGAAACCACGCTGTACTCCTGATGTGGAGAAAGCTGGGAAAGCGATCATCGATTTCCGGAATAAGGTGCACACTTATCATGCGCAGATCACACCCACTCCTTGTATTGATCACCCTCCTTCTGACATCTGGAATCGTTACCGGAACAGCCATTGGAGAAGAGCGCTGGGGGTATAAAGGGTGGGACCAGGAACATCCTCAACGTGGAAGATCCTCTCTTTCCGAGATCGGCACGCAGTGTTACTTCTGCGATGGTGAGAAACAGCCTGAACCCGGAGACGGCGATCGAGACGGCATTCTCGATAATGCCGATGCCTGTCCCGAAACACCCTACGGACACATTGTTGATGAGCGGGGATGCTCTCGCGATTCGGATGGAGACGGCGTGCTCGATCATATGGACAACTGTCCGGAAACCACACCGAACACGCCCGTCGATGCCGTAGGATGCGCCCTGCCCCAGGATGGAGACAGCGACGGTGATGGTGTCATGAACAGCCGGGATCGCTGCCCCACGACCCCCCCCAACTCAAAGGTCAACCGTTGGGGCTGCCGCATGGACTCCGATGAGGATGGGATCGACGATTACACCGATCAATGCCCCGGAACGCCCATTGGATTCATCGTCGATTCCGTCGGGTGTCGCCTGGACTCTGATGAAGATGGCGTGTTTGACCATTTGGACAAGTGTCCCGGAACACCACCCCAATCGATGGTTGATGAGAACGGCTGCCGGATGGATGACGATAACGATGGCGTCTACAACCATCTTGACCAGTGCCCCGAAACACCCAATGGTGCCACCGTCAATATCAAAGGCTGCTGGGTTCTTGCCGACCTCTATTTCGACACGAACAAAGCGACGGTCCGCCACATCGGCATCAAGACTCTCAATGAGGTGACGGCAGTCCTTCAAGCCAACCCGAGGCTTCGCATAGAGATTCAGGGTCACACCGATCATGTTGGCACGAACATCTTCAATATGGATCTCTCGCAACGTCGGGCACAAACCGTCCGCTCTTACCTGATCAAACGGGGAATCGCAGCACATCGCATGCAGGCTCGTGGATATGGGGAGGAGCAACCGATTGCTGATAACGCAACGATCAAGGGTCGCGCCATGAATCGACGCGTCCAGCTCAACCCCATACGGTAATCGGATCAACCGCTTACTAGCACGTCACGGTGAACACCCCCGCATGGGGTTTGGCAACCTGTTGATCACTTAAGAAATTCAGAATCAACAGGTTGCCGA
>JADGBX010000439.1 GCA_015231265.1 Magnetococcales bacterium | reverse complement strand
GTCCGAACGCGATCCTGCTCTCCGATGTGATGCTACAGAACGGCCAGTTCTCCAATCTGGCGGAGTTTCCAGTTCTCCAGATGTTCTACCGTCAGGGGATGCTGCTGCCGAACCATCCCAATAATACCGGACAGATGCCGATCATCATGGGCCTCAGCGAGCAGGTTGATGCCCAGATGCAATACATTTTCCGGGGCAACTACGGTCTGATCTCCGAGGAGGAGATGATCGCGGCCGGAGCGACCGAAGAGGAGGCCCGCACCATGTTGCGGATGAAGCTGCGCTTCGCCTTCGGTGCCATCCGACCCACGGAAGATCTCATCGACTCCATCGCCATCTCCGACCAGCCCACAGAGGTCAGGAACGGCGTCTCTATCGAGCGGGAGAAGCTCAACGTCTATCGGATCCACTATGAGGACGAGTCGGTTTCGGTCAATCTCAACCTGCCGCCTCAGGTGAATTACGAGTCCCCCTATCCACTGGGATACCACAAGATCAAGCGGGAGTACTTTTCGGTTCTGCACTGCGGCGACGGTGATGGTTGGGACATCAACCGGCCCACCATGTCCAGTGTGTTGATGCATCAGGGCAACGTCTACCTGATCGATGCGGGTCCGAATATCCATTTCTCCCTCAACGCCTTGGGCATCGGCATCAATGAGGTGAAGGGGATCTTCCACACCCACTCCCACGATGACCACTTCACCGGATTGACCACGCTGATTCGCGCCGACCACAGGATCAAGTACTATGCAACGCCTCTGGTGCGTGCCTCGGTGACCAAGAAGCTCTGCGCTCTGTTGGATATGGATGAGAGCCACTTCTCCAGCTACTTCGACGTGCACGACCTGGAGTTTGACGTTTGGAACGATATCGACGGCCTGGAGGTAATGCCGCTCTTCTCACCCCATCCGGTCGAGACCAATATCCTCTATTTCCGCACTCTGTGGGAGGAGGGTAAGCACCTCTCCTACGCCCACTTGGCCGACATCGTCGCTCTGAATGTGCTGGAGGATATGATCGAGGAGGATCTCTCCAAGCCGGGAGTGACGCGCGCCTTCTACGAAACCACTCGCGAGCGCTACTTCATTCCGGTGGATCTGAAAAAACTGGATGCCGGGGGCGGCATGATCCACGGTCAGGGTGAGGATTTCCGGGAGGATCGCTCCAAGAAGCTGGTGCTTTCACACACTTCCGGGCCTCTGAGCAAAAAGGAGAAGGAGATCGGAGCCACTGCGCCGTTCGGCATCATGGATGTTCTGATCCCGGATGTGACCAACCATCTGCGCAAGGTGGCCAACGACTTTCTGCGGGCCTATTTCCCCACGGCGGCGCGCCACTACTTCCGCAAGTTGCTCAACAACCGCATCCTCACCTTCACACCGGGTTCGGCCATTCTGAAGGAGGGGGAGAACCACTCGGTGGTGCACCTGATCCTGACCGGAGCCGTGGAGCGTATTCAATCGCGGGAACAGGTGATCAACACCCTCAATGCCGGGGCGCTGATCGGTGATTACTCCGGTTTGCACAACATTCCCTCCACCAGCACCTGCCGGGCCGTGAGCTTCGTTCAGACGCTCAGAATTCCCTGTTCGCTCTATCTGGAGTTCGTCAAAGGCAACAAACTCTATACCCAGATCGAGCGACTGCACGAGAATCGGGAGTTTTTGGAGAAGAACTGGCTCTTCGGCGAGTCGCTCTCCTATCCGACGCAGAACCGTATCGCCCGAGCGATGCGTCTGCGCCACTTCTACAAGGCCGGTGAAGAGATCTCCCTGGGTAGCCACAACCGGCTGCATATCATTCGCAGCGGCTCGGTGGAGAGTCTGATCGGCGAGGAGGAGTTGCTCTTCCAGATCTTGCACGCGGGTGACTTCTACTCCGAGGAGTGCGTCATCGGCCAGCCGCCGTCACACCTGCGCTTTCGCACCCGGGAGCCCGTGACTCTCTACGAGATCCCCCGTGACGTGCTGACCGAGATTCCCATCGTTCGCTGGAAGCTGTTCGAGACCAACCAGAAGCGGCGACAGTATCTGGCAGGGCAGAAGTCGTAGGCAGAGATGGGAGTCGGAGATCTCAAAGAGACTCTCTCTCTCTTTAACGTGGGGTGACACTACGACTTCTTCTTGACGGCGCGTTTTCGCCGGGTTGTTCGGAGTCGGGACCATGAGCAGGGATCG
>JADGBX010000438.1 GCA_015231265.1 Magnetococcales bacterium | reverse complement strand
CAATGCAGCGACATCCTCTGCGCTCAAGGTAGCAAGACAAGAGGGGTAGCTCTTCTCGACGGTGAGTTGCCTGACGAGCACCTGGATGACATGCTTCTCTTCAACGCTTTTAATGGTGCTATGGCGGTTGATGATCCGGCTGAGAAGCGTTGTCCCGGAACAGGGGAAACCGACGAGGAACACAGGATCGGCATAGCCGTCATCCAGTTCCGGCAGTGCTGCCCACGCCGCTGTTGACGACGGCGTGATGCTCTCCCTCAAAAGATCGATTCTCTTTGGGAACGCCTCCATATCAATGCTCAACATCGTACTGATGCCGCGCATCACCTCCGCTGCACGTTCAAACGCCTTGAATGCGGCATCAGCGTCACCATTCAGGTCGTGAAGCATCCCGACTTCATTCATGAAACCGGGATAGTCAACGGCATCCTGCTTCCGTTTCAACAACGACTCCAATCGTTCAAGCGATTGAACATATTCCCCTTTTCTCCGTTCGAGTTTCGCATAAAGGAGTGTGAGTCCGGGGTGATCAGGGTCGATAGCCAACCCCCTGTCGACCAGATCCCGACTCTCGTCCGGCCTGTTGGCCTGATCGTACTGGGCAGCAACGATCGACAGGGTGTTCGCATCATCCGGTGAAAGGCGCAGGGCGTGCTCATAGTTCTTCACCGCCTGCTCCATATACCCCTGCATCTGAAGAACCTGCCCCAGGTTGAGATAGGCCCGAGAGTGCTTGGGATTGAAGCGTATCACCTCACGAAAAGCCTTCTCAGCGTCACCGTGGGCATCGATCCCCTTCAGTGTCTTGCCGAGATTAAAATAGGCTTTGGTGTATTTAGGATTGATCCGCAACGCCTTCTGCAATGACAGCAAAGCGTCGGAGTGCAAACCCATCGTTCGTTGAATCTCCCCCAGGGTGTTCAGATACTCCGGTCGTGCCTCAATGGCAACCGCTCGTTTCAAGAGCTCAATCGCCTCCTCCCCACGACCATCCTTCGCAACGACGGTAGCAAGAACCTGCATGGTCTCGTGAGCCGTAGAGTGGGCGTTGAGAATCTCCCGGCAGAGACGCTCGGTCTCCGGAAGATCACCCTGCTTGAGTGCCTGAATCGCCTGACTGAGAATTGGGAAATAGGAAGGTGTCTGCATGGTTCAGGAGCAACGGTATCGTAAAGCCGAAACGGCGTTGATGGGACGGTTCCCACTGATACTAATGGAAACTCCCCTGCCGGGTATAGGATATTCCGAACCGATCAGTCCAGATGGAGGGAGGACAACGAAAAGACAGGCCCATCGACACAGACCCGTTTATACCACCACCCTTCGGGGGTGTCGGCTTTCACCTTGGCGACACACCCTGCACAGCCGCCGAATCCACAAGCCATATGGGCCTCAAGGCTCGCTTCACCGTGCACACCGAACTCATCGGCCACACGAGCGGCAGCCGCCATCATCGGAGTGGGGCCACAGACATAGAGGGTGGTTCGTGCGCGCTGTTCCGGGGGAAGAGAGTTGAGGTGCTTCCTGGCAAGATCGGTCACGAACCCTTTGAAGTAACCCGGCCTCTCCGCCAGTGTTGCCAGACGGTTGATAACGCCCGCCTTCTCCAGGCGATCGAAGGTGAACGACTCGGTGGCATCGGCTCCATCGAAGGGGCGTTGCGCCAAACGGGTGGCAAATGGCGGATCGGTCTCGGTGCCGAACAGCAGCGAAGTCTCTATACCGCGCTCCACCAGCGTCCGGGCCAGAAACTCCAACGGCGCCAAACCCACACCACCGGCAATCATCAACGCCCGTCCAGGCGCTTCTATGGGTGTGAAGGTGTTGCCGACCGGACCCAGCATGCGTACCGCCCTGCCCTTCCCCCACTTCGCCATCCGACGCGTACCCTCACCGATGCTCTTGATCAGGAGGTCGATGGTTCCCGCTTCAACATCGGACCCCATCACCGAGATCGGCCGCGGCAGGGTGAACACCTCATCCACCTGGATGTGAACAAAGTGTCCGGGACGCACCTCGGCAGCCAGTTCCGGTGACTCCAGAGTCAGAATGAACTGACCTGCAGGCAGGCGGCGGTTCTCACGAACACGGGCCGTTAGACGTCGCAGAGTGGTGGGTGGGTGATCGTTCAAGGTCTCAACGTCCTCAAACCTGGGCTATCGAGGTCAATGGGTATTTTCAGGGTTCAGCCCCG
>JADGBX010000437.1 GCA_015231265.1 Magnetococcales bacterium | reverse complement strand
CTGGGGTCCACGTCGTTTGCTGCTTTGCGAACCACTCCAACGCAACGGCCTGGAATGTTCCCTCGTCGGTCGCTTTCTCCGCCTGTTGTGTTGCTTTGCGATGTTCAGCAGGGTCAATTCCATCGACCAGAAGTCTGCGTGTATCTGTGCGCCGTTCACGGGCCATCTACAAGGAGACATCTGGATACACCCCCATGGAGAGGCGTCTATCCCTTCCTTCAAATCGATACTTCAGTCTCCACCACTTCCCGCCCTTGGGGGAGATCTCCAGATAGAGCCCTTCCCCGTCGAACAGCTTGATACGCTTCTTTCCGGGTTTGGCGTTCTTCACCTTTGCATTGGTGAGGCGCATATAAATACCTCCATGGCCAGAGAGTAGGGGACACGATCAAGGGGTACACCGTCTTCCGTGTTCCCGATGTGTACCCCATTGTGTCCCCCTCCATGTGGTTAATATGGCCATACGGCATTTAACGTTATTATACGCCAGACACGAAAAAAGCCAGCAATTTAGCTGGCTTTCCGTACACCATCGAATGGCATTTTACAGTGATTTGGTGGGCGGAACAGGACTCGAACCTGTGACCCTCGGCTTGTAAGGCCGATGCTCTAGCCAACTGAGCTATCCGCCCGCACATCAACCTCTTCTTAAAAAAAGAGGTTCTGAAAATTCGGAGGAACCCTGAGAAGAGTGTGGAGTCCTGAACAGGGCTAAAAAAGAGCGTCATCAGTGCGGAGATAACGCTCTTTTCAGTATCACTGGACCAGAAGTTCTGGACCCCCCCCACCGAAACGGGGGTCGGAACAGTGTTACTTGGCCACGGCGTCCTTCAGACCCTTGCCGGCCTTGAACTTGGGAATCCGAGATGCAGCGATTTTGATTTTCTTGCCGGTTCTGGGGTTGCGGCCCGTGCGGGCGGCGCGCTCAGAGACCGAGAATGTGCCGAAGCCGATGACTCCGACCTGACCACCGTTTGCCAGTTCTTCCTGGATCGACGCAAAGACAGCTTCAACGACATCAGCGGTCTGTGCCTTGGTCAATTCAGTTTTCTTGGCTACGGCCTCAACGAGTTCAGTCTTGTTCAATGGGTTACCCTCCCTCCACGCATAGTGATCCGTCATCCAGACACCTATCCTGACGGCCATGTCAAGCGGTGCACACCATCTGAAATATTGAGCCTGACTTGCCGTGACGCAGCCCGCCATCCCTCTCAGAGCCGTACCCGTCGGTTCCTTTTTAATGGGTCACGGGATGAGGGTCAACGGCTGGCGCTTCCTTTTTCATCACAACGCTCTTGCTTTCCTCTTTCGAAGCGGAGCTGGTTGAGGTCTCATCACTCCCTTTTCCCAGTGTTCCTGGGGCGCCATCCACCAGGGCAAGATGGAGAACCTCATCGACATGGCGCACCGGATGGACCTCGACGGCATTGAGAACTTCTTGAGGGATCTCCTTGAGATCCTTGACGTTATCTTCCGGAATAATCACATGGCGGATGCCTGCTCGATGGGCGGCCAACATCTTCTCCTTCAAACCACCGATGATCAGAACCCGACCGCGCAGGGAGATCTCACCGGTCATGGAGACGTCGCGACGGACCGCAGCGCCGGTAATGGCACTCACCACGGCAGTACAGATGGCGATACCGGCGGAGGGACCGTCCTTGGGGGTTGCGCCTTCAGGGACGTGGATGTGGATATCCCGCTTCTGGAAGAACTCCTCCTCATCGATGCCCAGGGCACGAGAGCGTGACCGGGCGTAGGTCATGGCCGCTTGGGCCGACTCCTGCATCACTTCGCCCAGCTTACCGGTGATGGTGAGCTTGCCTTTGCCCTCCAGAACCGTCGCTTCGATGGAGAGCAGTTCGCCCCCCACTTCGGTCCAGGCCATGCCGTTGCAGACACCCACCAGATCCAGATCTTCAATTTCGCCATAGCGGTGACGGCGGACACCGAGAAACTTGCCCAGAGTGTTGACGGTAACCGCCACCTTCTTGCGCTTCACTTCGGTGAGGAGAATGCGTGCCGATTTACGACAGAGAGAGGCGATCTCCCGCTCCAGGTTACGCACACCGGCTTCGCGGGTGTAGTAGCGGATAATGCCCTCCAGAGCGCCGTCGGAGAGGCTGAACTCCCCCTCTTCCAGGCCGTGGGCCTCCATCTGCCTGGGAATCAGGTAGCGGCGAGCGATATTGAGC
>JADGBX010000436.1 GCA_015231265.1 Magnetococcales bacterium | reverse complement strand
CGCTATCTGGCCACTATCAACCACCAGATCGCCACCTTCTCGGAGAACCGCATGGTGGTGGAGGCGATGCAGGGCTTCTCCGGCGCCTTTCGCAGCTATCGCCAACAGGCAGGGGTGACACCGGAACGGCTCACCCGCATGCGCAGCGAGCTTCGCACCTACTACAGCAACGACTTCAGCACCGAATACCGTGCTCAGAACGGCGGTCGCTCCCCGGAGATCACCCCGATCTTCAACAGCATGGACGACGACGCCATCGCACTGCAACACGCCTTCATCAAAGCCAATCCCAACCCCCTGGGTTCGAAACATCTGCTGGACAGCCCCGGCGACGAGAGCGACTACACCCGGCTGCACGCCGACGTGCACCCCATCGTCCGTAACTATCTGGAGAGGTTCGGCTACTACGACATCTTTCTGGCCGATCTGGAGAGCGGCGATATCGTCTACTCGGTGTTCAAGGAGCTGGACTACGCCACCTCGCTCAAAGATGGCGCCATCGCCGGAACCAACTTTGCCGAAGCGTTTCGTCGCGCCGCCGCCGCCGACAAGAACGATGCGGTGATCGTGGTCGATTTCGCCCAGTACTGGCCCTCCTACATGGCCCCGGCGGGATTCGTCGCCTCACCGATCTTCGATGGTGAGCGCAAGGTGGGGGTGGCGCTGTTTCAGTTCCCCATCGACCGGCTCAACACCATCATGTCCGAGCGCTCCGGACTGGGAAAAACCGGCGAGACCTATCTGATCGGCAACGATCTGAAGATGCGCTCCGACTCCTATCTTGATCCGAAAAACCACAGCGTTGCCGCCAGTTTCCGCAATCCCGACAGCGGTAAGGTCGAGACCGACGCCGCCCGCCGCGCCATCGGTGGCCGCAAAGGCGCCGAGGTGATCATCGACTACAACGGCAACCCGGTGCTCTCCGCCTACACCCCATTGGAACTGCACGGCCTCACCTGGGCACTGCTGGCGGAGATCGATATGGCGGAGGCGTTCAACCCGATCAAGAGCAACGGCGAGGCGTTCTACTCGCTCTATAAGGAGAAGTACGGCTACTACGATCTCTTTCTCATCGACCCCTCCGGCCACATCTTCTACTCGGTGGAGGAGGAGCCGGACTACCAGACCAACATCGTCAGCGGTAAATATCGCGACTCCAATCTTGGTACGCTGATTCGTGAGGTGATCACCAGAAAACAGTTCGGCATCGTCGATTTCGCCCCCTACGCCCCCAGCAACGACGCCCCGGCGGCCTTCATCGCCCAGCCGGTGCTCAACGACGGCGGTGAGATCGAGGTGATCGTCGCGTTGCAGCTTCCCACCGACTTCATCAACACCATCATGCAGCAGCGGGAGGGGATGGGCGACAGCGGCGAAACCTATCTTGTCGGCGGCGACAACCGCATGCGCTCCAACTCCTACCTGGATAAGGATGGCCGCTCGGTGGAGGCCTCCTTCGCCGGCAGCGTCGAGAAGAACGGCGTTGACAGCGACGCCACCCGCGCCGCCCTGAGCGGCAAAACCGGCGAAGAGATCATCATCGACTACAACGGCAACCCGGTGCTCTCCGCCTATGCGCCGCTGGATGCCGCGGGCCTCACCTGGGCCTTGATCGCCGAGATCGACGAGGAGGAGGTGGAGCGCCCCCTCGCCGCCTTCAGCACCACACTGCTGGTGATCTTCCTGGTTCTGGTGGTGGTGATCGCCGTGGTCGCCCTGCTGATCGCCGGCAATATCACCGGCCCCTTGATCCGGTGCAAAAGCCTCTTCGTCGAGCTGGCCAAGGGCAATCTTTCGGTGCAGTGCTCTCTCAACCGCAAGGATGAGGTGGGCGCGCTCTTCTCCTCCCTGTCGGACATGACCGCCACCCTGCGCACCATGGTGAACTCGGTGCATGACACCGCCACCAAGGTGACCGGTCAGAGTCAGGCGCTGTCGGAGTTCTCCGCCAAGCTCACCAGCGGCGTCAACGCCCAGGCCGCCTCCGTGGAGCAGACCTCCGCCGCCATGGAGCAGATGATCGGCAACATCCACCACAACTCCGAAAACGCCCAGCAGACCAGTGGTCTCTCCAAAGAGGCCGCCGCCGATGCCGCCTCCGGGGGTAAGGCGGTGTCGCAGTCGGTGGAGGCGATGCAGCAGATCGCCGAGAAGATCTCCATCATCGAGGAGATCGCCCGGCAAACCAACCTGCTCG
>JADGBX010000435.1 GCA_015231265.1 Magnetococcales bacterium | reverse complement strand
GGCCACGGACAAACACCTGACGACTCTACACGATCACAGCATGCGCCCGAACCAGATCACCCGCCCGATAATCTGAATGTCATCTCCATTGTCGGGAAAAAACTCGAACGGCTGAACGATGGGATTGTCCGAAGAACAGAGCAGACGACCACCAGGAAGCTTCTGCAACCGCTTGACGCGCACCGCACCATCCCAGTAAACCACGTAGATCTTGCCATCGATCACCCGGTCGGCCTGACTCTTGTCGATGAGGATGGTGTCCCCCTCAAGGAGAGTGGGCTCCATGCTGTCCCCCTCGACCACGAGAGAGGCCATGTCGGAAACGTGGAGATAGTTGCGACGCAGCCACTCGCGCTTGAAAGCGAGATGATCCACCACCTTGCCCTTGGTGTCGTCGCTCTGGGTGCCGATGCTGGCGTCGGCATAGGCGCGGATGCTGTGACGGGGAATCAAGGCATACTCGCCCATGGCAGCCTGATCACCGTGCAGTAACCACTCCGGCGTTACGTCCAGAGCCGTGGCGATCTCCGCCAACCGCTTGGAACTCTCCGTACGCCCCGACTCCAAAGAGCCGATGGTGCTCTGCGGTACACCTGCCGCTTCCGCCAACGCCTTCTGCGACAGGTTCCGCTCCTTGCGCGTAGCGCGCAGTCTGTCTGATAGCGTCTCCATGCTCGAAATTCAACCACAAAATGTGATCGAACGTCAACATTATAATGCAGTGCAATAGAGTATTACTGAAAAGAGAACATCGAACGTGCAGAAAAGGGGGAGAGAAAGAGGCGCTAATACGAGAGGAGAAACAGCGACCGGAAACCGTTACAAACACGCATCTCGGTGTCGCAACGGCTTCCGGCAGAGTGTGTGATCAACTTACCGCATGATCAGAGATCTCTTTAACGACGGGTCCAGCGTCCCGGAGCCGTTTCGATCTGCCAGCCGGAGCGGGCGCGTTGCCGCCACTTCTCGGCGAAGATCTCGCGAATCTGGCCGGTCCACTCGGGGTGACCGTTGGCGCTGGCGATCTCGCTGTAGAGACGGGCGCGATCCTGATTCTCCGCCTGAACCAACCTCTGCAACCCGGCACGGGAGCGCATATCCAGCGAACCGGCGTTGCGCAACACCAGATCACCGTTGGACGCAATGCCCAGAGCACCGGAGTTGAAGTGGGGCGTCAACTGTCCGAATCGGGTGCGAATACTGTTCTTCACCGACCGGATCGACGCGGTGGAGACGTTGATATCCATGCCTTGAGCCTGGGCGCTGTCCGACACCAGATCAAACAGGGCCGTCACCATGCGCCCGACTCCATTGGCAAGGATCACCTGCGGCGATGGCGTTGTCGTCGCGGAGGAGAGATCGGGCTGCGAGGCGGGTTTCACACCACTCTGAGGCCCGGGGGCGGGGTCGGATTCCGGCTGTTTCTGCTCTTGGGCGTCGCTCCACACCTCCTTGACGATATTCTCCGCCGCTTCCGACATCTCCGGGGCGGGGAAGTAGATGTTCACCGTCACGCAGGCCGCCATGAGCGTTGCCATACTCAGCCAGGAGATCCAAGCCATCGGTTTTCTCAGTGTCGCCATCATTTCCTCTCCTTATCGATCGATCCTATCCGTTTCATCTCTGACCTCGTCCAATCGCACCGGCTGCCGATGGTCGTATCAGGAGATGTGTGCCGTTTCATCCGTCCGGGTTCCGGCTCTCCGGTACTATTCTCCAGGTTCCGCCCGTTCCGAACAACCTTCCGTCGTCTCCAACGACGGGATAGTGCCTCTCACCATGACGCTGTTGTCAGCGCATCCATGGAGAAAACCGGAGCCACCTAAAGAGACTGTCAGGGTAGAATACGCGCGCTGGCTCCATCACTATTATTGATTTAACGCACTACATTATCATTATGACAGTTACTCTATGCACTTGAATACACAACTGGATATCGCTACACTTGCTAGTGAGTCGCGGTTCTGCAAAGAGCCACACTCCTTCCGGGGCCTGTGGACATCATGTCTGCGGGCTTCCGCGTTTTTACCCCCCCTGCGTTCTCCCTTCTGTGTGATGCCCGACATTCGGTGCCATCTCCGTACTCTACCTCTCTGGAAAGGAAACAGTTCGGGTGAAGCGGGGGAAATATATATTTCTGAAGAAATATATGGGTGTAATAGGCGCGCTGTGTGTGGCTGGTTGTGATGGTTTGGTCGGTGATGTTGTTTTTCC
>JADGBX010000434.1 GCA_015231265.1 Magnetococcales bacterium | reverse complement strand
ATGCTGGTAAAGGTCTTTCCCGACGGATAGTGCGACACCACCATCGTTGCGGCCATATCCAGGAAGGTGGTGGGGTGCAGGGTCACCATGGCACCACTGGGCAGGGAGTAGGCGGCGTTGAGATGTTCGAGGGAGTCTCTGAGATCCGGCGTCGCGCGCAGCAGTTCGCGGAAGGCGTTGCCCTCCAGGCTGATCAGAGAGAGTGATCCCTCGGCTATGACGGTCGCTTGGCGGGGTTCATCGTTGATCAGGGCGAGCTCACCGAAATAGCTCCCGGCCCCCAGATGGGTCAGAAGCTCGGTCTCGCTACCACGCTCCCGGACCACCCGGGCTCCACCCGAGACGATGATATAGAACCGCTCCCCGCTCTCCCCCTCGCGAATCACCACATCCCCATCGGAGAAACGCTCCTGTTTCAAAGCGTTCTCCGCATTCGGCCCCAGAGGGATCGAACGGAACAGGGTAGACATCTTCTTAAGGTTGTCGGCAATCTGCCGATTCCCCATGGACCTGAGCTGGTCCAGTCGTTCCGGATGGCCTGTCAGGGCATGTAGGAAGGTCTTCCTGGGAATCTCCAGCAGACGGGTGGATGAGAGCGCCTGGATAGTCGCATTTCTTCTGCCCAATGACCCCGGCAGCAGAGACTGCTCGCCGAAATGGTCCCCACGACCCAGTTCGGCCAATCTGTTCAGAGTGGTACCATCCTCTCCGGTGGAAACCACTTCGACGGCCCCCTCCAGAATAAGATACATGGCATGGCCGTACTCCCCTTCGGAGACGATTCTCTCTCCCGAAGCAATCGTCTCATGCCGAGCATTGGCAGCAATCTCCCCGAGGCTACCCGCATCGATGTCCCTGAAGATATCGACACGTTGCAAATGCTCGACGATGGTCGTCATGGTGTTCATGGCAGGTCCTGCCCGAAACGCGTACTGCGTGCTGAGAAGTCGTTATTAAGGCGTGTCTTCAATGAGCCCAGAATATGGGACACAAGGTCAGATGCAAGGGATGATGCGTTTAACCGGAATCACGGAGATTCACAACGGAGTTCAGCCATTATTATTGTAACTTCATTTTTCCAGACATGTTTGTTGCTGCATCTCAATTACATATCAATACGTCTCATCATTTGAGACCGCACTTTCTACCAATCACGGTATATATTGGTCTAGGGTGTGTCCTCAACCAGCCCACCTTCGGAAACAGAGCTTTTTGACTGCTCCTTGGCGTTGAGTGAATAGACTCCAGGCTTGGCACGCACCATCATCGATAGTCCTCACACTCAATGAAACAATGATTATGTCGAGCCATGAGAGATAATTTTTTATTTATTTTCAATAATTTGAACTTCCATTCCTTCCACTCCATGAACATATCAAACAGAATATGGTTCCCGTCAGACTTCGGTAAGGTTTCAGTATCATACTCTGTGTGAAAGCGATTTGGATATCATATCGCATCAAGCGTATGCTGTCGTATGAACAAACCTTGTCCACGCCAGAGGCACTCACCCTTTCGAACTTCGTCGGAGAGAGTCTGTGGCAATAGACTATCATCAGGAACGGACCCATGCTCATCGCCCATATCACCGATTGCCATGTGGTTGAAAAGGGCCAACTCTGTTACGGTCAGGTAGCCACGAACAGACAGTTGCGTGACGCCATCAACCACATTACTTCCATGGTTCCGAAACCGAATGTGGTGCTTGTAACCGGAGATCTGACCGATCACGGCAGCATCGCTGAATATGAAGAGGTTCGCTCACTGCTTAGTCGGTTGGAGCAACCCACCTATTTGATTCCGGGTAATCATGATCATCGTGAGCGGTTCCTGCAGGCGTTCAAGGGGAGCGACTATCTACCCAAACCGGGCTCCCCGTTCGCTCACTATGCCGTGGATGATCACCCACTGCGTTTGATCGGCCTGGACACCCTCGTCCACGGTGAGAGACACGGGGCGCTGTGTGCACAACGCCTCCAGTGGCTTGATGCGACACTTTCTGAAAAACCGGACCAACCCACGGTTCTGTTCATGCACCACCCTCCCTGCCGTACCTGGATGCATAACATGGACAAACAGGGGCTCCTCGAAGGGATGAATGCCTTTCATCACATTTTGAAACAGCATGACCAGATCGCATGGGTTGCCTGTGGTCACGTCCATCGATCGGTGCAGATGTTCTGCAGTGGCAAACCGGTATTTGCCACTCCCAGCACCTGCCATCAGG
>JADGBX010000433.1 GCA_015231265.1 Magnetococcales bacterium | reverse complement strand
CTGTCGCCAGTCGGGGCGACCGCTGAACAGCTCCCGATCCCACCACACCGTTCCCGCCTCCAGCGCCTCCCGCTCGGTCTGGGAGAGGGGCGGCAGCACCCGGCGAAACAGCTCCAGAACCGGCCCGGTGATCACAATGCGCCGGATGGGCCGCACCCCGAACAGCAGCGAGGCTCCCAGCCAGATCACGCTCCAAGCCGCCACGGCAGGAGTGACCGTTCCCGTCAGAGCCCACGGCAGCGCCAGGGCGCCCAGCGCCGCCAGCGACCAGAGCAGGAATCGCGCCCGCAGATACCCAAGAACAAGAATCGCAACCAGTAGATAGAGCAGTACGGCAACCGTGGTGAATTCCATGGCAACTCTCCTTTCACTCTCTGTGGGCGTGGTGGTTGTGGCGGTGAATCGACCCCTTCCGCTCGCCGCCTCTCGACGGCACATGCCGCGCCAGCAGCAGCCGACCCCGAGTCGGTAAAGCGCTAACCAACGCCCGCGCTCGGCAGAGAAGACGACGGCTCGCACCGTGCAGCCGTTGCCACGCCGTCGGCACGACAGCCACCTCCGCACCCGGAGGGGTGCAGTCACGCACTGAATTACAGATCAGCCCTTGGGGATCCCAGGGCAGCGTCCGATAGTTGGCCATATCCTCATTGCCCACCAGCGGATACTTGACGATCTCGAAGTAGGGGGAATAATCGAAATCCTTCGGGGTAAAAAGTCTTGAATTTCGTCTATAAAATAATAACTTGCCATTATCATCCCGCTGAACCACCGGCAGGATGGGAAACTTCACCGACATAAACCCCCGCGCCAGCAGTGACGAACAGACGGTGCGTGTCGGATCCCCGGCGTTGTGCTCGAACAGCGACGAACGCCAGCGCCGAGGCAGAATGGTGTAGGGAAAAAAGAAACGCGCCATGTCCAGCAACTGGCGGATGTCGTAGTCGGTGCCCAGACGGTTGACCACATACTCGATCACCTTCAGGGCATCCCACTGGGAGATCCCGTTGGGACGGCAGATGCGCAGATGGTATTTTCGGTAGGTGGCCAGAGGGGTGATGACGGTGCCCCGGCCCAGCTCGGTCTCCACCAGCAGCGGCGTCTCTTCGTCACCGTCGTAGTAGGCCCGGATCTTTTTACGCAGGGAGGTGTCGCTGATCTGTCCCAGACAGCCGATGTAGAGCGCGCCGTGCGACCAGGGACTCTGGGTGATCGCCTTGATCACCTCGCTCACCCGGCTCCACCCCTCCACCAAAACCACATCGCAGGGGTGTATTTCCGCCTGAAGGCGGTCGTAATTACAGAGCGGAATCCCCTCTATGGGCTGCTCCTTCTGCAACCAGGAGACGATTCCCTTCTCCAATCCGTCCAGTGCTATTACTCCCATGGACCCTCTCCATACGCCATATACTGCCATGTGACGCCGGGAGATGTTCGGATCGGGAGCAGTGCTCTTCGTCAGATCGATGCGATACGCTTCTGTGCCTCTGCGCCTCTGTTACGTGCTGAACGGGGACTCCCATCTCTCGGCGTGAGCAACGCCTTCGATACACCGTCTCTGCCGGAGCATCGAGCGCTTCTACACCTGTTCACGTGGTGTTTGAAAGCAACTCCACATAGTTCTAGGACACAATTCATGGACAAATGTTCCCGATCACACCATTAATAGATCTTATTAAAGAAGGCGCGACACCCTTTCCGTCGCTGTTGTCCGCTCAGGCATACATTAAGAGTGTCGATACCATGGCGAATCGTCTACACTCCTCTGCATACTCATTAGATCTCTATAAGAAAGCTGCAAAGAGTCACCGAATCGATGATCTTTCCCTTCTCTCTGCTCACTAGAATCTCAGCGTCAAAACGGGAGAAATATCTCCCCCACCTGGAGGCGTTGCGCTGGATCATCAGTAAGGCCCAGGCGACCGATGCCACCCTGTTTCGTGGTCTTGCCGTCTCCTCCATCGCCGCCGGGCTTCTGCCCATGGCGATCATTCTTCTGCTCAGCCGCATCATCGACTCTTTCTCCGATCGGGATGGCGGTTTTTTAGTGATAGGTATCCTTCTAGCCCTGCTGGTGGTGCTGATGACCGCCGCCATGGGTATGGAGATCTATCGCAACTTCGCGCAACGACGATTGGCGGACCAGCTCAACTTCTCCGTCACCAAGGATCTGCTCGAACACGCCGACACCCTGGATCTCTCCTTCTACGAGGATCCCTCCTCCCAGAACATGAT
>JADGBX010000432.1 GCA_015231265.1 Magnetococcales bacterium | reverse complement strand
ATGGTGCGTTTTCAGGCCAAGCCCGAAGGGCTGGCGGTACGCCAGCGCGGTTTTGGGCTCATTGAAGACACGCCCTAACCTACACGTATCGATACGTTGCATCAGAACCGTTCAGCACCTGCTGAAGGATAGCGAGTATCAGCAGGACACTGTTCAAGTATCTATTATTCATCGAGGTGCAATAACGAACTGTACATGAATATTGGGGTGTGAATATACACAGAAAAGATAGAAAATAATTTGCGTAACTCAATGGAATGATATTAACCTGTTAAGAAAGAACCGCACCTTCGAACGCGGTAACAATAAGAAATAATAAGTATATATTAAAATATAAGATCTTCAGTATTGCATCTCTCTATTTCATTGTGCGTAACCTGGATATTTTTCGGTTGCAGATGCCCTTTTCGGCTCTTTGATCGGCAGTGAATCTTTCTGGGTTGGATAGATGGCAATAGATCGTGCCTTCGGAAATCACCTGTCGGACCACTATAGACCGGAAACTGGCGCAGCAGCCGGTGAGAGGTTTGGGTCAGCAGTAGTTCTTAATGGGAGGGAAAGTGTACTCATGACATCCATGTTTCAGAATCTGACGATCGGCAAGAAGATCGGGGCGGCCTTTGCCGTGTTGGGGCTGCTGTTTATCTTGGTTGTTGTTCGTTATCAGGGGGCATTGACCGGCAGTTCCGCGCAATACGAGCAGGTTCTGAATCAATCGGTCGCGCTGCAACTTTCGGCAACCTCTGCCGGTGGAGCGTTGGGTGAGGCGCGGATGTTCGAAGAGCAGTTTCTGGCAACGCGCAGTCAGTCAGCAGCGGAAGCGGTGCGGAAACAGGCGGCGGTCGTGCTCAAGGAGGCGGAGACCATGGAGTCTCTGGCCCGCAGCATGGATGACGGCGCCGGAGTGAGCGGTGCGGCACAAATCCGTGACAGCATCGGTGCCTATGTTGCGGCATTCGACGGCGTGGAGAAGGCGTGGCAGGCGATGGGGTTGGATGCCAACTCCGGTATGCAGGGCACCTTCCGCACCGCAGCAGTCGAAGTGGCCACGGTGTTGAACGACTTCGATACCGCCATGCTCAAGAACCTCTCGTTGCAACTGCGTAAAGCGGAGAAGAACTTCCGCATCGAGCTGGATGAATCCTATGTGGACACCTATACCGATCTGAAAAAGAGCTTTCTCGCCAAGCTGGAGAGCAGCAGTCTGAACGATCAGTTGAAACAGGATCTGCAAAAGACCTTGAAGGTCTACTCCGATGCCTTCGGTGAGTTGGTTGCCGAGGAGATGGGCGGGGTCGAGGTGTCCCAGGAGTCCATCGATGCGCTGGACAACAGTGCGGCAGCGGTCGAGAAGGTGCTGGACAGCAACTACGTCGACAATATCTGGCGTGACTTTCTGGAGATGCGACAGCAGGAGAAGATCTATCTTCTGGAGCAGAGCGCCGAGAGTGTTGCCAAGCTGAAGGGGTTCGCCGACAACATGCGGGCCAGTGTCGATGGGTCGCAGGTGAAAATGGACAAAAAAGAGGGGATTCTGAAAGCGCTGGAGACCTACCAGAATGCCTTTGCCGCTCTGGTGGAGAAGCAGGGAGAGCTGGAAGCGCTCACCGCTCGCATGCGTGATGCAGCCAATGAGATCACCCCGGTGGTGGCGGCTCGGATCAGTGAGACGGAGCGCTTCAAGAACGTCTCCGTAGAGGAGGCCAAGAGTGAGGTGGAGAGTACGGCATCGTCCTCTCTGATCATCAGTGTGATCATCCTGGTGATGGGGGCTCTGTTCGTCTTCCTGATCAGCCGGTCGATCTCCACGCCGATGACGCAGTTTCAGGCCTTTATCAGACGCATCGAGCAGGGCAATCTGACGGTCCACTGCGCCATCAGGACTCGGGATGAGCTGGGAAGCATGTCCGAGGGGCTCAACAGTGCCATGGACAATCTGCGCCACTCCATCCGGCGGGTGAAGGATGCAGGGGTCAGCGTCGGGGACGGTAGTCAGAGTCTGACCGACGCCTCTTCCCGCATGTCTCAGGGGGCGACGGAGCAGGCGGCCTCCATCGAAGAGACCTCCTCGGCCATGGAGGAGATGGTCTCCAACATCCAGCAGAACACCGAAAACGCTCACATCACCGAAGGCATGTCGAAGAAAGCCTCTGCTGATGCCGTGGAGAGCGGTAAGGCGGTCAATGAAGCGGTAACGGCGTTGAAGGAGATTGCGGACAAGATCGGGATCATCG
>JADGBX010000431.1 GCA_015231265.1 Magnetococcales bacterium | reverse complement strand
CACGTCGTCCACCCCCATGTCGTGACGATCCAGCAGCGCCGGAATCGCATAGGCCGGACCCAACCCCATATCCTCCGGCGCCAACCCGGCCCACTCCGCCGCGTGCAGACGGGCGCGCACCGTCAAGCCGTGCCGCTCCACCGCCTCTTCGGAGGCCAGCAGCAGAATGGCGGCGCCATCGGAAACCTGGGCGCTGTTGCCGGCAGTTATGGTACCGAAGGGGCGATCAAACACCGGTTTCAAGCGCGTCAACGCCTCCATGGAGCTGTCTCGACGCACACCGTCATCGACGGTGATCACCGTGCCGTCCGGGTGGTAGAGCGGGGTGATCTCCTGCTCGAACAGACCGTCGTCCACCGCCGCCGCCAGACGGTGATGGCTGGCCATGGCGAAGGCGTCCATCTCCTCCCGTGCGATGCCGAACCTGTGCGCCAACCGCTCCGCCGTCTGGCCCATGGAGAGCCCCACCACCGGATCGGTCAGCCCCTTCATCAGCACCACCACCGGCGACAGATGTTTCGGGCGCAGCTTCCTGAGCAGGGCCAACCGCTGCCCGAAGGTGCGGGCACGGCCCCAGGCGGCGAGCAGATCGGTCAGCTCCTGGCGCAGATGCAGCGGCGAGCGGCTCATCGCCTCGGTGCCCCCGGCCAGAATCAGATCGGCATAGCCCGACTCGATCGCCCGCACCCCGCTGTCCAGCGCCTGCATGCCCGAAGCGCAGTTACGCTGCACCGTCCAGGCGGGCACCTTATGGCCGCAGCCGATGCGCAACGCGACGATGCGGGCGATATTCACCTCGTCGGGAGCGGGCATCACACAGCCGAGAATCACCTCGTCCAGCCGCTCCGGCTGCACCCCCGTCCTGGCGACAAGCGCCGTGCCCGCCTGCACCGCCAGATCGGAGGCACTGAACGGACCGGCGCCGATACGCGCCTTCAACTGCGGCGTTCTCACACCGTCCACCAGATAGACGGGACGACGTTCTTCGTGTCGTGACTCTCGCATCAAACACCTCCTACGGCGCGCAAGGGCCGCTCGACCATCGGGGTTGTGAAACGCACCTCAAGAGGCTCCTGCGGGAACGCATCCACCTGCACCACCTCCGCCCGCAGCGCATCCGCCTCCAGCACCTGCCGCATGCCGCCATCGTCGATGACGCCGGACGCCACTGCTTGATTCAGCAGAGACTTGTCCCAGAACGGCGGCACGTAGCGTCCATTGAGTCTGCCGTCGGCCAGTGCCTGCCGCAGTTTTCTCTCCACCGGTTCGGCGGTGATCACGGCGCGCAACGCCCGTTCAAGACGCTCTCGCGGTGTTCCGGGCCCGGCTGGATGAAAGATCCCCTCGGTCAAACGCTCCCGCGTCTCCGACGGCGCCAACAGCGTCGCCGCTACCCGCGCGGTGAGCAGATCGTTTGGTGGCGTGTGCAGCGGTCCGAAGGGGAAGGTGACGCGACGCAACACGCTCCCCAACCAGCGCAGCGGATAGTTGTCGTAGATCGCCAACAGCGCCTGCTGCCCCTCGTAGAGGGAGTAGCGGAGACTCCACTCCAGAAGCGGCTGGTCGGCGCGGGGACGCCCCTCATCGGAGAAGCGCTTCAGCGCTGCCGAGCCCATGTACATGTGGCTCAACAGATCGGCAAAGCGTCCCGACAGAAACTCCTTGCGCTTCATGGTGCCGCCCAGCAGCGCCAGCGCCAGATCGGCGGCAAAGACGAACGCCGTGCTCATCTGATTGAGATAGCGGAAGTAGCGCCCCTCCAGCAGCCCCATGGGCGCCAGTTGGAAGCGGGCACCGGTGAGCCCCATCCAGAAGAGTCGAATGCCGTTGCTCACCGAAAAGCGCAGATGGCCGAAGAGCGCGGTGTCGAAATCGACCAGACCTCGGCGACGATCGGGATTCCTGGCCGCCTCCAGCTCCTTGAGCAGCCAAGGGTGGGCACGAATCGCCCCTTGGCCGAAGACGATCATGCTGCGGGTGAGAATGTTCGCCCCCTCCACCGTGATGCCGATGGGGATCGCCTGATAGGTGGAGGCCAGCATGTTGCGAGGACCGACGCAGATCCCTGCCCCGCCCTGCACATCCATGGCGTCGTTGATCACCAGCCGCATGCGCTCGGTGCTCTCCCGCTTCAACAGGGCCGAGATCACCGAGGGGCGCTCGCCGCGATCCACGGCGCTGGCGGTGAGGCCGCGGGCGGCGTCCACCATGTAGGTGTGTCCGGCGATGCGGGCC
>JADGBX010000430.1 GCA_015231265.1 Magnetococcales bacterium | reverse complement strand
CCAGGATGTCGTTGATGATGCCCAACAGCGACTGGGAAGAGGCGTGCACCTTGCTGATGTAGTCCCGCTGCCGCGCATCCAGATCGGTCTTCAACGCCAGATGGCTCAAGCCGAGGATGGCGTTCATGGGGGTGCGGATTTCGTGGCTCATGTTGGCCAGAAAGTCACTCTTGGCCTGGTTGGCGTCGAGGGCGGCCTCTTTGGCGTCCTGAAGCTCTTTGGCCTGACTGCGTAGAAGCTGCTCGCGGGAGACGGTGTTGGTGATGTCCTGGATCTGGATAATGCAGAAGCGGTTGCCGTCCGGGTCGCGAATCGACTTGATCTGCACCATCTGACTCAAGCGGGCCGAGTCGTCGGTGGTTTCGGAGGCGGTGAAGAGGGGGAACGGTTTCGGGGTGAGCCGGTGGGAGAGGGTGGTGGGCAGCCCGGAGAGAAGGGCGCTCTCCACCGCCCGTTGAATCCGACCGCCGGTCAGCTCCGGGAACACCTCCAGCAGCGTGCGCCCGAACACCACCGAACCCGCCAGCCGGGAGCCCTTCTCCATCCACTCGTTCCAGAAGACGATCTTCTGCTCCGGATCGAGAATGATGGTGCCCACGGCGCTGATGGTCAGTGCCTGTTCGAAGAGGGCGGGAGAGAGTGGCGGCATGGGTCGATCCCGCGGGTTTCAGTTACAGTTGAGAAAGAATGGTGTCCAGCTCCCGTTTCAGCACCGTCATCGCCTGTTGTGAAAAGAGCAGCACCACGAAGCCGTTGAGGGTGTGCTGGGCATCCTTTTCATCGCTGGTTTTGAAGTCCATCATCAGGACGATGGCGCGCTCTTCTTCACTGGCGCTCTCCATGAGCGACTGCTTCTGAGCCGAGAGGTGGGAGGTGATATCCAGCAGAAATCCACCGCTTCCCTTGAGGTACTCCGCCGACTCGAAATCGAACTCCACCGACATCATCTGGGTGAAGCTCTCCAGGAAGGCGTTGAGGATCACATTGCCCACATCCAGCAGCGTCTCCTGCTCCAGTTCGGTAAGCACCTCGAGGGGCATCTCCTCGTTGAGCAGGGTGCGGACCAGCTCCAGGCTTTCGGCACCGGGAAAGATCAGCAGTGCCGTGCCGTTGAGCTCCCCCTTGAAGTTCTGGCGGACGGCGACCAGCCTCTCTTCGTCGCTCTCCACCAGCATGCGGATCGCTTCGTCGTAACCGGCGACTCTGAGTTGGGGCAGGGAGAGCAGCACCTCGTTGTTCACCATCTGGCTCAGAGAGTCGGCGGCCATGCCCAGGCCCATGTTGAAGAACTCCTTCAGGGCATCCTCTTCCAGCTCGCTCAGTTTGAACATCTCTCCATCCATTCTAACGCAAGGGGCGTTAAGCGCTGCTTTAACCGTTGAGGCTGTTGATGACTGCGGCGATCTTTTGCGGGTTGATCGGTTTTTTGATGAATCCCAGCCCCAGCGCTTCGGCACGCAGGCGCATGCGCTCCTGGATATTGGCGGTGACGAGATGGATCGGCAGTTCCGGCTGGTTCTCCATCAGCTTTTCGGCCAGCTCGATGCCGTTGAGGCCCGGCATGTTGAAATCGACCAGCGCCAGGGAGAGAGGGGTTTCGCCAACGATGGAGAGCGCCTCTTCGCCATCTTTCGCTTCCACCAGTGTCCACTCCTTGAAACCGGTGGCAAAGATCTTGCGCATCATCATGCGCGCCAAACTGCTGTCGTCAACGATCAACGCTGTTCTATTGCTCATGATCTATTCCCCGGATACGGCTCTTCTGAAAAGTATTTTGTTCTTTATTTATTTCTTTACTGCCCGCCAGCCGAAGCAGAAATGAAGGACGGCGGGGTCACTCCATGGCGTAAAGCTCCGGGACGTTGAGCAGAAACGACACCGTGCCGTCGGGCATGACGGCGGTTCCACTCAAGATGGCAATCTCCGAGAATAGAGGATTCATGGGTTTGATCACAAGGCTTGACGGGCCGATGATCTCCTCCACTTCCAGGCCGAAACGGTGCTCGTCCGCCTGTAGAACAACCACGTTGAGCTCTTGTTTTTCCAGGACTCTCTCCAGCTCCCGCTCATAGTGGCGTCCCGGGCCGCTGCGTACCAGGATGCGCCCGAGAGGGATCAGGGGTAGGAGCTGTCCCCTTACCCGCACCATGGGGTTCTGCATCTTGCCTTCCACATGGGTGTTCACCTCCTTCTTGCCGAAGTAGGAGACCAGCTCGACGATGTTGGCCTGGGGCACGGCGAA
>JADGBX010000042.1 GCA_015231265.1 Magnetococcales bacterium | reverse complement strand
AAAGGCCACACAAAGAACAGCCACGGCAACAGAGGAACCACACCGAACAGGCACCGAATGGCGTGCACCACATTGAAGGGGTAATCGGCACCGGACCTAAAGCCTCACAAACCCTCCGTCCCCAAAAAAAACCGGACCTAAAGCCTCACAAACCCTCCGTCCCCAAAGAAAACCACACACTCCGCCAGGAGGCCCGTCTCCTGAACCTGGGGAGTTCGCCCCTTCTGGGCTTGGTCAAAAACCAATAACCTGTTGGTTACATGTACAGATTTGAGTTGGAACAACTCTATCACGCACAAAAAAGGCGCATCCCCGTTAACAGCGACTGTCACGATGATGCGCCTGTGTGATACGAACGATCCCCACCACCCCCAACCATGAGAGAGGAAGACGGTGGCAGGGAGAGAGCTCTTAGAACTCGTAACGCAGATTGCCCGTAAAGGAGGTCTCTTCGTAATCGGAACGATCTCCGATCACCGTGGCTGACAGTTCGCCACTCCAGTTGTAGCCGGCGTAGAAGCGCACCCCTAAATCATAGACGATGCCGTGATCGTCACTGGAGTCGTCGGGATCTTTGTGGGTATCGATGGCATGGGCAATACCGAAGAACGGTTCATACCCTCCCTCGAACAGATAGCTCACCTCACCGCCCATCTCCAGGGTGCCGATGCTGATATCTTCGCCACCGCCACTGTTGGATTCATTGGACCAGTTGTAGTACACCTTGCCGACGAAGAGCCAGTTATCCAGCGGTTTGTACGCTTCCACCCCACTGGTGAAGAACCAGAGACTGTAGGACTCCTCTTGGTTGAGAATTTCGTTCCAACCGTAGGTGGTGCCGACGGTGCCGATAAAGGAGAAGGTCTCGTCGATGTTATAACCGACATAGGGCGTCATGGAGTAACCGTGACCCGATGAACCAAACGAGGTCTGGGAAACGGACTCATCCTGATAGCCGAAGGTGAACCCCAGCGTCAGGTCCGGATTGAGCGTTTTATCAATGCCAACGGAGAGCGCTCTGATCTCGGTATCGGTAGAGGTGTCGCTGGCGCCTGATGCGCTGAAAGAGAACGATCCACCGTCAGACTCGCCTTCGGAGACGGAGAGAGAGCCCCAGAGACCGATGCCCGGTCCCATCTCACCGGTTGAGAAACCGACGATGTTGCCGTTGGAGTCCCGTCGCACCTGCGAGCTGTTTTGAGTAGATGCTCCACCGCCCGGACGAAGAATATTGGAGAGACGTTTGACAACGGTCCTGACCACACCGCCACTCTTTTGACGACTCTGATCCGCGGAGAGAGAACCACCACCCAACTGCGCAATCATACAGGTGATCCACTGATCGGATGAGCTGTTGAGCTTGGACTCCAGTTCCGCCTCGGTATAACCGCCAACCCAACTTGAGGAGCACGCCTCCAGCGCATCGGCCACAACACCATAGCCAGAGCTACGCACTTCAGCCACCGCTTCGTCATAGGCAGTTGTCGCGTGCGCCACACCTGCCGACAGTACAACACCTCCCCCGATTAACGGCACCATCAACAGGCGCCGAATGCCCCAATTCTTCATGCTCTATCCTCCTTCACTCGTTATCCACGCGCAGCAGTATGCTCCTTATGTCAATGTTGACAATATGCAACAATTATACCTTTTAATGGTGACATCGTATTAATTGCTGTTTCAGCCACTATGTACGCTCAGAAAATATACAACGGAAATATGGGGGAGGAGTTACAGAGCGGGAAGGGTTCATCCTCTAAAACAAGAACAGCGCCCACAAAGGCTGTTAAACCTCACATGGGCGCTGTCAATCACCTATACCGTTCAACTGTGGTTAACGGTATGTGTGGATGATCAGGACGGAGCAGGAAGCGCCGCTCTGGGCCGAGACTGTCCACCACGGGCGTCCACTTTGAAGAAGGACATCGCCTCATGGAGTCTTTCAGCCTGCCCACTCAGCTCTTCAGCGGTTGCCGCCATCTCTTCGGAGGAGCCAGCGTTCTGCTGAATGATCTGATCCAGGGACTGAATGGCGCCGTTGATCTGCTCGGCCCCCTGACTCTGCTCCACCGATGAGGCTGAAATCTCCTGCACCAGATCGGCTGTTTTCTGAATATCCGGAACCAGTGTATTGATGATGCCTCCCGCCTGCTCGGCCACCTGCACGCTGGAAGCACTGAGTTGGCTGATCTCACCGGCAGCACTCTGGGAACGTTCCGCCAGTTTCCGCACCTCGGCAGCCACCACGGCGAACCCTTTGCCGTGCTCACCGGCCCGAGCCGCCTCGATCGCTGCGTTGAGGGCCAGAAGATTGGTCTGACGGGCAATCTCTTCGATGATGGAGATCTTGTCGGCGATCTCCTTCATGGCGACCACCGCTTCCTCCACAGCCTGACCACCCTTGGAGGCGTCCTGGGCTGCTTTGGAAGAGATGGAGGCGGTCTGTTGCGAATTGTCGGTGTTCTGCTGGATGCCCGAAGACATCTCCTCCATGGCAGAGGAGGTCTCCTCAATACTGGACGCAGCCGTCGTTGCACCTTCCGACAGGGTCTGTGAGGCGCTATTGAGTTCACCACTGCCACTGGTGACCTGCTCACCCGCTTCCCGCACATCGGCCACCACCGCACGCAGCCGCTCAACCATTTGGCCCATCACCGCTTTCAGGCTGGTTGTGTCGCCGGCATCGGGCACGATGGAAACGGAGAGATCACCATTGGCCACCTGGGACACGACCCCTGCTATTTCCGAAGGTTCTCCACCCAACGGACGTCGGATCAGACGGGTAATGAACCACGCCAGAAAGATCGCCACCAGAAAGGCGCCGGCAGAAACCCACAGGATGGTGATCACAGCCTGCTGGTTGGCCTCCTGGACTGCGGGCCCCAGCTCGTCCTGATCCTTCTTGACCGATAGTTTGGCCTCCTCTACCGCTGTGGCGATCTTGGGACCGAGACGATCAAGAGTGTTCTTGATCACGTCGTTACGTTTGTAGATAAGAGCCGTCAGCTTTTTGAAGGTCGTGTAATAGGCATCACGATCAGCGATAAACGTCTTCAAGAGACTCCGACGTTTCGGATTCTGCAACTCTTTGTCCAACGTCGCGATCATCTTGTCCATCTCACCCTTCAACTCCCTATCCACCCGCGCTTCGTCCTCCTGAGCGTTGGTGTTGAGGAACTTCATGGCATATAGACGGCCCAAAAGCACATGCTCCTGGGTTCGACCGGCATAGTATGCGCCGTTGGCATCACCATCCTGATAGGCCGACTTCATGATTTCGGTCAGTCCACGCTGCATCGCCTTGCCCTTGGGGTTGAGCGTGTCGTTCACCATGGTGTTGCGCTCGACTCGAAAAGCCATCACCGAGTTGAAAGCGCTTTCATACGTCTTGACCGATTCACTCACGAACCGGATCTTCTCTGCACGCTCCGGTTTCTGGATTTCACCTTTTGCCTCCTCCAAAAAGGTGAGCATCCTCTCCAGATAGTGTTTGTACTCGTCGATATCCTTCTGGCTGCCGGTGATGTTGAAGTCTTTCACATTCATCCGCACCATCAACATATTGGCCTGAAGCCGACCGGCAAGATTGGTGTCTCGGGCCAACCCCCGATATTCCGAGAACCCATCAACAGCGTGTGTAAGACCGAAATAGGACGAAAGAACGATAATCCCCAATAACAGGATCATCGCTCCAAAACCCAATCCCAGCATGGTGGACATTTTTAAATTGTCGAACATGGCACAACCTCACGAAGTATCATTAAACAGTAGATGGTCAATTGCATGAAGAGCGCTTTCCCGTTCAATTCTCTGCGCTTATCTGCATTCACACCTAAACATAATCAATAGCTCAATACTCTAATCACAAAGGAGTTACTTACTTTACGGGAGGAGAGAATCAAACAACAAACAGACACACATCCATCTATCCTGATCGTCATTTACGTAGCGGAATTGATCGAGATCAAATCCGCTACATAGGGTAATTGAGTTTCTTGTCGTTATAAAACTCAAAATGCACCTATTGCATGAGTGCAAATTGTTACACCCCGATAATCACGTCACAATCTAACAACGTTCAGTGGTCTCTTCACACCGTATTCTAGAGGGGGGAAGGCTTCTCAGCGGTTTCCAACGTTTCAGGTGAGACAAGCGTCCCCTTTTCGTCGGTATCGCTCTTTTCAGAGGAGGATGAGAGGGAGTGTTCCGAGTGTTGTTGTGTTTTCTTTCGGGAGAAGAGGCGCCATTTCCGTGGCTTAGTGAACAAACCACTACCACTCTCTATCTCTTTTCTCTTGTCGGAACCGGGCGCGACGTTACCTTTGCGGTTGAAGAGCCAGAACAGCAAGGGAATCATGAACAGGGTCAAGAAGGTGGAGAAACCCAACCCCCAGACGATCGCAGTGGCCACCGGCCCCCAGAGCAGGGAGTGTCCGGCCAGTCCAGTCGCCAGAGAGAAGAGCCCTGCCATGGTCGTGAGCGTGGTGATGAGAATCGGCACCACCCGGCGTCGGGCGGCAAAGATCACCGCCAACATGGGCCGCATCCCGGCACGAGCACGGGTGTTGGCAGCCGAGATCAGTACGATTGAGGCGTTGACGGCGATCCCCGACAAAGCCACCACGCCATAGAGGGTATAGAGACTCAAGGGGTGGCCGGTGATCAACATGCCGAACACCACGCCGGTGAAGGCCATGGGCACCGTCAACAAAATCATCAACGGCTGCCAGTAGCTGCGAAACTGGGTGCCGAGAATCATATACATCAGGCCGATACCGAAGATGAACAGCGTGGCGATGGCGTCCATGCTCTCGTTGATATCGTCGAGAATACCGGAGAAATCCAGCGAAACACCGGGATGACGGGTGCGCGCATCCTGCCAAAACTCCTTGATTTTGGCGTTCGCCTGTTCGGTATTGGGAAGATCTGCGGTCTTGGGGTCACCGGGGATCGGTTTGTCCAGCTCCGCCTCCACCGTGATGGTTCGGCGGAAGTTGTAGTGACTGATGGACTCCATGCCCCGCTGTGTGCGTGCATTGACCAGGCGTCCCAGGGTGGTAGTTCCACCAGCCGGTAGAGCAATGGGTGTCTCCAAAGCATCCATGATGGAGTCACGCTCCTCCGCCTTGGCGGCCACACGCACTTCCACCTTCTCACCGTTATTCTGGAAGCGGGCCACCACCTCACCATCTGCCAGCAGACGGATCAGACGGATCACCTCCGTGGGATGGAGTCCGGCCCGGCGGATCGCATCACCATCGGGCTCCAACACCAGTTCCCGACGCCCTTCGGCAAAGTTGTCGGTGACGTCATGGGCACCTTTGATGGTGGCGACAAATCGTTTCAGCTCTTCTACGGCCGGTTGCATCTTGGCAAAGTCATCGCCCCGCACTTTGACGCTGATCGGCTTGCCCACCGGCGGACCACCGGAGAGTGTAAGAAAGCTGACGCTCTCGGGACCGGGCGTGCTCTCCACCATCGTCCGCATCGCTTCGATGATCTCTTTGCCGCTGCGCCGTTGCGCGCTGTCCGGCACCAGGCTGACCAAGATTTGACCATACCGATCACCGACCACGATCTTGGTTTCGGTAAACTGCTGACCGGCATAACCGACAACGGTGCGCGCTTCACCCGGTTTCAGGTTGCTCCGCACCCTCTTTTCCACGTCCAGAATGGCACCCATGGTCCGGTCCAGTGACGAACCGGCGGGCATGGTGATGTTGACGTAGTAGAGCGGGAAGGGGTCGAACGCGAAGAAATCCACCTTCACTCTCTCCGTGGCAACGATCCACCCGGCCGCAAACAGCGGCAGGATCGAGAGCGGCAGAAAGAGATAGGGACGACGGAAAAACTTGGACAACATCCACACATAGCGGATACGGATACTGGAGAGGAAACGCATGCGCATCCTGTGTATCCTGCCCGGATTTTTGCCCTTCGCTCCCAGAACACCCACATGGGAGGGAAGCATCCAGAACGCCTCCACCAGACTCATGGCCAGCGCCAGCGTAACCACCACCGGAATCACACGCATGAACTTGCCGAGAATACCCGGCAGCAACATCAAGGGCAGAAAAGCGGCCATGGTGGTGAGCACCGACGTGGTGACCGGAACCGCCACCTCGCGCAACGCCTGTATGCCCGCATCCAGCGCATCGGCACCTTGATTGATGCGGGCGTGGATCGCCTCAACGACAACCACGGCGTCATCTACCAGCATGCCCAGGGAGATCACTACCCCCAGCAGCACCATCACGTTCAGCGACCAGCCCCAGGCGTAGAGAATCAGAAAGACACCGGCGAGGGTGAACGGAATCCCCAAACCGATCAGCAGAGCAATCCGCCAACCCATGAACAGCCAGGCGACCACCATCACCATGAAGAGCCCCACCAGGGCGTTGTTCTCCATGACGGCCAGAGCATTCTTCACCATGTGGGTCGTATCGTCAGCCAGAAGAACGGAGACACCGGTGACGTCGCGCATGGGAGCACGGCTCTCGATGTAGGTGCGGATGCGCTCCGTCAACTCCAGAGAGTTTTCCCGCGGCTGCTTGGTGATGGAGATCATCACCGCGGGTTTGCCGTCGTAACGCACCTTGACGATCGCTTTTTTACGGGTTCTGCTCACATCGGCGACCCGGCCCATGGGAAGCTCGCCAGCCGTTCCAACTACCGGCCAGGAGGCGAGGGTTTCGGGGCTTTCGGTGACACCCTCCATGCGCAGAAGCCAGGTTTCACCACCGGCACGCATGGTGCCGCCGGATCGGTCGCGAAACCGGGTTCGGATCGTGTCGGCCAGAGCGGTGGGCGTGGTACCGGCCATGGCCAGTTCCAGAGGCGAGAAGCGGATCTGCATCTCGGGATTGTTCAGACCCATGGTGGCGGCGGTATCCACCCCCCGCAGCCGCTCCAGATCCTTCTTGACCATCCGGGCCTGACGGCGAAGGTTCTCACCGTCGGACTCGCCCACCACCACCACCGTCGCCGTGGGAAAACCGTTGGCGCTGGTGATCTCCAGAATCAGGGGATCTTCGGCATCGGTGGGCAGCTCTCGCTGCTTGTTCCTGATCTCTCGACGCAGGTCACTCACCCGCTTGTCGAACGTCCGGTCATCGATATCCCGGAACCGCACCAGAATCGACGAACTGCCCTCCTCGCTGGTGGAGCTGGCAAAGCGGACATCCGACAGCTTCTCGATGGACTCCTCCAGAATGTCGGTCACCAGCTTTTCCACATCCTCCGCCGAGGCACCAGGCATCATCGTCTGGATCTGAATCCAGTTGAAGTTCATCTCCGGGTCCTGCTGCCGGGGCAACTGGGTGTAGGCCAGCGTGCCGACGATGAGAATCAGCAGAAAGGTGAGATTGGCGAAGACGTGGTTGGTGAGGAGAGTTCTGATCATCCCGATCCATCCGCTCTCAAGCTGTCAGAAGCGCATCAAAGTAGGCAATAGTCTTTTCAAGGCCCTCTCGCAGGGCGTATTTCGGCTCCCAGTCCAGCACCTCCTTGGCCAGGGAGATGTCCGGCTGTCGCTGCACTGGATCATCGGCGGGCAGAGGCCGGTACACCAGCTCGGAGCGCGACCCGGTAAGTTCCAGGACGGTTTCTGCCAGAGTACGCACGGTCATCTCGACGGGATTGCCCAGATTCATGGGCCCCACCACATCCCCCTCCTTGTTCATCAGCCGGACGAACGCTTCGATCATATCGTCCACATAACAGAAGGAGCGGGTCTGGGTGCCGTCTCCGTAGAGGGTGATGGGCTGGTTGCTGAGCGCCTGAACGATAAAATTGGAGACCACACGACCATCATCGGGATGCATGTTGGGGCCGTAGGTGTTGAAGATCCTGGCGATACGGATCTTCAGATCGTGTTGCCGGTGATAGTCGAAGAAGAGTGTCTCGGCACACCGTTTCCCTTCGTCATAACAGGCACGGGGTCCGATGGGGTTGACGTGCCCCAGATAGTCCTCCCGCTGTGGGTGCACCTTGGGGTCGCCATACACCTCACTGGTGGAGGCCTGAAAGATGGTCGCGCCGGTGCGTTTGGCCAGCCCCAGCATGTTGATGGCGCCGTGCACACTGGTTTTGGTGGTCTGAACCGGATCGTACTGATAATGCACCGGGGAGGCCGGACAGGCCAGATTGTAGATAGCGTCGATCTCCAGATAGAGCGGGAAGGTGACGTCGTGGCGGATCAGCTCGAAGCGAGGATTGCTCAGCAGATGCTCGACGTTGCGTTTACTGCCCGTAAAAAAATTGTCGAGGCAGAGCACTTCGGCCCCATCATTCAAAAGCCTCTCACACAGATGAGACCCGAGAAAACCGGAACCGCCAGTCACGAGAACAACAGGTGGGACTCCAATGGTTGTGGTCATAAATCGGCATTCCTGAAAGAGATGAAAGAATCTGGTTATCCGTTCGCCTGCCGAGACAACCGTACCGGTGATTTAACGCCATGCGCTCCCGATACCCCGTTACCCTATTGCAAAAGGGAGGGGATGAAAAGCGGTCCTGCCTATTCAAGCACCACTTTTTCAAGTGCTTGCTGCAATGGCCCGCCTACCCATGGGTGAAAAGAGAGGATCGTAAAGGGGGTGGCTATCGGTGACGTTTCCCGGTCCACACTGCGTAACGCTCGTTCTCGGCAAGGCTTTTGACACGGGCAAGGCCAGCGGCGCGCATGAGAGGTCCGTAGTCGAGAAAACGGTTACCCACTAGATGGAGATGACCGTGAAGGGAGAGATAATCGCGGCTATGGCTGAGAAAGCGGCGGGCGGTTTCGTAGTCGGAACGCGTGCCACGATGAAAGGGGGGGTTGGTGACGATGGTGTCGAAGCGCTGGCCGGAGAAGAGGGGCCCGAGACCATCCTCAGCAATGACGGTGCATCGACTCGCCGCATCCGATGGGACGAGACCGTTAGACTCCAGAGTCCGGCGAGCACAGCAGACGGCACTGAAAAGATCATCGCTCAATGTCACCTGCAACGCCGGGTGACGCCGAGCCAGAGTCGCACCGATCACCCCGGCTCCGCAGCCCCAGTCCAACAGAGTTCCCGTATCCAGGGCGCTGTTGCCCTCCAGCGTCTCCAGCAGGAGATGCGAGGCAGGATCAATGGACCGCCAGGAGAAAACACCCGGCAGTGTGGCGATGGAGAGATCCCGATAACCGTAGTGGAAAAAACCATCCTGCTCCTGTGTGACTGGGGCATGGGGGCGGGTTTTTCGCGGTTTCCGAGCGATGACGGTAGCGTTGGCGGGAATGGCCAGAAGACGGAGATGCCCGCGCGACAGCCGCGTATTGGACGGTTTCCACCGCTTGGCGGCACTGACGATTCCACCATCCTTAGTGCCGAAAAGCAGCAGCTCCGCCCCCTCTTCACCAGAGTGGGAGAGCGCGGTGAGAGCATTGTGAATCAATCGATCCTGCGCCTCCCTTCCCTGGGGAAGCTCGGCAAGAATGCGGGTAGCCGGCTGATGGGCAGTGGGATGATCGTGCAGGAGAATACGGTGCCCATCACGGCTGTCTGGTGTTCCGGCGCACACCACTTCCAGAGAGGCGGTTGACTGCAACTCCTTGGCCATCACCCGCGCAAGCGAGACACGTCCCGCCACGCCGAACCCTCGGAAACCACTCTCCCCTGCCCCATTGTTCATCAACGTCAATGGTGTGGGGAGATGTTGCGGCCAGTGCAGCAGAAAGAGGTGCGACAGTTGCGAGAGGGGAAGCTGATCGGCAACACCCTGGAAAAAGCGTTCAGCCCCATGGTTATCGATGCGAACGGCCATCTCAACGGGGCGAATCGGTCAGGGATCGGCCATTCAGTTCGACGAACAGGTCGCGCATGGAGATCACCTTGTCGTGGCGAACGGCGTTGGTGCCGGTAAAGACCAAGCCGGTCTCCATGTTCCCCTGCTGGGCGTCGTGCAGCGCCGAGCAGATGCAGAACGCCTCTTCGCTGTCCCGACACCGGCAGTGGCTGAGACAGGTGGCGAAGCAGTCGGTGGCGACCTCTTTGCCGCGAAACAGTGCCTTGGTGAAGGTGGTTTCGATGGCCCGACTGGGCAGTCCTGCCGGAGAGTCGACGATCACTACATCGCCCTCTTTGGCGTCGATGAAGGCCTGTTTGAAATTGTCGTGGGCGTCGCACTCATGGGTACAGATGAACCGGCTGGCCATCTGCACCCCTTTGGCGCCCAGATCCAGGGCGTGATCGATATCGGCTCGATCCCAGATCCCACCAGCGGTGACGATGGGAATCTCATCGTTGTACTGCTTGCGGGACCACTCCGCCAGTTCGGGAACCACCCGCTCCATGGAGTGTTCCGGGTCGAAGAGCTGCTCCCGGTTGATGCCCAGATGGCCACCGGCGGTATTGGGATCTTCGAACACCAGGGCGTCGGGCAACCGTTTGTAGGTCTTGAACCAACGGCGCGCCATCAGTTGCGCAGCCCGCAGGGAGGAGATGATGGGAATCAGCGCCGTCCGCGGGTTGGCTGCGGCATACTCCGGCAGACGCAACGGCAGACCGGCACCGGAGACGATCATCTGGGCACCGTACTCCACCGAGGTGCGCACCATCGCTTCGAAGTCGCGGATCGCCACCATGCAGTTGGTACCGATGATACCTTTAGGCGACTTCTCCCGTGCCCAGGTAAGTTCATCGGCCAGAGCCAGTTTGTTGGCGCGATAGTAATCCTTGCGCTTCTTGTAGTGTTTGGACGCCACGGAGAGAGCCACAGTGGCGATCAGTCCGGCACCGCCCTCATTGGCCACGGAAGAGGCCAGGCCATGGGCCGAAACACGGACACCCATACCACCTTGGATAATGGGTACCTGTAGCGTGTAGTCACCGATCTGCAGTGGAGGCAGTGGTGAAATATCAAGGGTCTGGTCAGTCATGATCCTGGCGTATCGGAGTGGGTGGGTGGTGGATCCGAACTTTTCGGATCGTCGGCAACCGGTTCGTCTTGAAATCGGCTACCTGCCATGCCACTGAAGGGTTGGTTAACGACCCGGATGGGGGGCGGCTTCTTGTCGGTTTCTCCATGGATGGGTTAGACCATCCAGGCACGGTTATACCGGAAAACGATAGCCCGACACAACGTTTGATGCGCGTCCTGCCACACCCCCACCCCGGTCGATTGTCTTGCGTCCCGGTTACCAAGAGGCCCAAGCCGGTTTATTGGCGGTCATCGGCACCCCTGCCAGGGAGAGCGGTTTCTCCGACTCCACATCGGATACCCGAAGAATCCCCAACCCCATGCATCCGCCTTCTCGGCAGAGAAGAGAGGTGACCTTTCCCGCCTCCTTCGACTCACCGACAGTCACCGGCGCCCCGACAGCGAGCCCTTCGGTTCCTTCAGGAACCTCCTGCGCCTCAATGGCAAAGAGACGCTTCTTGATGGTGCCGCGATGATGGGTACGGGCGGTGGTCTCCTGACCCACATAACACCCTTTGCTGAAACTGACACCGTTCATCTCCAGCAGGCCGGACTCCAGGGGGATGGAGACATCCGGTATGAACTCCGCACCGCCACGCGGCAGGCAGGCAGCGATGCGGTGGTGTTCCCAGTGGCTGAAACCGGTGGCCACGGCCCCGGCGGCTTCGATACGGTCCCACAGATGCGGCAGCGCATCGACCGAAGCCGAGAGCCGCCACCCGAACGCATCATGACGGGGATCCCGCCAGAGGCGCGCGCCGGCTTCTCCATCATCCGATGCAGCATCCATGGTGGGACTGAAGACCGATCCGGACTCCGCCGCCTCCAGTGACTCGGCCAGTTCAGGAAATGCCTTGGCCAACGTCACACCTGCCGTTGGTCCGGCGATGGCTAATACACCGATCGTGCTCGACGCGTTGGTCAGATCCACCTTGCTGCGCAGTTTGTACATGGTGAGCATCTGCAACAGAGGCTCCATGCGATCGGGTTCCGAGTGCAGCAGAAAACCACCATCGCGCTCGACAACGGTAAAATCCCACAGAAACCGCCCCTGGGGTGTCAGCATGGCGGAGTAGATACAGCGCTCGGCGGTGACATCCTTGATCTGATTGGTCACCAGACCACCCAGAAAAGTGGCGGCCTCCTCACCGGAAACGGCGATGGTACCGCCGTGGCTCAGGTCGATCAGCGCGGTTCCCACGGCGCAGGCCATAGCCTCTTCCCCACTATCCGGAAAAGTCGATGGTGTCGCCGCACCTCTATCTTCTGTCCACTCCACTCGTTGGTTCAGGTGCTCTTTGAGAAGGCTCACGGTTGAAAACCCCTTGTCAATGTCATCATCCCATACGCACAATGCAACTGGTATGGGATGATGAACCTATCCTGTTTCAAACTGTCATAGCGTGACACGTGCCGACAGATGGTATTGAAGATCATCTCGTGCAAAGTGTACGCAGAATCGTCGGCGACGTCACCGGGACGTACGCCGTCATCCCGGAACGTTTTGAGTGTTATCTGCTCACAATTGTTCCGTCTCCAGTGACTTATAGTAGGAGAATAGCGCATGTCCACCTTCCGTTCCGAGTGGGTCAAGGGCCGTTCCGGCAACGTGACACAGATGCATTATGCCCGCAAAGGCGTGGTCACCCCAGAGATGGAGCACGTCGCCAAAGAGGAGCAGCTCGACCCGGAGCTGGTTCGTGATGAAGTGGCACGGGGACGGATGGTGATTCCGGCCAATATCAACCACACCGAAGTGCGGCCCATGGCCATCGGCATCGCCTCACGCTGCAAGATCAACGCGAACATCGGCAATTCGCAGATCTCATCCGGCCTCGACGAAGAGCTGGAGAAACTGCGGCTCTCTCTGAAATACGGTGCCGACACGGTGATGGATCTCTCCACCGGCAAGGATATTCCCCGGATGCGGGAAGCGATCCTGCGCAACTCTCCGGTGCCCATCGGCACGGTGCCCATCTATGAGGTGATCGAGCGGGTGCCCGACGTGCGGGATCTCACCCCGGAGATCATCCTGGAGGTGATCGAAGAACAGGCACAGCAGGGTGTGGACTACATGACCGTCCACTGCGGTGTTCTGATGCACGTACTGCCGATGGTGGAGTCGCGCATCACCAAGATCGTCTCCCGCGGTGGCGCTCTGATGGCCCAGTGGATGCTGCACCATCAGAAAGAGAACCCCCTCTACACCCATTTTGATCAGCTGCTGGAGATCTGCAAAAAATACGACGTCACCCTCTCACTGGGCGACGGCATGCGTCCCGGCTGCCTGCACGACGCCTCCGACGACGCCCAGTTCGCCGAGCTGATGGTTCTTGGTGAGCTGACACGCAAAGCGTGGGAGCAGGATGTGCAGGTGATGATCGAAGGCCCCGGCCACGTCCCCCTCGACCAGATCGAGATGAACATGGATAAGGAGCGTGAGGTGTGCATGGAGGCCCCGTTCTACGTCCTGGGCCCCTTGGTGACCGACATCGCCGCCGGTTACGACCACATCGCCTCGGCCATCGGTGGCGCGTTTGCCGCCTGGAAGGGAGCGTCCATGCTCTGTTACGTCACGCCCAAGGAGCATCTGGGGCTGCCCAACGCCGAGGATGTGCGCAACGGCATCATCGCCTACAAGATCGCCGCCCACTCCGCCGACATCGCCCGTCACCGTCCCGGCGTCCGTGATCGGGATGACGCTATGAGCCGCGCCCGCTTCTCGTTCGACTGGAACAAACAGTTCGAGCTGGCCCTTGATCCCGATCGAGCGCGTCAGTACCACGACGAAACCCTACCCGACGAGGCCCACAAGAGCGCCGAATTCTGCTCCATGTGCGGCCCCCGCTTCTGCGCCTACAAGCTCTCTCAGGAGGTGGTGGAGAAGTCCAAGGAGATTGCCGATACCTTCGTTCCCCACTTCTGCCCGGAAACCGACAGCGACGACGATACCAAAGACAAATCGGCGGCGTAAGAAAACTGAAGAAACAGGGAAGAGAGCACAGGGGTGGCACGACGCCACCCCTTTTTAGGGCGTGTCCTCAATGAGAACACGCCCTAGTTCAACACACCATCATGTGATCAGAACTCGAAGAAGAGACTGGCCAAAGCCGCAACGGCCAGTACCAGGAAGAAGATCCCGCTGATGCGATGCAGAA
Organism: Magnetococcales bacterium; assembly: GCA_015231265.1. GTDB lineage: Bacteria > Pseudomonadota > Magnetococcia > Magnetococcales > JADGBX01 > JADGBX01. The sequence continues at coordinate 4,237 of JADGBX010000042.1, read as the reverse complement.
GGCTTTCGGGGATCTTCGACAACACTTTGCGTCCTGCAACCACACCCAGCGCCGAGATGAAGATCAGAGCCGCCGTTCCCCCCACCCAGACAGCAGTGGGATCGGAGGTGCTGGAGAGCCCGGCGATGGCCAACTGGGTCTTATCACCGAACTCTGCCACGAAAATCAGAAGAAATGTGGAGAAAATGACGCTGCGATCGCTCTTCTCGGCGATCTCCTCATCCTCCTCCTCCTCGTCGTCGCCCATGAGCATCTGCACACCGAAGAGCCCAAACAGAAGCGCAACTGCGACGGTGATCACCCACTGCGGAAGAAACGCCGCCACCGATGCGCCAAACACCACCGCCAGAATGTTGAGCAGCACAAAGGCCACCGTCACCCCGGTCATGACCGGAAGGGCACGATGACGAGCAGCAAGCGTCATGCAGACAAGTTGGCTCTTGTCGCCGATTTCAGCCAGACTGATGAGAAGAAAGGTGCCTCCTGAGACGGAGAGCCAGGATGCGATTGAATCAGAGGTGTTGATAACAGCTTGGTCTAACATGGAATCCCTGAACTGGAGGACCGGGTCGACAGAACAGAGGATATGCCCGCGTGCCCGGTCCTCCGGTATACGCAGCATATCCAAAGTCTTGCCAAACCCAGGCTCGACGGTCGAGCCGTGTGGTCATATGCGCCATGGCGATTGTGGGACAATCGACCAATTGTGTTGACGCACATCTCCTATCAGGTGGAGAGGCTACTCCCCTTGGATGTCAAACAATTTATCGCCTACCTTAATCGTGTGTCAAGGCATTATTCCCCATGGACGGGCACGGGGAAATCGTACTGCTGCCGTGGTGATCGCCGTCTCCGGTTTCGATGCGACCGGGAGAAGCTCCACAGTTGCCGTGATGGGTTCCTCTTTCGGTCGGTGGGTCACCCCGACGGAACGCGATGGAGACGAGAGATTGGAGAGAAGCGCCGTTGCCGCATCGTCGGTTAGATCGGCATGGCGTGCCGAAGCGCGACCTTGTTGTCCGAAGAGATCAGGATTACTCTTCACCAAAGTGGCCGCTTTGAGTATGGAGATCTGTTTCATAGAGTCCTCACGGATGAAAACGGGATGGGTGCTTCCCCTGCCACCCCGCATTGGAGTTAACCATAAAACACTTATTGCAAATGACGCGCCACTCTCTTTCTTGCTAATCGATCACTCAAAATACCACTCTGCAACACACTGTATTTCATCTCTGGATCAATCGCCGAGCCCGCAAGAGAGCATGCATGATGATACCCACCATGAGTCCGACTCTGCAGACCGTTATCCTTCTGTCGCTTTCCAACGTTTTCATGACGTTCGCTTGGTACGCTCACTTGAAGGAGATGGACGGAAAAGCGTGGTATCTGGCCGCCATGGTGAGCTGGGGCATCGCCCTTTTCGAATATCTATTGCAGGTTCCTGCCAACCGGATCGGCTATACGGTGCTCACTCTGCCGCAGTTGAAGATCATGCAGGAAGTGATCGCCCTGACGGTTTTCGTGCCGTTTGTAGTACTCTATATGAAGCAGCCGCTGAAACTCGACTATCTCTGGGCAGCGCTCTGCATTCTTGGTGCGGTCTTTTTCATTTTCCGTTCCGGTGGCGCCGGGGCGACCTGAGTGTGAGGAGTGCCTCAGACATGGCGTGTTATCCAGGTGATGCATCACACGCGAATCGGCAGCGGAACAGACGGGATGGACGACTGTTCTGCATGGTGTCCGCTATTGTGATGATTGCAGGCTTGCTACCCGGTAGTGCATTCAGCACCGAAGAACCGTCGGAACGGCTGCATCTGGTTGCCACCCGCGTCTCCGGCTCCAACGGCTCTCTGCAGGCGCAGGTCCAGTCACAAGCAGTCATGCGCAAAATCCAGGAGGCGTTCACTGCGGCCGGCTACCCAGTTCGAACAGCCAACGCAAGCGATGCGACCACCCCGCCCGCCTATCTGGTCAAAAGCCGCTTCCACCCACCCCCGGATGGTTTCTTCACCATTGAACTGCGTAATCCCGAGGCCAGAACACCGCTCTGGGCCATCGGCCTGCCCATTGGCCGGGCAGACACCATCGCCGAGAACGTCGACCACGCTCTGATGCAGTTGATGGGGTTTCTCGGTTCCGAACGCGTGTCGGTGACCCTGGCCAGCGGCTTTCCTGCTACCGAGACGGTGATCGCCCCTCTCCCCTCTCCCGCTGTTGCCGTCAATGAACCCCCTCAGCCCCCCCCGACCGTGAAAGAGATGGCACAGCCTGCGTCCACCACTATGGACAGCCCTCCCCCACCCATGCGCAAGGGACCACGGGAAAGAGCGCAGACGCGGGAGACAGGCGAGCCGAAGCGAGCGGATGGCTTCTTCTCCTACAAACCGCCCGTTCCAGCGGATTCCGTCAGAGATTTCCTGGAACCCTCCACGTCGTCACGCCCATCACCCACCGCACGCAGTGATCGTGATGAGGATGATAGCTTCCCCTACACGGTACAGGTTGGTGGTTATATCAACCGTTCAAGCGCTATCAGCCACGTGAAACAGCTGCGCAAACGGGGGTATGAACCCTTCATTCAGATGCATGTGGATGGCAATGGTCGGCCATGGAACTTCGTCATGGTCGGGCGGCACACTCAGCGGAATGATGCCCAGCGTGCGGTTCTGACCTTCCGTCAGAAGGAGGGGGGATCGGCCTTCGCGACCCACCTCGATCCCCGCGCCCAGACTGCGATCAACGCTCCGGAGCCGGACTCTCAGCCAGCCGCCATGCAGACGGCCCGTCTCGATGTACCTGAGAAGGAACAGGAGGCGCCCGCCACCTATCCGGACGTCTCGCACCTGATGCACCCGTTGGATCACCCCACGGCCCCCACAGACACGATCTCTTCCGGAGATGACGCCTTAGAGACTCCTCCAGACTACACCCTTCAAGCCGGCGGTTACCGCAACACTGCGATTGCAGAGACCCACGCCGCCCGTCTGCGCGCAAAAGGACTCGCCGCCTATCTTAATGGCGAAAAAAATAGTCAGGGAACCCTCTGGACCTTTCTCTACATCGGTCGCTTTCAGGGACTCAGCCGGGCCAAGGCGTTTCAGGAGACTCTCCAACAACAGGAAGGAATCAAGACCTTCATCACCAAGCCTCCCATTGACCAGGAAGCTTTCTCGCAACTCCCAGAAAACAGCGGCACTCTTCAGCCACGCCCAGTCATCGCACCCCATCCTGCGGAGTAACGGGACCAACGCGTTGATCATTTTGCGAAAGCCATCGACGATTGCTACCATGAAAGGTGTACAGCAACACTATCCATCGGTTTACTGACACCGCACTTCGGAGCGATCACCATGACAGATGCGCACTCCACTCAGAACAACACCCACGAAGAACGGGCGCTAACTATGGTGGAGACGAGTACGCGAAAAGTGTCCAAACCCCGAGCCAAGCGTCCCCCCAAGTATTGTGATCCCAGCAATCCAGAACGCACCTGGAACGGTATTGGTTTCAAACCGAAATGGTTCACCCAGGCGTTGAAGTCGGGCATTACGGCAGAGAGTATGGAGATTGCGAAATCACCTGAGCAGGCAGCGCCCACCGAGAAGAACACTCCCACCGCCTTGACGCTACCGCTGGAGATGGATGAGCAGGAGAATCTTTCCGAGGAAGAGCGCACGGAGAACACCGACTCGGAGAAGACCAGCTCATCAGCACAGCCAAAACAGGATGGGGTCGCCGTCGCAGTGGAGCCCATGTGGAACGGGATGGAACGTGCCCTGGGCGATATGGTGGCCCAGATGGTAGAGACCTCGAAACCACTGATGCACTCAATCAAGCGGTTTCGTTTCTGGTAAGCCGAAGAGAGGTGTTCGGAGGCACAGGAGGGTAACCAACAGTGCAGTGCGCACCGCCTCCTTTCAATACCAGAACACTACCGATCCAGGGGCTCCAGGTAGCGCTCGACGAGCCAGGCGACGACCGGGAGTTTCCAGGTGCGGCCCAGCAGGACCGATATTATCCCCAATCCCGACAACCCCGTCACCGCCACCACCGAACCGCTGAAAACCCACAACCCCACTCCAGGGATGTGCAGCGAAAAGATCGCTATCATCATCCAGATCCAGAGAATCATCCCCTGCAACGTATGAAACCGGACGAAGATATCGTTGCGTCTGAGCACCATCGGTACCACGCAGAGAATGCCCAGATAACTCAAGATCGCAATCTTGTTGGGCGG
>JADGBX010000429.1 GCA_015231265.1 Magnetococcales bacterium | reverse complement strand
GACATGCGGCTCCTCTCTACCCATGAATAATTGGGCGACGACCATCCGTGAAGAGTGGTGTCTGGAAGTGGTTAAAGAGTGACAGTATTCAATGAAAAAATGGTGTCTTAGCATTTCCATCTCTCCATGAGGATGAAGAGAGATGGCGTTTCCCGATCGATCCTCCCACCCCAGGAGGGGATCAAGCCGTGACATATGGCTTCAAGTATCACAATTTCGTCAGTATTTATCAAGATGCGTTGAGGTCACGCCTTACGGAAAGAATAAGGAGGTGCGGGTTCTCAGCATGTGGGCGATGACGTCAAGCGTGTTCCAGGTGTCACGCGCTCTTTTTCGTCAACTCGACGAGGGCGTCGATCAGCTCCTTGCGTCGCACCGGTTTGTTGAGATGCAGGGTCGCGCCGGAGGCGTAGGACTGCTCATGATCGGTTGCCATGGTGTGGGCCGAGAGGGCGATGATCGGGATGGGGTTCCACCCCGCCTCCTTCTCCATGGCGCGGATGGTTCGTGTCGCTTCATAGCCGTCCATCACCGGCATCTGAATATCCATCAGGATCAGGTCGATATCGCGCTGGGAACGAAACCTCTCCACCGCTTCCCGGCCATCGACGGCGGTGACGATCGTATAGGGTGCTTTTCTGAGAAAGGCCTGAATCAGCAGGCGGTTGTCCTCCGAGTCATCCACCAACAGCAGAGGGATCGTTGCTGCGGGTGTGTTGTCGTCGGCAAGAGAGGGCAGCGTCGGCAGTGGTGTTCCTTCCACTGGGAGCGGGCGCGTCGTGATACGGAAAGGCATCACGAGATAGAATGTACTCCCTTTGCCCGGTTCGCTCTCCAGCCAGAGATCGCCCCCCATCAGATCGGAAAAGCGCTTGCAGAGGGTGAGCCCCAGCCCCGTTCCCCCAAAGCGGCGCGTGAAGGAGGAGTCGGCCTGGGCGAACGCTTCGAAGACATGGTCACGCTTCTCCGGGCTGATGCCGATGCCGGTGTCGGCGACCGTGAACTGAAGTGTTGCCGATTCGCCGGTGGAGGCCACCACGGTCGCACGCAGTTCCACCCCCCCTTCATGGGTGAACTTGATGCTGTTGCTGAGAAGATTGATCAGAATCTGCCGCAACCGACCCCGATCTCCCTCCAGATACTCCGGCACATCAACGGTGTGATGGATAGTGAGAGAGAGCCCCTTTTGCGCCGCCTGCACCTCCAGCAGATCGTGCAGACCCGCCATCAACTGATGGAGATTGAAGGGGCGCAGCTCGGTATCCATCTGATCCGCTTCGGCTTTGGAGAGGTCGAGCACGTTGTTGATCAGATCCAGGAGCGTTTCTCCCGCCTGTTCCAGTTTTTCGACATGCTCCCGTTGTTCTGCATCCAGATCCGACTCCCGCAGCAGCTCCGCCCGCCCCAGAACCGAGTTCATGGGGGTGCGTATCTCGTGGCTCATATGGGCCAGAAAGCGGGATTTCGAGCGGTTGGCCTCTTCGGCATCTCGGCGCACCTTTTCAAGCATCGCCTCCCGCTCCTTCTGGGTGGTGATATCCTGGACCGTGCCCAACATGCGAACCGGCTCTCCCTGCTCGTTCCGGGTGACCACCCCTTGCTCCTGCACGGTGCGCACGCTGTCGTTGTCGAGAACAATGCGGTGATCAAGAGCGTAGGGAGCCCCGTTGAGCGCCTCTTGTACAGAGTGTTGGACAAAGGCTCGATCGTCGGGGTGGACGCGGGCCATGAACGCTTCATAGCTCGCCGGAAAGTCGCCTTCGATGTGGCCGAAGATGCGGAACACCTCTTCCGACCAGTGGAGGGAGTTGTCGATGATATTCCACTCCCAGTGGCCAAGCTTGGCGATGCGCTGCGCCTCTTTCAGTCGTGATTCACTGTCAACCAATTCCTGACGAATCCGGGTCTGTTCGGTCACATCCCGGGCCACGGCGAGAATCATCGGGGCGGGATCGTCCAGATACCGAACCGTCACCTCGACGGGGAACTCCGACCCCTCTTTCCGTCGATGTCTGCCTGCCACCACCATGGCGCCCTTGCGTTGCAGCGTCTCCGTGAAGGTGGGCCAGGTGAGATTGTCCGGCAGTCGGGCGGCAAAATCGATGACACCCATCTGCAACAGCTCCTGCCGTTCATAACCCAGAGAGTCGCAGGCGGCGCGGTTGCACTCGACAATGCGTGAGCTGCTGGGATCGATGGCAAACACCGCGTCGATGGAGTGATCCATGATGCGTTTGAACTGAGCCAGTGT
>JADGBX010000428.1 GCA_015231265.1 Magnetococcales bacterium | reverse complement strand
AGCAGTGTCGCTTTAGTGATCGGTTTGGAGAGATAGCCGTTGCACCCCGCTGCACGGGCTTTTTCACGGTCCTCTTGCAGGGTGAAGGCGGTCAGAGCCACGATGGGAACGGGAGGGAGGCTGTTGGCCTGCTCCCAGGCCCGGATCTCTCGCGTGGCGGTAAAACCGTTCATCACCGGCATCTGAATATCCATCAACACCAGATCGTGGGGGGCTTTCCGGTAACGCTCCAGCGCTTCCTTGCCGTTCTCCGTCACCTCCAGGACGATCTGTAGACTCTTGAGAAATACCCGCACGAGCAGCACGTTGTCCTCGGCATCTTCCGCCAGCAGAATACGTTTCCCGGCAAGGCCCGCCAACAGCTCGGGGGGTGGCATCGGCTGAGGCCGGTTCGCCGGCGTGGCGATGGGCTGCTCGGCTATCGGCAGCGCCAGTGAGAAGTGAAAACGGCTGCCCACACCCACTCTGCTCTCAACGGCCAACGTGCCGCCCATCATGGTCACCAGTTGCCGACACAGATGCAGTCCCAACCCGACCCCTCCATAGTTGCGCGTCAATGAGCTGTCGGCCTGATGGAAGAGCTCGAACACCTTCTCTTTCTGCGCCTCGGGGATGCCGATGCCGGTGTCGGTCACGGAGAGTGTCAGTCGTTCCGTGTCGTCGGGGTGCTGAACACCCTCCAGGGCGATGCTCCCGTGATCGGTGAACTTCACCGCGTTGCCGAGCAGGTTGACGAACACCTGCCGCAGACGCACGGGATCTCCCCGCCGCCGAGGCAACAACGACGGGTCCAGATGGCTGGTCAGCGCCACCCCCTTCTCCCGGCTCGTCGTTTGGAACATGGCCATGCTCTCGTCCACCAGCTCGGCCAGATCGAATGGGACGGAATGAAGAGGCAACTCCTCAGCCTCGATCTTGGTCATGTCCAGCACATCGTTGATCAGGGTCAGTAGTGCTCTGCCGTTGCGCTGCATGACCGTGGCGTAGCGCGCCATCTCCGTCGTTGAGCCACCGTTCTCAACGATCATCTCCGCCATCCCCATGATGGCATTCATAGGGGTTCGAATTTCATGGCTCATGACGGCCAGAAACTCGCTTTTAACCTGACTCGCACTCTCCGCACGCCGTTTCGCTTCCCGGAGAGCCCCTTCATTGCGCTTGGCGTGGATGAGGCCCGCCAAAGCATCGGCAAAGCTGGCGATGAGCTGCTGCTCTTCCGTGTTGAGAGCGCGGAGGGGAGTGATGAACAGCTTCAATACCCCCAGGATCGTCTCCTGGTGAATAATGGGAAAGCCGTCATGTTCGCAGGCCGACACGACGCAGCCGCAGTGCGGATCCTCAATCTCTTTCGCAGCAACCATCGACGCACGCTCCCGGCTCTGGGCGACACGACCACAGAGACAGTCGCCGAGCCGAACGGAGGCGCATGCTTTCGTTGTGGCTTCAGAGAGACCGTAGTGCGCAGTCAATAGCAGTCGCTCTTCCTGTTCCGCCATTAGAAAGATGGCGCCTCGCGGCTCCAGATGTAGCCAGGAGATCTTGAGAATGATAGTGAGTGCCTTCTGCAACTGTCCCTGCATGTCCAGCGGCTCCAAGGCCGTGGCCAGCAAGTTGGAGAGAGCCTCCTGGGACTGTTTGGCCCGATCACGCTCCAACACCCGTTGCTCCAGGAGTTGCGTCTGTTCCCGAAGCTCCTGGTAGGCGTGCTCCAACCCCACGTGCATCCGATTCAGAGAGTTGGCCACCATCTCCAGTTCATCATGATGGTGCGCGTCTCTCGCCAGACGCAGCGGCACAACCGGAGTCTGAAGATCAAGCGCCGCGACATGCCGACTGATGGCAATCAGGTGTCGCGTAACCAAGCGGTGAATCATCAGAAGAATGAACAGAGAGACCAGAAAGGTCTTGACCCCCTGACCGGCGAGGATGACGAGTGCTTTATCCAACAGACGGCTATACACCTCTTCCAGAGAGGCGTTAACCTGAAGGTGGCCGATATGGCGTTTGCTGCGCTCCGATTCGGAGTAGTCCAAGCTGTAGGTGCGCTGAAGAAATGATTCGCCACCGGTCATGTGGCCGATAGTCAAGGAGAGTGGATCACTGGACTGTTCTCCGTCTTCCTGCACCGAGACACCCACGACGCCGGGGAGGCGCACCACCCCTTCCATCTGGAGCGTCAGAAGGGCCACATCCATGTTCCACAGGCTGGCGGCGATGCTCTTTACATGGCTCTGCTGAATCCCATTCAGGCGG
>JADGBX010000427.1 GCA_015231265.1 Magnetococcales bacterium | reverse complement strand
CACAAAGAAGAAGGAGGTGTGGAACCTCGGTTCCTCCGTGTCGACGTCTCTTATGGCGTTGACGGCTCCTATTCTTGCCGATATTGGCATCGGCAACAGCATTACGGGCGTGTCGTGCCACACCGCTCTGGGGCTGGCTGCCGGCAGGGGTCACGCGGCCTTCGGCAGGACCAATCCCGGTCTTGCGAATCCCCTGAACCACTTTCCGGCTCTGCTCCACACTCTGCAACTGGGACTGCACCACTTGAGGAAGATACCCTTGAATAGCGCTCATGACGATTATCCTTATGACGCTTGATCGATGCACATCGCTCTTCTCATCAAGAGTTTAACATAATTTCAACCCCATGCCACACTCCCCGCTCAACCGATGCCTCCGAGTCGCCGTTGAATCGCTTCGACCACCGGTTGGTCCCTCTTGACTGAGAAGAGCTCCACCGGCGAGCGTCCATAGCGCATGACGATCCCGACAGCGATCATTATGAGAATCAGCGTGGTCACGGTGTTCTGCCAGGAGACGAGCGGCCACTGTCCATGCCAGCTCCACGCCACATCCGAAAACGGTAGCAGGTAGTAGATTGGCCAGATGTCGTAGCTGTCCGGCCCGCGAGAACCGGCAAGATCTCCGAGAAAGTGGAGATGCATGCTGATCAGAGTGAGCACGAAGGTCCAGAGACGCCGCCCTGTCACCGCCCAGGCGACAGCGGCAAAGAGCACGGCAAAGAGGATGTTGTGCGCCACCACATGGTGCCAGCGCAGATAGCCATCGATACTCGACAGGGCGCCATCGGTAAAGAGAGGGGCCAGGATCCCCAACCCATCCAGATCGGGCACCACCCCCGCAACGGTTATCCAGATGCGCTCCCTACGGGTGAGTCCCGGATGGGTGTTGGCCGTTGTCCACCCGAGAAGAGCGTGTGTCAGAGGCCCCATGCAACGTGCTCCTTACTCTCTTCTTGCTTCTTGAAGCAACAAAAAAAAAGGAGTCCCACCAGATCGTGGAACTCCTTTCCCTACTCTCCCATGACATCATCTGAAATCAGACATCCTTCATGGTCAGTTTCACTCGGCCCTGACGGTCGATATCCAGCACCTTGACGGTGACCTCATCGCCCTCGTTGACCACATCGGTCACCTTCTGGACGCGGTGGTTGGCCAGTTGCGAGATGTGCACCAAACCATCCTTCTTGGGCAGGATATTCACAAAGGCGCCGAAGTCGGTCACTCGCACAACCTTGCCGGTGTAGACGGTGCCCTTCTCCACATCCTGAACGATGGATTTGATCTTCTCTTCCGCCTTTTTGGCGCTCTCGGTATCCATGGAGGCGATGTTGATGGTGCCGTCGTCCTGGATATCGATTTCGCAACCGGTCTCCTCGGTGATGGCACGAATCATCTTGCCGCCGGGCCCGATCACTTCGCGGATCTTGTCGGTCTTGATCTTCATGCTGAAGATCCGGGGGGCGTGGGGCGACACATCGGCACGAGGCTCCGACAGCGCTTCGTTCATGATCGACAGGATGTGCAACCGTCCCTCACGAGCCTGATTCAGAGCAACCGCCATGATCTCCCGATTGATACCGGTAATCTTGATATCCATCTGCAACGCGGTGATGCCCTGGTCGTTACCGGCCACCTTGAAGTCCATGTCGCCCAGGAAATCCTCATCACCGAGAATATCCGACAGAATGGCGAAACGGTCACCATCCTTGATCAGGCCCATGGCGATACCGGCCACCGGCGCCTTCAGCGGCACACCGGCATCCATCAGAGCCAGGGAGGAGCCGCACACCGTGGCCATGCTGGAGGAGCCGTTGGACTCGGTGATGTCGGAGATCACCCGCATGGTGTAGTTGAAATCCTCCTTGTCCGGCAGCACCGCAGCCAGGGAGCGGGTCGCCAGACGGCCATGGCCGATCTCGCGGCGCTTGGGCGGTCCGATGCGTCCGGTCTCACCGACACTGAAGGGAGGAAAGCTGTAGTTGAGATAGAAGTGATCCTTCCGCTCGCCGTTCATATCCTCGACGATCTGCTCATCCCGACCGGTGCCCAGGGTGATGGCCACCAAGGCCTGTGTCTCACCACGGGTGAAGAGCGCCGAACCGTGGGTACGGGGCAGGAAACCGGCTTCGCAGTTGATGGGCCGAATATCGGTCAGGGAACGACCGTCGATGCGTGACCCCTGGGAGAGAATACGGTCGCGGACGATGGCCGCTTCCAGCTTCTTGAAGATGATGTTGAGCATACGGCTGTAGT
>JADGBX010000426.1 GCA_015231265.1 Magnetococcales bacterium | reverse complement strand
AGCCAGATAGAGCGCCATACCACCGATCACCACCCAGCGGGCCGGGCGCTGACGAGAGGCTGTGGGGGGGAGGAAGACACTGCGATTGAATCCACGCCGCTGCCTCTGCTCATTGAGGGGATCCATGAGTGTTGCCAGGAACTCCGGCTCGGAGAGATCCAGGCTGCGGGTGTAGATGCGGAGAAAGCCGATGACGAAGGTGGGTTCCGGCAGGCGGCTGAGATCCCCGGCTTCCAGCGCCTGGAGATGGCTCTTTCGGATCTGGGTGCGCTGCTGCATCTCCTCAAGAGAGAGGCCGCGCTGCTCCCGTGCCGCACGCAGAGCCCTGCCGACGACGCGCGCCCCTTCGGTCAACGTATCGCCACTCTGGTCGCCCGGCTGGCCCGCATCACCGGAGAGCAGACGCTCCAGAGTGACCGGTTGCGCCGCGTCTGAGCCCTCGGCAGGCTGATCGTTTCCGTCACGGTGCCGCCGGTGACCCTCGCCCCATCGGCCACCGCCTCCTGATCCGGATGCAGTCACAATCCCCTCATCGTGACCACCGTTTCAGCTCCATGGCCGCCCTCTGGCCCTCCGGAGAGGTGGGAGCACGCTCCACCATGCGCTGCCACACCTCTCGTGCCTGTTGCAGCTTGCCGTTGCGCTTGTAGGCGTCGGCCAGTCGATCCATCAGAACGCCGTCACCGGGACGCTGATCCGTCGCCAGCCTCAGATAGTGCTGCTCCTTGTTGAAACGACGAAACAGTCGGTTGTGATCCGCCAGAGTAATCAGGGCGGTGATGTGATCGGGACGCAGAGTGATGGTCTGTTCCAACGCCATCTCCATCTCCCGATACTTCTCCTGCTGCTGATAGAGAATGGCCAGATTGAAATGGGCATCCTCCGGTGTGAGAAACTCCGGGTTGGAGAGCACCTCGCGGAAACTCTTCTCCGCTTCGTCGTAGCGCTTCAAACGGAGCAGGGCAACGCCGTAGTTGTGGTGGATCTCCGAATCGTCGGGGCGCAGCCGGTGGGCTTTGGCCAGCACTGCCAGAGACTGCGCCGGGCGCTCCAGATGGTCATAGACCACACCGAGCATGGAGAGCATCTCCACATTGTCGGGACGCATCTTTCTGGCGAGGGTGAGCGCACGCAGAGCCATCTGTGGCCGCCCCCGTTCGAGATAGGCGCGACCCTTGTTCATCTGGATCTGGAACTCCACCTGATCTTCCTGCTGCTCCGGTGTCGTTCCACACCCCGCGACAAGAAACGACACCACGACGAGCAGCACGGGAATCAGACCGAATCCCGCCACCCCGCCATCCCGCACATCCGCGCCCGTATGATCGATCGTCATCGCCCCGTCACCCTCACCGTACCCGAAAACCGTTGGTGAGCGGATAGCGACGATCCTTGCCGAACCCGCGCCGACTCACCCGCACCCCGGGAGGCGCCTGCCGCCTCTTGTATTCGTTTCTATCCACCATGCGGATCACCCGCGCCACCATCTCTCGCTCCAGACCCTCCCCCTCGACAATCTCCACCAAGCTGCGCTCCTCCTCCACATAGTGGAACAGAATTCGGTCCAGCTCCTCATAGTCCGGCAGAGAGTCGCTGTCCTTCTGATCCGGTTTCAGTTCGGCGGAGGGGGGTTTGGTGATGATGTTCTCCGGGATCGGTGCCACGCCGCCCAGTGCCTCGGCCCAGCGGTTACGCGCCCGGCAGAGGCGGAACACGTCCAGCTTGAGAATATCCTTCAAAACCGAAAACCCGCCAGCCATGTCGCCGTAGAGGGTGGCGTAACCGACGCTCATCTCCGACTTGTTGCCGGTGGTGACCAACAGAGCCCCCTTCTTGTTGGAGACCGCCATCAGAAGCGTTGCCCGGATGCGTGGTTGGATGTTCTCCTCGGTCACATCCTCCGGCAGTCCACGAAACTCCTCGGCCAACTGCGCCTTGAACCCCTCGAACAGACCGCCGATCCCCACCTCCACCAGCCGGGTGCCGATACGTTCGGCACAGTCGACGGCATCCTTGAGACTGTCGCGAGTGGTGTAGGGGGAGGGCAGCATCAGCGTCTCTACCCGTTCCGGGCCCAGGGCGTCGGCACACACCGCCGCCGTCAGCGCCGAGTCGATGCCGCCGGAGAGCCCCAACACCACACCGCGAAAGCCGTTCTTTCGCACATAGTCCCGCAACCCCAGACAGATGGTGCCGTAGATGGTGCGCAGGGCAGCATCGGAACGGCGGTTCTCCGGACGCCAGAGGTCGGCGGCGGTG
>JADGBX010000425.1 GCA_015231265.1 Magnetococcales bacterium | reverse complement strand
GCGGACAAGCGCCTCTTTGATTGACTCCACGTCACGTTTGTCAAACTTATAGGTTGTGAAATCGTCCACCACTTTGACGGCGGGGGTGTTGTTGAACTCGGTCTGAATCGCTGCGATACGATCCTCTTCCGAGGTCCAGTCAAAGACATCGAACACACTGAGGATTCCGCCCTCTTCATCGGAGGTTCTGCGGGCTTCAGCAGAGACGGTGCGGTTACGGATCTTCTCCATATCCTCGTCAGTCAGCTCCGGATGGGTTTCACGATATTTCAGGACGGCCTCTTCCAACTCGATCAAAAGACGTCGATGATCAGGGTTGGGCTCCTCATGGGTTCCTGAGAAAAACTCCGATTCAATCTGTGAGGTATCAACGGTACGGCGGCCAGTTCTGGCACCAATCGTTGCGGTAATGAACAGAACATCTGCAGATTCCGCCCCTTGTGCTTTGTAAACGTTAGGCAGTTTGACCGTCGCATGTTGCAGAGGAAAATCGGTCTCAACGCTGGTATCGAAGCGGCCATCGGCAGCGGCACTCTTCTCAATCTCAGCGAGGAACAGAGTAAGGTTGGGTACGGAACGCATGACGAACTTGGCATCACGGGTGCGTTGCACGTCTCTGATGATGGTCAAAGCATCAACGTCATTGCCGCGTTGTTTGACCAGGGCACTGAAGTAACGTTCACCAAGATCCTCTTCAAGATCACGGATCATGTAGTCGTCGTAGGTGTCACGCAAGCGCTTGAGTCCGGTTGCATCCAGTGTTCTAACGGTGCGCATCCAGACGTCACGATTGCGTTTGAGAAAGCTGTACTCGTTGATCTCAACAGGGTAGATCTTGAAGAAATTGTCATCTCCCGCAAGATCGTAGTCGCGAAAATGCTTGGCGGCATCGGCCCGGATCGGTGTTTTGTATTTGCTCAGAATCTCAACGAGTTCATCCAGGCGGGCAGGGCGGAAGGCGGGCTCCTGCATAAGGACGAATTCGTTGAGGGTATCGACGGATTCGACCGCCTTGTCCATAAACTGCCGCATCTCCGGCCATTTTCTCCTGGGTGCAGGCCAGGTTCTGCTCTCCAAAGCGATGACGGAGGTTTCAGCCTGAGGTAGATAGTGATCCAGCGTTGCCAGCTTCAACATTTCAGCGCCGTCGGGAGCCTTGTCACCGTTGGTGATGAAGTGGTCGAAGTAGGGTTTCTCACTGGCGTAGACATCATGGGCTGCATCAAGTTCCCCTTTCAAGAGGAGGTCCTTGATGTGGTCGTTGGGCGAGTAGAGAACGTTATATTCCGAGCCATCCATAGGAGGCAACCAGGGCACGGTCTCCAGGCAGCCCGAAAGGAGCGTTGCCGATCCGATGACACCGGTAAGGAGGAGTGCGCGGGTGGTGGATAGAAGTGATCCGAGCGGCGCACGGAAGGTTGCGGAGCGCGACGTTGGCATGGATATGTTCCCTCTAACAGATGCGATAGGGTTCGACGATTCAAAAAAGAGTGGCTTTGAAAGACCCAAGACTACTCCAGAACTCCCAGGAACGACCAGTCATTTTATGAATCTTTCACCATTCATGTTGTCTATGGGGGAAGGTAACACAAATGACGCGTGTGTGAAGAGGATCGGTTTCAAGAGGTTTCAGGACTTGCTGCTACTCCAGGAGCGGGGCAAACTGAGGGGAAGTTTCCTCTCTTGAGGCAGATGTTGAAGAAGGAGTCGTATAAACCAATGGAAGAGCTTCTGTTTCTTTCGCACAGGATACCCTACCCACCGAACAAAGGGGACAAAATCCGCTCCTATCACCTGCTCAAAGCGTTGGCGGCGGAGTATCGGGTGCATGTGGGGACATTTATCGATGATCCTGTTGATTGGCAGCATCTGGATCGACTACAGGAGTTGGTCGCAGGAGAGGTGAAGGCGCTCAAGCTTGATCCCCTGTTGGCGAAGATCCGGGGACTGTCGGGTTTATGGCGTCGAGAACCCATTACCCTGCCATACTACCGAGATAGTGTGATGCGCAGCTGGGTGCGTGAGATCCTTGAACAGCGCAGCATCACCCGGATTGTCGTCTACTCATCCGGGGTTGCACCTCTGGTGTGGGATGACACTCTCTGCAAGGGGGTGAGGCGGATCATAGATTTTGTCGATGTGGACTCCCAGAAGTGGCGACAATACTCCCGTGAGCATTCGGGCATCATGGGGTGGATCTATCGACGAGAAGGCAAGCTGCTTCTTCACCATGAGCGGGCAGTGGCGGCCAAATTCGATGCCAGTCTGTTTGTCAGTAAGGAGGAGGCCAGA
>JADGBX010000424.1 GCA_015231265.1 Magnetococcales bacterium | reverse complement strand
GGCCAGCGACAATCCCACTCCAAGGGGGTGGTATCACTCATGGGCTGCGTCACTCCCAGCGGCACTCAAAAGAAGGTGCCGTCCAGAGGGCTCGACGCCGTGGCGTAGAGCTTCTTCTCGATGCGACCGGCCAGGAACGCTTCCCGGCCCGACTCCACCGCCTTGCGCATGGCACTGGCCATGAGAATGGGATCCTTGGCGCCGGCGATGGCGGTGTTCATCAACACACCGTCGCAGCCCAGCTCCATGGCGATGGCGGCGTCGGAGGCGGTGCCGACACCGGCATCCACCAGCACCGGCACGGTGGCCTGATCGATGATGATCTTGATGGTGTAGGGGTTGCGCACACCCAGACCGGAGCCGATGGGGGCTGCCAGAGGCATCACCGCCACGCAGCCCATATCCTCGAAGGTTTTGCAGAGGTAGGGATCGTCGGTGGTGTAGACCATCACCTTGAAACCGTCCTTGATCAGCAGCTCTGCCGCCTTGAGGGTCTCGGGATTGTTGGGCCAGAGATATTTCGGATCCGACAGCACCTCCAGCTTCACCAGATCCCAGCCCCCGGCCTCTCGGGCCAGACGCAGGGTGCGCACCGCATCCTCTGCCGTGAAGCAGCCGGCGGTGTTGGGCAGGTAGGTGTATCTCTTCGGATCAACGTAATCGGTGAGCATGGGGGCGTTGGGATCGCTGACGTTCACCCGGCGTACCGCGACGGTGACGATCTCGGCACCGCTGGCTTCGATGGCCAGTTTGGTCTCTTCAAAATCCTTGTACTTGCCGGTGCCCACCAGGAGTCGACTGTTGAAGGTGTGGTCCGCCACCACCAGGGGATCGGCAGCGTTTTCACCTCCGCCAATGAAGTGCACCACTTCGATGCGGTCGCCATCGGCAAGCTTCTCCTCGGCATACTGCGCCTTGGGAACCACCGCCGTATTGCGTTCCACCGCCACTTTCGTGGGGTCGAACTCCAGGGATTTCAGCAGACCCTCCACGGAGATGCCGCTGGTGGTGGTGTGGGATTCGCCGTTCAAGGTGATGTTCATGAGTGTTCGCTTCCGTCATCCTGGCGCGGTTCCCCATCGGGAGGTGCGCTGTTGATCACATGATAAATGAGTGGAGTCCCTTTCATTCTGGCGGGAATTGCCGTTTTGGCAAGGGGGAAGTTTGCCGAGTCGGTGGGGATTTGGCACACTGAACGCTCTGTTCAGGGGAAGCGGGGGCCCAAACAGCCGTGATTGACGGCAACTGCCAAGGGGACCGATGTGGATCAGGAGGCGTCCGGAGTGCTGCCGCTTGTGACGGAGAGTGAGCCGTCGATGGAGCGTCATGCACCCAGTCAGGCAGCGCAGAAGGATCTCAACCAAATCGTCACTCTGCTCTGGGAAGGGCAGTTGGAGGAGGCGGTGGTTCTGCTCGACAGCCGGATGCAGGCGACACCGGAGCATGTGGCGCACTGGATCATTCTCGGTCGTCTTCTGGAAGCGCGCAGCAAGGAGCTGGAGCAGTTGATAGAAGAGAGGCTCCAAGAGTACGGCAATGCTCCGGTGGCTGCCTACCGCATCGCTTTGGCGACTCTGGATTTCAGTCGCGGTTCCGCCTTTGCTGGTATCGATCCGGCGAAAAATGGTCCTGAACCGACCGGAATCGACCCCGTTCCGGCCATTTCTGCACAAAAAACCGTCAAGAATGGAAACCCCGACCAAACAGAGCCCCAGGAGAGCCGTCATCAGGCTCTGGAGCGGTTTCTTGACCTGTTGATCGCCTCGGCAGCAGCAATTCCCACCACGTCGAAGCCTCAGATCAGTGACGTCGATCAGCAGAGTGATGATCTATATAAAGATAATGTTTTCAATGCATTGTTGAGGTTTCAGACAGCGCTCTGTCGCCATGTCGAACCGAATGCGCCCCCTGCGATGCTCACGCGTCGGCCTGCTGTGGGGAAAGAGGCCATTTTGCAAGTTTTGCGCGCATTTTTGGGTGCTTTTCAGGGAATACGGCAGCAAAATCGATGCAAAATGATGCAAAATCTGGAAAACATGCACTACACTTTGGTAAAGTTGCGGAGGGAGCGGACATGAGCGGACCCGTTAGAGGTGTGCGTATCCTGGTTGTCAACGGACCGAACCTCAACCTTCTCGGTATCCGGGAGAGATCGACGTACGGAAGCCTGACGTTGGACGGCATTGAAACCCTCTGCCGGGAGAAAGCGCAGGCGCTCGGCGCGCAACTGACCTTTTTCCAGTCCAACCACGAAGGGGCTCTGGTCGATGCGATCCAGGAGGCGCGGGGGAA
>JADGBX010000423.1 GCA_015231265.1 Magnetococcales bacterium | reverse complement strand
AGCCTGGCCGAGACAGAGAGGCCGGGTATGACGAAAGCGTAGACAAGGGGATTGACGCGTGAGACTGCTTTTAGTCGAAGACAATGCCAAACTGTCGGCACTCGCTGCCGAGGGGTTGCAGAAGGCCGGGTTTACGGTGGATTGTGTCGCCAGTGTGGAGGATGCACTGGCAGCGGTGGATGGGGTCGTCTTCGATGCCGTTATTCTCGATTTGGGTCTGCCGGACGGAGACGGCAAGGAGGTGCTCTTCCACCTGCGTAACAAACGGGATCGTGTGACACCGTTGTTGATCCTCACCGCTCGGGACAGTCTGGACGATCGGGTGGATGGTCTCAACAGCGGCGCCGATGACTATCTGGTAAAACCGTTCGCCATGCCTGAACTGATCGCCCGCATCAAAGCCCTTCTGCGCAGACCGGGCGGTGCCCTTGGTGTGACATTGACCGTGGGTGATCTCATCTTCAACACGGTGGATCGAGAGGTCGTCATCGGGGATCGTCCCGTGACACTCTCCCGTCGGGAGCTGGATGTTCTTGAGCAGCTGATGCGTCGCGTGGGCAAAGTGGTTTCGAAAACGGTGATGGAGGAGCGGATCTACGGGTATGATGATGAGGTGGAGTCCAATGCCGTCGAGGCACACATTTCCCGGTTGCGTAAGCGGTTGGCTTCAGCGACCATCCGGGTGGTGATCCACACCGTGAGGGGGGTCGGTTACATGATCATGGAGCGGAATGATTCATGAAGACCTCCTCCCGGTCGTTACAACAGCGCCTGCTTCTGCGTGTGGGGTTGATGGGTATCACCGGTTTGGTACTCTTGATCCTGGCCATCGGATCCCGTATCGGTGAATCCTCCCGGCATCTTTTCGAGTTCCAGCTCCATCAGCAGGCAGCGGAGGTGATCCGTCACTTGCGCCTGGATGCAGGAGAAAGCGTGCATCTGGTTTGGACGGAGAGATTAAAGGAGCGGTACGATCCGAGCAGACGTAGCGGCAAATACCGCTTCGTGGTTCTCGACCATCACGGAGAGATTCTTCTCGGCTCCGAAGAGGATCCGGAGCTGTTCACCCCCTTCGAGCCCTTTCCGGGTAAGGGAGCCCACTACTTTCAGGCACCGTCGGAGAGTCCTGATACGATTTTTGCCGGGGCAGCGCTCTCTTTTCACATCAAGGGGCATGCCTTCTACGTCCAAGCGGTTCAGAACACGGCCCATACGGATGTCTTTATCGATCTGATGCTGGAGGAGTTTTTCGAGGATTTCGGTTGGGTGGTGATTCTGTCATTCGGATTGGTGCTTGTGGCGATTCATTTCACCCTGCGCCATGAGTTGAAACCTCTGGTATCCATTGCCGACAAGGTGTCGGATCTTGGGCCGGATAATCTCGATCTGCGCTTGGACGGAACCCATCTGCCCGGTGAGATCCAACCCCTGGTGGCCGCTGTTAACGATGCGCTGGACCGGTTGGAAACCGGCTATCGGCGGCAGCGTGAATTCACGGCGGATGTTGCCCATGAGCTACGCACACCTCTGACGGTTTTGATGTCGCGGTTGCAGATGACTCTGCCTCCTGACCAGGTAGAGCCGCTCTTTGCCGATCTGGAGAATCTGATCCGGCTTGTCAATCAACTGCTCAAAGAGGCACAGCTGGACACCTTCATACTCCCGGGGGAGGCTCGGGCCGATCTGCTGGAGGTGTGCCGTGAAACCGTGGCCATGCTGGCTCCGCTGGCCATCGGTGAAGGTAAGGAGTTGGAGGTGGTGGGGTGTGCGGAGGCGTTATCCGTCAACGGGTCCCATGCGGCCCTGGTTCAGGCAGTGCGCAATCTGGTGGAGAATGGACTGCGACACACCCCTGTTGGAGAGACCGTTAGCGTGGAGTTGCGTGAGACTCCGCAACCGCAGGTGCGGGTGATCGATCGGGGCAGTGGTGTCTCCGAGAGCGATCAGGAACGGCTGTTCGACCGGTTCTGGAGACCGGTCGGAGATGGTGGTGGTGGAGCTGGATTGGGGCTCTCCATCGTCAAGCGCATCATGGGCCATCACGGCGGTGAGATCGCTGTTCGCAGCCGCTCCGGCAAGGGCGCGACGTTCATCATGACCTTTCCCGCTCTTGACGATGAAGGAAATGCGAAATGAGGAGTTCTGCCATGACATTGTGCTGGATTCAGGATACCGACAGCCGGGTGTTGTTGACGCCTGAAGAGCTGGTCCATGGCGTGCAGCAGGTGCGGGAGCCGCTCTGGTTGTTGCAGTCGGCCGATGGCGAGGGTGTTCCCGGAACCCATGCTGGACTG
>JADGBX010000422.1 GCA_015231265.1 Magnetococcales bacterium | reverse complement strand
CACCGACTTCTTCCAGGCAGGGCGACAGATCCCTTCGATGTATGTCGCAACCTCGTAAACCGGTGTGATGTGGTCATCCAGCGCCGTGGCGCTCTGACGTATACAGATGTGATAGACGGTATTGGCCTGCTCAACCACCGTCGCCAAGTCCGCCTTCTCCTGGGCAGTGAAGGGTCGGGTTGCACACCCCGACAACACAAGAGCAAGAGCGACCACCAAGCCGGAACGCACACAAGTCGTAGCGATCCCCTTTCGATGCACACGCCATGGGAACACAGTTTTATCCGTCATTGAAAGCCCCCCTTCATTCACGCGACCAACAGACACTCAACGGATGGTCATCGGCACAATGCCATTGAAACGACGTTGCAGAGTCTCGACCCGACTTTTTGCTTTGGGTCCGATCAGCACCACCACCAGATTCTCCGGCTGAAAGATCCTCTTCGCCATCCGTGGAAACAGATCCATATCCAGCGCATCGATACGCCGCCAGCGTTCCGGAAGCGAACCATGGACATCAAAGAGCGCATCGGTGACGTAGGTGTCGATCAACTCCGCCGGACGGTCGGGGCCGGTGATCACGGCAGCTTTCCAGCGGGTGAGCACCCGCCGCCACTCCTCCTCCGCCGGAGGCGCCTCCGTAAGAAGGTGGATCTCATTGATCAAAGCATCGAACACCTCTTCCAGATGTCCATCGTCGCACAGCGCCCCCAACTCAAGCGCGCCGGTATCCCGATAGATGGAGAGGCTGGCCCAGATATCGTAGGCAAGGCCGCGCTTCTCCCGCAATCGCACCTGAAGCCGCGAGGAGAAACCGTCGTCAAGCACCCGCCTCAGAGCCGCATAACGTTCATAATCGGCGTGGGAAAACCCCTCAGGCGTCCGGAAGAAGAGCCCCAACTGAAACTGGGAGGAGAGGTCGTTGGCTGCGACGAAATGGGGGCCATCCGGCATCGATGGCGGCTCAGGAAGAGGCGGTTTCCGCCCCTGTTCAAAACTGGAGAAGCTCCGCTCCGCCAGTGCCACGGCCTGATCATGCGCGATGGGACCGGAGAAACAGAGCGCGCTGTTCTCCCCGACATAGAGCTGCTGCTTGAAGGCGTGGAGATCCGCTTCATTGAACCGCTTGACACTCTCTTCGACACCGGTGATGGAGCGGGCAAGAGGATCCTCCGGCCAGAGGCGACTGCCCGCCAGAATGGCCGAATGGGTGATATCCCCCTCGTCGTTCATCTCCTCACGCATCTCCGCCAGGATCACCTTGCGCTCGGTCTCAATATCCCGAAACGCCGGTTGGGTGAACATCTCACTGAAGAGTTCCAGACCATCGCCCAGATACTCCGACGGCAAGGAGATCCAGTAGGAGGCCGCTTCCATGCTGGTGGCGGCATTCATGGCACCGGCCAGGCTCTCCAGACGATCATGCAGACGCCAGGGATCGGGCAGGCGCCGGGTTCCCTTGAACACCATGTGTTCGAGAAAGTGGGCGATGCCGGTCTGTTCCGCCGTTTCAAAGCGGCTGCCGGCGCGCAGCATCAGTGTGACCGACACCTCATGCAACCAAGGCATGGGAAAGGTGGCAATCGTCAGACCGTTATCCAGACGTGAGAGCGTGTGGTCGGGATCACTGACCGGTTTGGCAAGAAAGGCGTGTGTGGCGGTGGCGGGCATTCGTGAGACGGACTCCGAAAGAGCTTCATGGATATACGAAAAAGTATCCGTCAGTCCGATCGATCCGTCCAGGATTCGTTCTACTCACACCTGCTCAGACCGTTGCAGTGAAAGCACTCGATCGGCAAAGCGTCGGGCACAGCATTGGCGCCCGGTAACCGTGAGGGTGGCGATGGCGTGATGATGCGTGTAGCGCTGCAGACGCTGGGCGAGAGCATCAGCCCTCTGATCCGAAAGGAGAGCATCCGGCTCATCCAACAGCAGCAATCGCGGCCGATGGGCCAGCACGGACGCCAGCGCCATGCAGTGACGCTCCGATGGAGAGAGCGTGTGTGTGGAGCGAGCGAGCAGTGCGGGGGCAAGCCCGACCACGGCCATAACCTCCTGCAACCGTTCCGTTTCCCGGTCACCGACACGCCCGAGGCTTCTCGCGGTCAAAAGGATCTCCTCTTCAACCCGAGAGGAGAGCAGCCGCCCCTCCTGCTCCTGAAACAGCATGCCCAGAGTCGCAGCGCGTTCTCGGTCGTTGAGAGCATCCACCGACACACCGGAAAGAAGACACGCCCCCTCGATCCGAAGAGGGTGACTCACCCCGGCAATCCAGGACAGAAGGGAGGATTTCC
>JADGBX010000421.1 GCA_015231265.1 Magnetococcales bacterium | reverse complement strand
CGACAGGACTGGAACCATCGTCTTGGAACCTGACCATTGTGGCAACTCTGGTTTCCATGGTGCTGTTGATGGTCGTCTTTCCCGTCGAAGCACAAGATATTTCCGGTGGAGAGCCGATTATTGGAAATCGATACAGTTCTGTTCCCGCCAAGCTGGCAGGTCGATTCCGACCAACTGCCCAGGCGAACATCGTGGCGTGGGCTCCTTTCGGGGCGCCGTTACGTGTGGATGCCGTGAAGCGTGATAAGCAGGGGGGAATCTGGATTCAGGGGCTTTATCGGAAACGTCGACTCTGGTACCCCTGGTCTGAAGAAGTCGAGAAGAGGAAGGGGGTTAAAACACCCAATATCTGGAACCGTCGTCGCTCCGGGCTCTATTGGAAGCCGATTCTTCCTGCACTGCCCACACCGCCTGCACATTGGTTGACGACCTTATCGGCTTCAGCGGACCCCAAGAAGGAGCTGGGCAAGCGATTGACGGTTCTGGTGCCGACACTGGATGTTCATGCGCGACCAACGTCGTCGTCCAAGGTGATGTTTCGACTGATGCGTGGGATGCGGGTGGTGCCGGACAGAGTGAAAACCGGCGGCGGGTATGTCTGGTATAGGATTCCGGTGCTCGATAAAGCATTCTGGATCAAACGACATCGTCTGGGTGATGCGGACGCTGTCCAGAGTGGAGACGGGCTTGCGGTGGCCCGTTTATCTCACGATCAGCGCACCACGCTGTTGTCCCTGCCCCCGGCCTATCGTGGCAAACTGATCACCGTGGACAAGAAGAAGCGATTGATCACCTTCTGGAGAATCGGGAAGACCACCCGCAAGATCATCTCTTTTCCCATCACCATCGGTTTCAACAATGTCTCTGATCCCAAGCAGAAAAAGGGGGATATGCGGGTTCCTTCCGGTTTCTACTACATCTCACGCATTCAGTCGGAGAGCACCTTCGGGCTCGACCCGAAAACCGGGGCCAAGCTACCGTCGTTCGAGTTGAGTTATCCAGGGCCGATGGACGCATGGAAAGGGCTCAACAGAGGTGCCATCTCACTGACCGAATATCGTTCGATCATTCGCCGATCCCTGGACAGAGGGGAAGCGTATCGGGGTACCGCTCTGGGTGATCTGATCATGATCCATGGGGGTGCCGAGTCCTTTGATTACACGTTAGGATGCGTTGCGCTCTCCAGTGATCTGCAAAAGAGGATCGTGCCCTGGATGCAGCTGGGAATCCCGGTGTTTCTGTTGTGATGTCCAGGAAGGATCGATGATTGGGGTTACGTCCGGTTCCACTCTCCTGATACCATGATGCCGGTGGTGTGGATCGATGCACGCTATCGTCTCCTACAATCTCGGTAATGGAAGCCATGAACGATACAAAAGATCCGTTGGAGTTGAAACGTAAAGTCACCAAAGCTGTAGATCGTCGATTGGAGCTAGAATCGGATCGACGCGCTTCTGAGCAGTTCGATCGCCGTTTTCTTGAGACCGAGCTTCCGGAAGATGTCGATATGCGCAGCCGGTCCGACCGAAGAGATGAGAGTGGTCGCCGGGATGCCGAGGATGCCAGCCGCAGGAAGTGGGAGCGGGAGTGGATCAATGTCCCCATGCTCTTTGTCACCACATCAGGGCGGGCCATTGATGGCACCACGCACAATATCAGTCTCAATGGTGTTGATCTTGACCTCGGGCGAGAGATCTCCGGCATCTCTCCGGAAATGGAGGGATCTCTGCTGGTGGATGTGGAGGGGAGGACCCACCGTTTTCCCTGTTCCGTTGTTCGCGCGACGGGTGGCCATCTCATTCTGACGATTGATTCCTCCATGACCGCCCGTTTCGGGGCGTTGATCTCTCTGCAGCAGCTCTCCACCATGCGTGATGGGATCAGCTTGACAGAGCAGTGGGATGCCGCGCGCAGTGGGAAAAGCGTGCGAAGATAACTCCGGAGACCGTTTCTACGACTGTTGGCACCATCTCTTTAGAAAGGGTTGTGGAGAGAGCCAGCCGTGATCATGGCTTTCCCAAGCATGGTGCGAGATGTAACCGGTCACCCACGTGGTCGCTTTGTGAACGATGCGTGTGCCGTAGCCCTCGTGAATGCGCAGATGGGTACGGTTCTGGTCGGCATGGACCACGACTCCCCGTCGCATTCTCCCCCTGAAGCGCAGATCCATTATCCGTCCGATATGTGGTACCTGGAGATAGGGGCCGTCGTGCAGGCCCAGGTGCAGATGGGCACCATAGCCTCCGTTTTCCCAGGTGTAACTCCTTCCCAAAGCACCGATCTTAGTCCCTGCCTGAA
>JADGBX010000420.1 GCA_015231265.1 Magnetococcales bacterium | reverse complement strand
AGTCGCGTTGAAGAGGGTTCTGCAGCAGGGATGGGACTGTATCGTCCGTCACGGTGTTGATGCCGAAAGAGTGCTTATCACGGATTCAGCAGTAGGGCGTGCCCAGAGGGTTCCTATAAGAGTTCTGAAAGATTCAGCTCCCAGCGTGGATACCAGGGATGTTGGCTTCAGGAACGTAACCGCATCAGAGTTCGAGATGCGTATGGCAATCACCATCGGAGGCCGGATCAAGGCCGTAGGACACAGTGACGTTGGGTGTGTCCGCACGCTCAACGAAGATAGCTATCGCCTCGATGAAAGATCGGGTCTGCTGATCGTGGCCGATGGCATGGGCGGTCATGATGCCGGAGAGGTGGCCAGCAACCATGTGATCGAATCCATGGCGGCTACTCTGAGCAACGGACCGTTCAGCGTCGTTGAGGAGACGGACAACGAGGCCACCGTCATCGAGATGCCGCAGGATGCCGATGGCGATGGACCAACCCTCGACGATCCACCCAGCCCTCTGCTTACATCGGTGCGTTCGGCGGTGGAAAAAGCCAACGCCGAGGTGAACGCTCTCAATAGAGAGCGGGGTTTCGATGAAGGGAGTGGCATGGGTGCCACGGTGGTGGGGCTCTGGTTCTCGGACTACAGTACCCGACCGGTGGTGTTTCATGTCGGTGACAGCCGTGTCTATCGTTACCACCGGAATCGGCTCCTGCAGGTGACGCGCGACCACTCCATGTATCAGCAGTGGATCGATTTTGGAGGCACGGGCCGCCCGCCGGCACAGAATATCATCCTCCAGGCCATGGGGCCGTCAGAGAATGTCACGCCGGATGTTGCCTTCCAGGAGGCGGAAGCCGGTGATATCTTCCTGATCTGTACCGACGGTCTCTCCGGAATGTTGACCGATGACATGATGGATCGGATTCTCCGTTCGGCAACGCCCGATACGCTGGAGGATGCCTGCACTCTGTTGATCGAGCAGGCCAAGGAGCGGGGCGGAAAAGATAACGTCACAGTGATTTTGGCGGCTGTTTTGAGTTAATATCGAGTTACGATCAGAATTGGACGGCTTTCGACATCGGGTGATGCACCCGTCCAGCCGGACGGTGTGGAAAGCGCTCGGGTTCGTTGATAGAGAGAAGGGAAATTGGGGTACTCACCATGGCCATGAGAGAAAACCGTAACCTCAGCATCATGTTTGCCGACATCGCAGGCAGTACCCGTCTCTACGAGTCGTTCGGGGATGCCAAGGCCAGGGAACTCACCTCCCGTTGTATCGAACTGCTCACCGCCATCACCAATGAATATAGTGGCCGTGTGATCAAAACCATCGGTGACGAGGTGATGTGCACGTTCCCCTCCGCCGATCTGGCCGCCGACGCCTCGGTTCGCATGCAGGAAGAGGTGAACAACCAGTCTCCCGCTTGGGGACATCCTCTGAATATCCGCATCGGGTTTCATTTCGGTGAGGTGATCCAAGAGGGTGGAGATGTGTTCGGTGATGCGGTCAATCTGGCTGCACGTATGGCTGCTCAGGCCAAAGCCGACCAG
Source organism: Magnetococcales bacterium (assembly GCA_015231265.1). Classification (GTDB taxonomy): domain Bacteria; phylum Pseudomonadota; class Magnetococcia; order Magnetococcales; family JADGBX01; genus JADGBX01. Next base: position 758 of record JADGBX010000420.1, on the reverse strand, counting down.
ATCATGACCACCGGTGAAACCAAAGAGCAGATGAATCGCATGCTGCAGATGGATACCCGGTTGATCATCACCACCCGCGTCAAAGGGAAGGCCAACCCGGTTGAAATCTACGAGCTGACTTGGGGCGAAGAGGAGGAGTTGACCATCATGGGCGGGCCCGGATTCCCCGCAGCCGTGGTCCAGGAGGCTCCTGTAGCACCTCAAGTTATGAAAGTGACTTTCCAGGGACGCGTTCTGGATGTGGGGCAGGAGCTACCTTCCATCACATTGGGACGGGGTAAGCAGAACCATTTCATGGTGCCTGATACCATGGCTTCCCGTCTTCATGCCAAGATTGAGTTTCGTCGCGGACGTTTCATGCTGGTCGATCAGAGTACCAACGGCACCTTCGTCCACACCAAAGAGGGTGAGAATCTGGTGATCCATCGTGACGAGCATGTGATTCAGGGCGAGGGGGTTATCGGCATGGGTCGTAAGGTTACTCCCAACGATCCTCTCTCCATTCACTTCTCCATGGAGTAGATGGAGGCGCAACGCGCCGTGGAAACGGGCGGCGGGGATCTCGGATGTTAATCCGTGGCCGTTCAGGTGTTAAATCCGTGGCCGTTCAGGTGTTAAGTCCGTGGTTTTTACACCTCTTCGGGTCCAGGGCGCGGGGGCCCTGGCGGAGTTTGAGGCAGCGCCTCAAGGTTTTGACGTTGTCTTTTGCCATACCATCTCCCTAAAAGGAGGTGCGGAACCATAGGTTCCGCGGTGTA